>NZ_JAFMOT010000144.1:0-26372 GCF_019049695.1 Rahnella perminowiae
TTCAGCCTCGCGGAGGATACTGATGATCTGTTCGTCGGAAAAACGCTTCTTCATGGGGATGTCCTCATGTGGCTTATGAAGACATTACTAACATCGTGGTGTATTAATCAACGGGGAGCAGGTCAGGTCTTCTTGGCATTGGCGATGGCTTCATGCACTGCGCGGAAAGCTTCTTCGCCGTTGACCAAAGGCTTATAGGTCGCGGGAGCAGGCGGGAATTCAGTGCCTTCCACAAACCAGGGCGGAATGATGGTGCACTGACTGGTATCAACAACAGAGACGGGAGAAACAATATCATTTTGACTCATCAGTACTCTTCCTTATCACCGAAGCCATCCAGGAGTTCTTTATAAAGATTGCGGTGCTCGGTGTGTGAGGCTGGCGGGTTAATATCAGCGTCAGGCTGAGAGGTATGATGATGAAAACCCCGGTTCGCCAGTTCGCCTTGTTCCTGATTGCGATAAGCACTCACTACCGGGATCTGATAGTGAATGCCATTCGCCATTTCCAGCCGGTAACTTTGGGTTTGCGGCTTGTGCTCGATGTCGACTTTTCCGCTTTTATCCAGCACGCCTTTTTTCACTTCTGCATCATCGGCATACAGCGTGTACGGCATGCCTGCCCAGCTGGTATCCAGAGCATTAGGTGCCTGCGGTACGTTAATTCGCAAAGTCTGCGGAGGAATTTCGGCCTCTTCTTTATCTGATGGCATTTCAGTGTCAGCACTCGGGAAGCGAGGAAAGAGTTTATTCAAACTTGCCGGTCCCATCTTTTGCCAGTTGGTTGATTTAAACAGGATGTTTTGCGGATCAGCGATTTCAATGTTGCCGTCACTGAGTTTGATGTAGCCGCCGCCGCAGGTCAGGATCAGCTCTCTGGCGGCGGTGATAGTGACGGTGCTTTCCGTGCTGGTCACGGTGATGTCGTTTTTGGCCAGCGCCGATAATTCGTCACCCTGTGCCTGAATGTCGACTTTCCCTTTTCCGGCGAAGAGCTTTATGCCGGATTTTTGAGCAAACAAACTGATGCTTTCGCCTGCGGCGACGGTAAAGGATTTGCCGCTGCTGATGTCGATATTGCTACCCGACATAATTCCGACGCTTTGGCTGCCGGAGGCAAGGCGCACCGCAGACGGGCTGACGATACCAATGCCCTGGGGTGCGGACATCAGGATGCCCGCGGCTTTCAGCTTTTCCAGTGAAGCATTGAGCGCTTTCTGGCTGTCGGTATCGCCCGGTGTGGCTTTGGCGATTTCCGCCATCTTCGCCAGACTGCGTGCCAGCGTCAGCGCCTGTTCAAGCTGGACAATGGCTTCGTCCATCTCCAGTTGTTTACCACTTGCAGCAGGTTGTTCATCGGCGCTGATGAATATCCCTTTTCCGGCCCGAATTGCGCCCCATTCATCGGTGCGCAGTTCGAAGCCTTCACCGCGCAGCGCACGGCTGGCATCGACGCTATGCCCGAGGTTGAGCTGTGTCTTGCTGCCGTATTCCGTGCTGAGCTTGATATGTTCTTCGCCACGTTTGTCTTCCATCCGCAGCTTATTGTTGGCTGGCGTTCGGATGACGTTACGGGTGTTGTTTTGCTCCGTGACGTGGTCGGTGTGGCGTGAGTCATGCAGCGCATGCGCGATATACGGCCTGTCCGGATCGCCGTCGTGGAAGGCAATCGCCACTTCCGTGCCCTGTATCAGCGGGAAGTGGATACCATACTCGTCACCGCCATAAGGTCTGGCGAAGCGCACCGGCATACTTTCCTGACCCTGCGCTTTACCATCCAGGTCGGCATCGAATCTGACCCGATACAGCCCTGATGTATCCTGCCAGGCATAAATATCATTGGCTTTGGCGCTGGTGACACGCGCCATCAGGGTGCCGCTGACCACGGGACGGGGCAGCAGAGCAGGGCGCCAGCACAGGGTTTCATTGTAAGGTACCGCGTTGAGCCTGACTTTCAGGGCATTCTGGCGGCTGCCGCTGAAGTGGGTGTGGATCAATACGACCGCGGATGACAGCAATTCTGGCAGCGTTGAAGGGATCGCACGGTCGGTAATCGTCAGCACCTGCGCGGGTTGCAATGTGGCATCGTTACTAAAAAAGGAAAGGATTGTTTGTTGTGACAAAAAGCGTTCGTGGTCGAGGCGCGCCATAAAGTTGGCGGTTTCAGCCGCAGGGTCGGTTTTGTCGCCCGTTTCCGGATGGCGCGGTTTGTAGTGATACACCTCTCCGTAAGTGATGCTTTCGCCCGCTCCGCGGGTCATGTCTGCTCTGGCAGACTGTAAAACCCGCTGCGCCTCACGGTAGTTGTAATCTTTACTGGTGACGGATGCCTGAACTACGCTGTGCTGAATATTTACGCCCCAGACGGAGTCCGCACCGCTGTCGCTCATCCCGGACGGACTGTTCAGCGGCAGAGTTTTACCGAAATAGTAAGCACTTTGCTTATCGGCAAAGTGGATGATTTCAGTCTGCGCATCAGGTTGCAGGGTGAAGAAATAAAATATCCCCAGTTCAGAAAGCAGGCGCTCGATAAAGGCCAGATCGCTTTCCTGAAACTGGTTTATCTGTTCGCGCTTCGGGTATACCTGTTTCAGCGAAAATTCATACTCCCAGCCTTTGAGGCCGTGTTCGGTCAGCACCTGTTCAATAACGTCAGGAACGGATTTGTTCACAAAGAAGCGGTGTGTACGAAACTGATTTGCAAGCAGTGCCAGAAAGGGCTCAAGCGTTACCTGATATTGCACCTGATCCGCTGAGCCTGATATCCGGCTAAAATCCGTGATCACACCATGTACGATTTTTTGTGCAGACAGGCTTTCCAGCGGACCTGTGCCCATGGTGAACGTCGCCGGCTGGCGGAGTAGCTGGCGGGGGTCGATATCTTTTTCCGTACTGGTAAAGGTGAGGGTGTAGCGATAAAGCTGGCTCATGCCTTCGTTGCCGGTGAAACTCTCCATATCCAGCAAGGCCTGACAGGAAGGTACTGTCAGGCGATAACGGTTCAGGGTGGTTTTCGAGAGCGACAGCAGGTTTTGTGCAATATCCATCATGCGGGTATCTCCTTATATTTATTAGCCACACAACACCGCAGCACGTGCAGGATCAATAGCAATTAACCCCACCAGCAGATTCTCCATTTCACCATGCAGCCGCGATTTGTCGGTGTCTGCGCGCCCGGATTTCATGCGCAGGAGTTTCAGGCGTCTGGCTTTCACTTCAAACAGCAGTTCAGGTTCCCATTGCGTGAGGGTGAGCGTGGAGCCATTGCTGTCCAGTTCCCCCAGCAGATGCAGCGCCATGTCATTTTTGCCGTATTGCTCGGCAACGCGGGCCATCAGCAGACGTACCAACCATTGATGGCGGGGCGTGCGGGCACCGGGGCGGTTTTGCAGCCAGTTCAGGGCGGCTTCTACGCCGCTACTGTCAGCCTGTGCCAGCGCTTCCGGTTCAAGTTGCAGAATATCGTCATTGCCTGCTGTGGACGCCGATGCAGAGGGTTCGTTACCCCAGCTTTCCTGAAATGTCATAACCTGTTGGTTGATCCAATTCAGTGTGACTTCATCGGCGAACGGGGTGCCATCATCAAATGCCAGCCCTTCGAGACCGGGTAAGCGGGTGAGCATTCCGTTTAAATCCTGCTTAATGATGTCAGCCCAGGCTTCATAGGGTGCGCCCGCTTTGATCAGCGCCTGATGGAGATACCATTGCAAATCCAGCCAGAGATGATTCACGCCCTGAGCGAACAGGCTGTCTGTCTGCTCCAGCAACTCCAGCCAGCTTTGCTGCAGATAAAGTCGCTTGAGCAACGCGCGGTGTTCCGGTTTCGGAGGCGCCAGACGGGTCCGGCCATCAGCAGCAAGGGGAGGCAGTTCATGCACTGTATCCAGGCGGATGCTTTTAATCAGATGATGACCTGAGAGCCAGCCGGATGGCTGATCACGCAGGTATTGCGCCAGCAATCTGGCCTGTTCTAAGAGTTCACGCCCGGAGGTGACCGGCTTCAGTACCGGGGATTCTCCGGTTGCAGCTGAATGCTGAATGCTTGTAGTTCTGCTGTTTTGCGGAATGACAGCGTCAAAACCGCCGGACTGTGCAAGGCGGTTTTCCAGCGCGGCATAGAGTGCCCCAAACTGCGGTCGGGAGGATTGCTCCCACGTACTTAATCCTTGCTCAATTAAAGCCAGTGCGCCCACGATGCGGGAAAAATCAGCCTTATCCACTTCCGGGAACAGCGAGAGACTGTCGAGCATGCGTGAACCCGACAGCCATTCCAGCGAGGCTTTCCTGCTGGCTGGCCGCAACGGATGCAGGGTTTCACCAAAGCGTGAGATCAACCCGGCCAGCAGGGAAAGGCCATCGGCCAGCCCGGCTTCACCGTCGCGATGCAAGCGCGCCCAGATGTAATAGGTGGCAACGCGGACGTCCTTGCAGTGCGTGATGAGCAAATTTTCCGCCAGTTCGCAGGTCAGAGAAGTATCCGCGCCGGAAAGTTTGTTTACCTCTTCACGCATCTGCTGGAAGCTATCGTCATAACCCGGGTCTTCGCCAGTTGGCGCTTCTGCGGTTACCGGATGGAGCCAGTTATCCCAAAGCAAGGCTTGCTGTTGTGCCTGTGCTAACAGAGACGAAGTTTCAGCAGAACATGCATTCTGTAGGGTAATTAATGTGGACATTACGGCTCCTCAGCGACAGCGTCGGGATCAAAAGGTTTTTCTACAGAGGCAACCCGTGCCGCCTTAACCTGGAAAATCTGCGCGGGGAGAGTGAAGTTTCGCAATCTCAGCAACGCCAGCGGACCTTCACCCGCCTCCGTGCGCAGGGTGTAATTCAGCCGTCTGCCATCTGGTGCTTTCCAGGTGATGTTAAAGCTGCTGCTCACGCCCTGATACGGCGCAACGGCGGCTTTATCGAGCAGACGTATCAACCCCCAGGCACCCGGCAGATCGGCGAACTGACGTGTGCCTGCCTGTGTGCTTATCCAGCTCAGGCTTGCGCCGGGCGCTTCGGTATCATTCGGCCAGGTGAAGCGTTTCCACGTCGGAAGCTGGTTGTAATAGCTGAGTTTCTGACTGTCGATCACCAGATCTGTCTGCATGACATCTTTGGCTGTACCCGGACGCAGTTCAAAATGCACACCTGCTTCGCCGTTGGTGAAAACCACGTCAGACAGGTAGCTCAGGGTATCCAGGGCTTTCAGGAAGACAGGGCTGAAGGTCAGTCCTTGTGCATTGATACTGTCCGGCACCCAGTGGCTGCCTTCTTTGTGCAGGACGCCGTTCAGACGGGTTTGCAGGAAGCGGGCGATGCGACCGCTGTCGCTGTTGAGATAGCGGGCCATCAGCGGCAGTGACACTTCGCTGCTGGTATTTTTTAACGGATAACGACCACCGAATGCGCTGTTCCAGTCATTGACGATGGCTGTCTGCCATTGCGCGTTCAGACTTTCTGCCGCCGGGGTCAGAACTTGCTGCCACGCCTGCTCCATCGGCCGGACAAATATTGTCTGTCCGAATCCGCTCCATTCCTGACCCAGACTCGCGGCCACCAGACTGCCGTAATCGCGGGTTTCTGTCAGATCAACCGCTTTGCCCTGAAATACTGTCTGTGCCAGTGTTTGCGTCATTGCCTGCGGATCGGCGGCATTCACAACTTGCTGAAGTTTAAGACGCACCTGCGTAACCCGCGTCAGGAAGGTTTGCAGACTGAGACTGGCATTGCCTTGCCCACTGGCTTTCTTGTCCATCAATGTCAGTATCGGACCAAACGTCGCATTCAGCGGACCTTGTGCACCGGCCTGCTGATCTATGGCCGGTTGTTCATCACGGTTTAAGAGATTTTTTGCAGATTTCACCAGCGAGTCAGATAAAGCTTCGCCGCTTTGACCGGTTTTGCCTTGTATGTTAAGGGTATTCATCAGCGCCACCAGTGGCGACTGACGCACGTCCGCCATCAGGGTCAACTGATCGATAGCATCTGACAGTGTTTGTGCCTGTTGCCAGTGCAGACTGTTCAAGAAATCCAGCCAGCTTGCGGAGAAGTCTGCGAAATAGCGTTCTTTCAGGCGTGCCTGAAGTGCTTCAGGTGAATCCTGCTGCAACACGGCGGTTTTGTTGTCACTCAGCACCCAGTCCATTTCTTCACGTCGTCCATTGACCACTTTATCAATCGCCGGTTTGACGGACTCCTCCCAGGCTTTACGGGTGAACATGCCCGGCACCACGGCATCCGTGGTCAATATCTTTTCAGCATCCGTATCGCCAGCCATATCAGCCAGCGTCATATCTGCATACTGGTGAGCGACCTGTAGAAGCATTTTCTGATAAAGCGAGGATTCACTGTTACGGGCACCCATCATGCGAACCAGTAAGGTACGAACCTGACCGATAAGATTTTCATCTGCAGAAAGTTGCCATTCCGGATGACGGGAAAGGTTACGGCCATAAAAATCCAGCAGGGAAGGACCTTCTCCCTGCCATACACCATCCGGTGCTCCTTTGCGTTGCGGCCAGTCGCTCAGTAACGTTTTGCTGAACCATGCCGCATCCATTTTTTCAGGGCGTGACAGCATCAGGTAGAGCTTTAACTGGTCGTAAGCGGGCTTCACCAATGCATCCCGGCGCAGATCACCTGGTGGAAGACCGGTGAATGTGGTGAGCTTGTCTTCAAGGTACTGAGCGGCGGCGTCACGTAACAGAGGCATCGCACTGGCGGCATACTGTGGCCAAAGTGCAGCCAGCAGAGGATCATTCTGATTCAGTCCGAACCGGCTAAACCAGGGTGCATGCTGCTGGCGGTATTGAAGCCTGTCGAGCGTGTTTTGCAGTTCGCGCTGGGCTTTGAGTCGCAGTGGTAGCGCCTGCTTCACATCCGCAGCCTGTTTCACCTGCGCTTCGCTGGTATTAATCGTCTGGCGGTTAACGATAAAGGACATCACCATTCCCGCGCCCCATAACACCATCACACCTGCTGCAATCATGCCGCACGTTTTACCCCACGCGAACCCGAGCTTTTTGACCGCCAGCCCTGCGGGTAATGACGACAGTGAGCCGAGCAAAACATCCCAACGGTTATCCTTGCCCCAGTGATGTTTTACCGTGCGCTGTGCATTGACAGATGCCGGGCTGAACATGATGCCTGCAAGGGGAGAAGGGCGGTAAGGGTTGAGCAACGCGGCCACAGGTTCAGCAATAAAGTCCGGTTTATGTGCGAGTTGATCAGCAAGCTGCAACAAAAACAGATTCTGCCTGCTGACGCCGATTTGCTGCATGCCTTGTTCGATCAACGTCGGCACCAGCGCGGTAAGTTGTTTTCTCAGTTCATCCGGTTTGCAGGCGGCAGGCAGCAGGCAGCCCACAGGTTGCGTGATACGGGCTTTATTTTGATTTCCCGCTGAATGCAGTGACCACACGTACAACGGCAGTCGCCATCCCAGCAGATCAAAGCGAACTGAAAACGCTTTCGCGGCGCTATCCATCATGTCGGCAGAGAGAGGCGTTTGCGTCTGCAACTGACCATTCTCCGTATGCTGCGCCAGTGCAGATGTCACCCAAACCAGGCCATCCAGCGGGCGGCGGCGCAAATGGCGCAGTGCAACAAGCCATGCGCTGTCGGCCTGCGCGGCCAGATCGCCACCCCACAACAACACGGTGCCGCTGTCTTCCTGCCAGTATTGCGATGTCAGGCCGGGAGTCAGACGCTCAACATCGGCAGCGCTGCCGGTAAGCAGCAAAATACGGACTTTGTGTGACCAGAAGCGGCCGTAAGTCTGGCGCAGGGCTTCGCGGATTTCGGTTACCGTGACGTGGCGCGGCGGTGTTTGCAGCAGACGTTCTTCACTTCCCGGCAGGACGTTCTGTTTTTTTTCTTCTTCGCGGTGCATGAGTTGTTGCACCAGTCGCAGCAGCGCAGGGCCAAAACGCAGCACTGCTCCTAGCAAGCAGATCATCAGGAAGGCTGCGGCTTTTTTGCCGGTAGTATCGAGACCGAGTCGTTCCCCGTGATGCCAGACAGCCCATCCAATGAGGCTGAATACAGCCAGCAGCAGAACCGTCAGGCCCCCAAAACGCCAGAGCCTACTTAATACGCTCATCCCCACTCCCTGTTGCGATGGTGTAAACAAAATTTTCTGCTCCTGTTGTGGATAACGCTAACCAAGATTGTTGTCCGATATGAACAAAATCAGCCCCCAGCGCGAGGGTAAACCAGGGAGAGTAAGGTCCCTGAATGCCGCAATATGTTTCGACTGTCAGAATATTTTCTGCCTGCCATCGGGTGCCAACTGCATTTCCGATGGTGATAACTGCGGCGGAGGACGCGGTCCATTTTTGGTGATCACCCAGGACGCTAGTAGTCTGGCAAGCCTGCGTTTGTGTTGTAAGAAGCAATGTCAGCTCTTCGTTGAGATTATCCACATGCAGCGGCATAGGACGCAGTACACGGACGATGTGTGGCAGAGCATATTTTTGCGCGACATCATCACTGGTGAACAACAATGCGGCCAGACCGTCGGAATAACGTGTATCCCCGTGCATCTGCTTCACCAAAATCAACTGCACCGTAGATTCCGGTTGCCCGAGTCTTTCATCAAGTGACCGGAATGAAAGCTGATCGGTGATGTTCAGCGATGCAGGACGAAGGTTTTCAGGCGCACGGGTCTGCCAGCACTCATCAAACAGGGCGAATAATTTCTGCCTGCCTGATTCGGGTTCATCGGTTAATACCGTGACCTGAAGTGCTAACTCAGGGGGGAGTATCTGCAGGGCACTCTGAATACCTTCCAGCAACGTATTAATTACCGACTTGTTATCTTTCAAATAATCAATGTGGCGAACCAACCCCTGTTGCTGCGGTAAACCTCTCAGATTTTGTTGTAACAGTGCTGCTGAAATACTGTCCGGTAGCATCACGCAACTTGCGGATACTGCGATATAACGTTCTGCCCACGCGGTCCATTGTTGCTGAGCGTGTTCAGCCTCACGCTGGAAGAACTGGAAACGCTCCATTTCGCGGCCATAAAGATAACCACAGGTACTGAAAGTCAGTATCCAGAGCACGACGGGAATCAGCGCGAATAACCAGATATTGATCGGTTTCAGCACGCTTAGTGATCCGGAAGCATGTAAAACGAATAGCAACACACTGGCAATCACCGCCAGCACACCACTGATTAACCAGCCGCCGGAAGAAGGAGGTGAGGGTTGTTCAGTCGTAAAGGGTTTTTGACGTTCCCAGCCCATGACTTATCCTATTGCGCAATCCGGAGCACTGGAGATGACCTGACAACCGCAAAGGCATTTACAGCCATCCACCACAATGGCTTTACCGTCTGAGGACCATTCGGGTGAACCTTCTACAATAGGGTTAACACCGTGAAAGGGAACAGGGCAACTGACTTTGTCACCTATTAAGGCGACAGGTTTTCCGTTTACAATCATGGTTGAAGAGGCTGAAATAACAGAGCCACCGTGTGTGGTTTTATCGCCGAGTAATACGAAACCTTTTGGCATGAGAATTCCTTTTATTTGAGGTTTAAGTAATATTGATGAAATAACGTTAAAGGTAATTTAAATATGCGAATTTTAAATTTTGTCTTGATTTATTTTTTGGTCGGGAGGAACTGCGCAATACTATTTAATATTCTTGAGGTTGGTTTTCTCGTAAAATGCCCACGACGGAGCTAATAAATATAATATCCCTAAATCCTACTTCTCATTCATGCATTTATGAGAAATATACCTGACCTCAAGTGGAAAGGGTTTGTATAATGTGAAGGTTTTTTGATTTCCACATTAACCCATTGGGTATCAGAGGGTGGTGATAAGCTACGGTCTGCTGTAACTGCGCAGCCACTGTTTGATAAAATAGATAGAAAGGCTATTAATTTTTTTGATTTGTTGTTCATTTTGGAGTTCCTTTAAGTTATCAATTATTTAACCTTCATTTTATCAACCAAATCAAAATTAGGAAAAAGCGTTCTTTCAGGCGCGGTTGTTCCATTTGGATAAACTATTTTAGGGTAACTTCCCTTGGTTTTTTTTTCCAAGCCAATAAATTTTACCACTTTACTTTCATCCAATTGTGGTTTGAATATAATCTCGCTCAAATTAAAAGCTCGTAGTGAGATAAAATTTTCCTTTCCTAATAATGAAAGGCTATTCTCCTTTTTACCTAATTTCCGCTCTCTTATATAAGGGAAATATTTTGGAGAGAGGTTTAAGTTGCCATAAACAGAAGAGAATTGTCCATTCCTAGATGCATCATCATCAAATGCAATAGTAGCCCCCACGGCGGTACCTGTTACCAAATCTTTCCCGAGGTGTGTGGCATCAATATATTCAATCCCCAGATTAAATGCACTCAACGTCCAGTTGCAGGATCCACCACCGGTCATCGCAATCTTTGCCTTCCAGAGATCATTGTCTCCCTGCTGCACCGGGATTTTAATGACGTTATAGCTAGGTTCGGTAATGACAGAACCATCAACACCGCTAATTCTTTTTTTCATACATTTATGAGAGATATACCTGACCTCAAGTGGAAACGGTTTTGTATAAGGTGACGGGTTTTGAACTTCCACATTAACCCATTGAGTATCTGAGGGTGGAGACAATGTTTTATCCGTTGCTCTGGCGCAACTACTTAAAACAAGAACTGAAACACAGCTCGCCAGAACATTGAGTCGCTTATGCATTTTCAATTTCCTCTTCCCCATAATGAGCAAAACGTTCCAGGGAATCTTTTCCATTTTTAATTTTCAGGGTAGACAGTAAGGTCTTTTCCAACATAGTTTCCAACGTCAGGAAGTTGATGTTTCTTTCAGACTCATTTTTTGGAATTTCAAAACTTTCTTCTGACATTTGTTCTACAAATTTTTTGACATTCTCTTTGTGCTCTGTGAAATGCTTATCCTTACTCAGACCTTTGTCATCTATTAACTCAAGAAGTTTATTATTGATATAGGGCATATAGGCGGTCATAAAATGATCACCAAAGGTGAGGTCTGCACCCCTGTTGGGGTTTTTCCCCTCAGGGAAGTACTTCGCTAAATCTTCTTGTGTGAGGGAGTTGATAAATCCTTTCTGATCTTGCCCTGCTTCCTGAGCGACCTTTTCGGCCAGTGCTGGCACCAGATAGAGTTTGGTTTTTACTGGCATTCGGCTTTTTAATGTTATGCAACCGGCAGCTACAGGATAAGTTCTTTTGCAATCTTTCCATTCCCTGCTCTGCGTGGTTGTAAGAAATACAACAGGGTTACCGTGGTGCCAGAAGCAATCGCCCCATTGCTTTATTTGCCAGGCTGGTAATTCAATAAGGGAAGACCATAGTCCCCCCAGAACGCCACCGACAGGTCCCCACAGTTCGTATAAGTAATTATCCACGTTTGCTTCTGGTGGCACGGCAGGGACGGGATCGTTGTCATTGACATGTCGAAAGTGAATGAGATCTGATAATAGTGCTATGGAATCTCTGGTAAAGGTGCGCGGCATTCCATAACTGTAAAAAACAGGGTTGTAATCTTTAAGAAATGCCGAATTTATTAGCGCTAATGCCCCGCCAAGACTATGGCCACAAATAAAAAGATCCAAACGTTCCGATAAATCATTTAAAATTTCAAACTTTTCTTTAAACTTAGCCCCAATTCTACTGTATCCATTCCAAAATCCTTCATGCACTTTCCCTTTTGGGAATAGCGTAGCGCATTGTACTTTATTTATCTCGCAAGTTTCAGTATTAACGGGGCGAAATACTAAATCTGTTCCAACATCATATAAACCTGCAGTCCCTCTCCACGATATAATCATTTTATCGTTGTTATAAGCGTAAAAAAGTTGTGTATCGCCATTTCCTGCAATTGACGGTTTCTCTTCACCATTCTCACCATAACCTCCCGATGTATCTCTCGAAGTATCCATAAAAACTGGGGGATGATAACGCTCGCTGAAAGGAACATCATGAGCCAGCGTGTTCGTGATATAATTTCCTTTGCGCAATTGCGGTAATTTAAACAAATCCTGGCATTGAGTCAGGAAGAAGCGGCTAATTGAAGCCGTGTCAAACATACTATCATCCGCATAGGCCAGTGACGCTGCGGCCCCTAAATTAATGGCATTCGCCATAGAATAATCTTTCTGATGATGCAAAACCAGTTCCCAGGCTCTGAAAGGACAAATCTCAATGACATGCCGTTGTTCAAGCTCATTGGTTCTTATTTTAAAACCTTTAAGTGATTTATCTGCAGGGAAATGGAATGGAGGCGGAAAAGGCTCACCGTCTCGCCGTTCAATATCCGGTACTGTCCGGCATAATTCACCTATAACCGCGTAGTGCCAGATATGCCCGTTTTCCTCAGCATCATTGCGTACGGTAGAATCATTGGGTTCACGGCTAACCCGCAGTGAGCGTTGTTCCATCTCTTTAACCAGCGGTTGGGCATCGATAAATAATCTTAGTTCGCTGCCATAGCGAGGCTCTATTCTTATCAGGCCAGTTGCATCGCTGGTCCCGTTGAGTTCTTTCTCATAACCTCCTGGCGTTGCGCTGTTTTCTGCCTGCCATGGCATATTGGCGACGGCTTTTCCTTCTTCGTCTACCAATTGTATTTCAACCCAATAGGGTTTCTGCTTACCAGTATAGGCATCATGATTTTTAGGAGATGCCGAAGTGTATGCCTGTTGCGTTGCCATAGATTATGTCGCTCCATGTTTGTTATTGTAATTTCCGTTTCATTTCTAAACGCTTTTTTGTGCAACTTTTAATGAATATACTTTGATCATTTCTGAAACAATGACTGCTAAAATTAAAACTAGCACACTGCTAATACCGAGGCTTTTGAATAGCCAGGGAAGAAAAGACAACGATGGCGTGAGCAATAACAGGCGGAAAGGTATTTGCAAATAAATTAGAAAATTAACCCCTTTCCATTTCTTAACTAGAACAATAACCGAGAATATAATAGAAACATTAAGAAGAAGGGATGTGGAAAATATAACAACTGATGAAGTTCCATGCTCAGGGTAAATTTTGCTAAAGGAGAGAATGTCATCTATAAGAGGAATTCTCCCTTGTTGTATATTCAGCCAGACAAATCTCACTATGTATAAAAAATCCATTGCTGCCCAGAATAATTAGATGTTATTAAATTTATTTTTCATACTTATTTTCCTTTGCTTTCATAGATATCATCAGCCATTACAGGCTGCCAGTGCCAGGATTTCCCTTCAGGAGCCCAGTTATCATCACCCTCAAGGTAGGTCTGGGTGAAGATCTTTTGTTTACCGTATTTATAGGTAGTCATAGCTTACTTTAACCTAATGTCCGGGACCTTCAGTGGGGATCTCATCAGGGAAACCTACCTGCATACTGGTTGGGGTAATTGAATTTATATCAGCCGTCTTTCCTGCTGTGTCTGAGAATCCTTCAAATATTTCACCTTCACCTGTGGTGATTTTATATTTTGTGAAGGGCTTTATTTGCCCGGATTCAGGATCTTTAAGAGTAAATCCTCCGCTATAACCTTTTGGGAATTCAAACTTAGGAGAGTCGAGACTTGAGGAGCCCATTTTCTGTACATTAGCGGCTTTCAAAAAAATATTACCCGGCGCACCCAGCTCGATATTACCATCGCTAATCTTGATGTAGGCCCCTGCGCAGTTAAGTATCAATTCCTGGCTGGCATTCACCGTCACTTTTCCTTCCTTGCTGGTGATAGCCACATCTTTTTGAGCTGAGGCAGCGAGTTCATCGGCCTGTGCTTGAATATCGACTTTGCCATTACCGGCAAAAAACTGCATTCCTGTATTCTGTGCAAAGAGGCTTACGGAATCCCGGGCTGAAACAGTGAAGGATTTACCGCTGCTTATATCCGTGTTTCTGCCCGAAACCACGGCAACGCTTTCATTGCCGGATGCCACGCGTATGGCTTTTGGACTTACGAGGCCAATGCCGTCCGGGGCTGTTATGACAATACCCGGAGCTTTCATCTTGCTGAGGGACTTATTCAGTGTCTGCTGGAAATCTGTATCACCTGGAGTTGCCTTTGCTGTTTGTGCGGCTTTCGACATGCTCCTGGCCAGAGTGAGCGCTTGTTCAAGCTGGGCTATTGCATCGTCCATTTCCAGCATTTGACCGCTGGCTCCCGGCTGCGTATCTGCCGTGATAAAAATCCCTTTCCCGCCGCGTATCGCTCCCCATTTATCCGTTCTCAGCTCAAACCCTTCACCGCGCTGTCCGCGTTTAGCATCCACATTATGCCCAAGGTTCAGCTGGGTTTTACCCCCATATTCGGTGCTGAGTTTGATGTGTTCTTCGCCGCGCTTATCTTCCATGCGCAGTTTGTTATTTGCAGGCGTGCGGATGACGTTGCGGGTGTTGTTTTTCTCGGTGACGTGATCGGTATGACGTGAATCATGAAGCGCGTGCGCGATATACGGGCGATCAGGGTCACCGTCGTGGAACGCGATCGCCACTTCAGTGCCCTGGATCAGCGGGAAGTGGATACCATAGACATCGCCGCCATAAGGTTTGGCGAGGCGGACGGGCATGCTTTCCTGACCCTGCGCCTTTTCATCCTGATCAGCATCGAATTTGACGCGATATAACCCCGCAGCATCTTGCCAGGCATAGATGTCGTTGGCTTTTGCGCTTGTGACGCGTGCCATCATCGTACCGCTGACTTTAGGACGCGGTTTAAGAGCAGGGCGCCAGCACAGGGTTTCGCTGTAGGGGGCAGCGGTAAAGTTCACCGATAATGAAGTCGCCCTGCTTCCGGCAAAACGTAAACCAGTGATGACGACGGGCGATTGCCAGACTGCCGGAAGGGTAGGTGGCAGAGTGCTTTCCTGGACAGTGAGCACTTGTAGCAGGACCAACGTCGCATCCGTGCTACTTCCACTCAGTTGGGTTTGTGCTGCTAAAAAACGCTCATGCTCAAGACGTGCCCAAAAGTTGCCGCTTTCCGGTGCGGGTGTCATTGCGTCACCGCGAACTAAATGGCGGGGCTGGTACTGGTAGACATCCCCATAAGTGATGCCATCACCGTCACCCCGGCTCATATCTGCCCGTGCGGAAACCAGTGAAAGCTGGGCTTCCCGATGGTTATAATCTTTAGCCAGTACCGACGCCTCGACAACCTGATGGCGCAGTGCCAGACCCCATACCGCTTCGACGCCGTTATCATTCATCCCAGCCGGATTACCCAATGGCAATGTCTTACCAAACTGGTAGCAACTTTGTTTATCGCCAAATACCACTATCTCGGTTTGTGTGTCTTCCTGAAGCGTGAAGGTATAGAAAATCCCTACTTCGGCCAATAAACGCTCGATAAACGCCCGATCACTTTCATCAAATTGGTTAATTTGTTCACGCTTCGGATAGCTCAGTTTTAAATTGAACTGAAACTCCCATCCTTTGAAGTTGTGTTCGCGCAGAATCTGTTCAACAACCTCAGGGATGGATTTTTGGAGAAAGAATCGATGTGAGCGCTTCTGATTACCTAAAAGTGCGAAGAAGGGTTCAACGGTAATCTGATAATGGGCTTCATCCGCTGAGCCTGTCAGACGGGTGAAATGAGTCACCACGCCATGTACGACTTTTTGCACGTGCGGCATCGACATACCTGGAACCAAAACCCCTGCGGTTTGCATCGTCAGCGTTGTGCTACGCCTTAACATCGTTTTCGCATCAATATCTTTATTGGCGCAGGTGAAATCGATTTTGTAACGATACCCGTAACTTATTTCTTCCTGTCCCGTAAAAGACTCCACGTCGAGATACACATCACAGCTCTGAACATCGAGTCGGTAACGATTCAGGCTTCCGGAGAGCGAATTAGCTGTATCGGTTAATGTATCGATAATATTCATTTTGCATCCTTCTGCATTACCCTGAGTCAGCAAATCATGCTCCGGTAATATGTGTCCTTTGAATGATTAAATTGGCAGGAACTATTTAGCTATAAACGTAGCCGCAAACACTTCTCTACTTCCGTTTTGGGTGTCAATGACTGAAAAGCTCACGTTATATTCATTATTAGCGATAAATGCATAGCCCATTAAAGGTAAGCAGCTATTTCTGGCATATATTTTTTCAGTGAAATTGACAATAAACTCATTCGATTCCCCTGTTTTTTGTATTTTCATCCGTTCGAAGACCGCGTTTTCATCTGTCTCCGAGGAATATACGCACACTTGTCCGTCAGACTGTTCTACTTCAGCGATATCCCAAGGGATCCTGTCACCCAGGCATCCGGTGAGCAGAAAAACAAGCATTAATATTGTTATCTTCATAGTGCCTCCGGTGACGGAAATGAACCCAGAATGCTCTCATACATACGTATAAGATCGACATCAGCATAATAACTGTCTTTATTAATAAAGTTATTGCCCCACAGTCCTTGCCAGGTGCTATATCCCATATCCCGCAACACATAATAATCTGAGACAATAGAGGCTTGTTGTTCCATGGAATAGTCAGACAGACGGTTTTTAGTTAAATCATAATGATAATTTGCAGCCCAACTGAATAGTCCGCGAAGTTTAACCAGCATGCCATGCTGATACTGCCAGACGTGGCAGAGTTCATGTAAAAAAACATGCCTGCTGTCTATGCTTATTCTGTCTGATGAAAAGTCAGCGTAATAATAGCCTTCCCGGAAATAAACCTCTCCGTTTGGCGTCATGGCGACATTCTTCGCCTGTAAACCGAACGGAAGGTAGCTGCCGCAATGGATCCAGACTGTTGAGTAGTTGATCTGTTCGCCGTAAAGCGTTTGCGCTAATCTGACTTCCCCCGGAGTCATTCTCCTGAGCTGTCCTTCTCCGCCTGACATATACGTTTCCTTTAAAGTGAAAATCATAATACGTATTGGAGTGAAAGCGTTTCCTGGTCGTCAAATTCCAGCGTAATCCCGTCTTCCTCATCCCAGCCCAGTGCCAGCGCGGTGGTGCGCTGTTGCCCGGCTATGCGTTGCAGTAATTGCTGGCTGAGCACCGGCAGGACCTGCTGATTAAGCAGGCTGTCGATGTTGCGCGCACCGGTATCAGGCAGCAGGCAGGCACCGACCAGCGTGTCGTACAGGCTTTCTTCGATGGTACAGCGCAGGCCGTAATATTTGCTCAGACGTCTGGCGACTTGCGCCAGTTTCATCTCGACGATAGTGCGCATGGCCGCAGCGTTCAGCGGTTTATAAATCAGCGTCTGGAAGCGGGCGAGCAGCGCGGGCTGGAAATGATCGCGCAGGATCGGGCGCAGCAATTCCTGCAAATCGCTGTCGGTCGCTTCCGGTTGTTCATCCAGGAGTTGCATCAGGTGGTCGCTGCCGAGGTTGGCGGTCATCAGGATCACGGTGTTACGGAAGTCGATTTCGCGTCCTTCGCCGTCGCGCATAAAACCGCGGTCGAACACCTGATAGAACAGATTGATGACGTCACGGTGCGCTTTTTCCACTTCATCGAGCAGGACGACGCTGTAAGGACGTTTGCGTACGGCTTCCGTCAAAATGCCACCCTGCCCGTAACCGACGTAGCCCGGAGGTGAGCCTTTTAGCTGGGAAACGGTATGTGCTTCCTGATATTCACTGAGGTTGATGGTGATCAGCGATTTTTCGCCGCCGAACAGGCAGTCGGCAAGCGAGAGAGCTGTTTCTGTTTTACCTACGCCGCTCGGGCCGACCAGCAGGAATACGCCCAGCGGGCCGTCCTCAGACGTCAGGCCGGTTTTGGCGGCACGCAGACGCTGTGCCATGCCGGCCAGCGCATGATCCTGGCCTACGACGCGCTTATTGAGATTTTTTTCCAGCTGCAGCAAATCGGTTTGTTCGTCTTTCAGCAGGCTGGTCAGCGGTACGCCGGCCCAGTCTGCAATCACTGTCGCAACGGTACGCACATCAACATCCGGCGATAGCAGCGGGATGTTGCACTGTAAATCAGTGAGTTGCTTTTGCAGGCTGGCAATTTCTTCCTGACGGCTGATGTCCTGACGGGTCTCCAGCAGTTGCTGTGTGAGGTCCTTTTCCGCGTGGTACTGAGCAGTCAGTATATTAAGTTGTTCGTCTAAGCTGTCGGTCTGTTGTTCAATCTGTTCCAGACGTTCACCGTGGGTTTTACTGCCCAGTACGATGTCTTCCAGCAATGCCTGCTCTTCCATTTCCAGCGCGGTGATCTGTGCCTTCAGGCGGGTCAGGTCTTCCGGCAGGGTATCCAGGCTCATGCGCACCCGGGCGGAGGCGGTGTCGAGCAGATCGACGGCTTTGTCGGGTAACTGGCGGCCGGTAATGTAGCGGCGGGATAGACTGACGGCGGCTTTCACCGCGTCGTCAGTAATATGGACACCATGATGTTGGGCATAACGGGATTTCAGACCGCGCAGCATCAGGCACGCCATCTCGTCATCCGGTTCATCGACTTTGACTATCTGGAAGCGGCGCTCCAGAGCCGCATCACGCTCAAAATACTGCTTATATTCAGACCATGTGGTAGCGGCAATGGTACGCAGTTCGCCGCGGGCGAGGGCAGGTTTAAGCAGATTAGCGGCATCCGCACCACCGGCCTGATTACCTGCTCCGATAATGGTGTGCGCTTCATCGATAAACAGCAGTACCGGCGACGGCGACTGTTGCACGGCATTGATGACGTTTTTCAGGCGCTGCTCAAACTCGCCTTTCACACCGGCTCCCGCCTGCAACAGACCCAAATCCAGCGTACGCAGACAGACGGTTTTGAGGCTCTCCGGCACATTGCCTTCCGCAATGCGTAAGGCCAGGCCTTCAACCAGTGCGGTTTTCCCTACGCCCGGTTCGCCGACCAGAATCGGATTGTTTTTACGGCGGCGGGACAGAATATCCACCATCTGACGAATTTCATTGTCGCGACCAAATACCGGGTCAATCTGACCGGCTTTGGCTTTTGCGGTGACATCCAGCGTAAATTTATTCAGTGCGGCCTGCAGCGCTTCGCTTAATGACTGACCACGCATACCCGCATCAAGTTGCGAAATAGCAGCATTATCGGAGAGCGATGACGGCGTACGGTTCAGGCTTTCCTGCTGCTGTAGCGCCGTGCGCTCTTCGGACAAAGTATCCAGCACCGGTTTCAGGCGACGGATATGTTCTTCGCTCAGGCTGAACAGCGGCCATAATCCTTCACAACGCAGCAGGCGCGGCTGCGCCATCAGTGCCTCCAGCAGATGTACACTGCGGATGTTCTCATTGTCATCTTGTAGTGATGCAGCCAGCCAGCCCGCTTTCATCAGCATTTGCAGATCCGGAGAAAGTTGCGGGCGGGAATGTACAGAGCGTGGCAGCGCATCAAGATGTGCCAACAGGCTTTGCCACAAGGCGTCCATATCCCACTCGTAGCGGCGGGCCAGTACGGTAATGTCACCTTCGCCCAGTTCCAGCAATTTGAGCAGCCAGTGCTCGACAGTGATTTCACTGTGGGCTCGGGTCTGGCAGAGCGTTGCGGCGCCCTCCAGCGCTTTGGCACAATATGGGTTTAAGCGGCGAAGTAATACGGCTGACTGATGTTCCATGCTGAGTTCCTTTTTTGGGTACGCTACCGCCCTTAGCCATTTCCGTTGCAGGAAACCCAGGCCCATAAGGTCGATGTCCGTTTCTGTTTTTGTTTGCTTCATCCTCAGGCAGCGGTTCAGCAAACAAAAACAGCAGACGGTGAACCGTCTGCTGTAAGGTCTTACGCGGTAGTACGTTCGTTCCACGAATCGGAATGAATGATGTTGCCGTCTTTGTAGGTCCAGGTGATTTTTTCGTAACGCAGCTCAATAGCTTCGAGGTGGTTGTGTTTCTCTTTAGCCGGATCTTTTATGTCGTGCATTTTTGGCGCGACTTTCACCAGCTTGACGTTTTCCAGTTTGGTGTTGAAATACTCAACTTCCTGCCCTGCGTCGTTGATGCGATACCACTTGAACTCAGCAGATTTCAGGGTCTGACCGGTGGTCACGGCTTTGTACAGGTAGGGGCTGGAGGAATCGATTTCTTTGGTAAACAGGAATGGGGTGTGAATACGGGTACCTGTCAGTTTGCCGGTGTTGTTATCGGTCGGGATATACAGGTTGTGATCCTGTGCAACGACTTCGATGCTGCCTTCGCGATCTCTTACGTCTACGGAACCTTTAATGTCCGCACCGCCATCATCTTTCAGCCACAGATAAACAGGAATTGCCATGGGTAGTTCTCCTTTCAAGGTTAAGCATTCATCAATCATTTGATGAATGTGGGGTTGCTGTTGCCTGACAGGCATCTGCCTGTGGCACCAGACTGATTTCGACACGGCGATTAGCCGCACGGCCTTCCGGGGTGTCGTTTGTTGCAATCGGGCGGGTTGCGCCGTAGCCCTGTACGGCAAAACAACTTTCCGGAATGTCGCCGGTCTCTCGCATCCAGTTGCGTACTGACTCTGCACGCCGGTACGAGAGGAGTTGGTTGGATTTTTCATCCCCCGTAATATCGGTATGACCTGCTACCACGATCAGCCAACCCGGCTTAGCTTTGATTCCAACCAGCGCGTTGATCAACACTTTGGTGGAACCCGTTTTGAGCTCAGATTTACTCACGTCAAATAGCGACAGGGAATCTAACAGGATAGTTTTCGGTCCCTGCACAATTTGCGTAAGTACTTGCGGTGGTGGCGGAGGTGGTGACCAGCTATTAATCGCGGCTTCAAGCGGCGCAATCAGCCGCATACCCTGATATAAACCCACTGACATGCGCATCGGCGCTCCGCTGCGTAACCATTCATCCAGCAAACTGGCGTCAGCACGGAGTTGCTGCTGTGCAACTGTTTTAGGTGATGGAGGAGTGCCACTGAGGCGGTTATACAGGGCAAGGTGATCGCCCACGCTTTGTACCAGACGCTGGTTATTAACAAACGATGCGAGAAGCGCAAACAGGAGGAAAACACCACACAGCAAACCTGCTAACTGCCAGACCTGCATAAGACGAGAGACGCCATGACGGCGTGGCAGATAAGGCAACAACACTTCCGGCAATGGCAGACATTCCTTCACCTCGTGAACGTGAGGTGTGAGTGTGGTAATGCCATCTATATGACCCTGCCACAGATTGTCCGGGCTACCGGTGACGAGGGTAAAACAAGCTCCCCAGACGCAGGGGATCAGGGCAGGGACATCGCCTTGTCGCTGAGTGAGGATGTTGCCTACGTGAGTTTCAAGCCACGGCAACAGGCTCTCCATCCAGAAGACAGCGCTTAACTTTTCCTGACTGTTTCGTGCATCTGATCGCTGGCTCCATTCCACAAGTGATATAACACCGGCACCGGCTTCCTGGACCTGAACATCTTTAAAGTCAGGCGTGATGGTGAACCAGCGTTCAGTTTCAGTGGCGGATGCCGAGGGAGGCGAGAGCCATGTGCTGATCCAAACGGGAGGAACTCCTGCCAGCCAGCTTTTACATTGCACAATAGCCCGGTGCCAGACATGTAGCCTCTGTGTTAAATCATCCTTTTCCTGATGTTGTTCAGGCAAAATGGCAAGCAACACAGAAACCTGAGCAATAAGCGCCGGACGCTCCGCTGCCAGATGTTTCGCCAGTAACGGCAGATCTTCCGGCAATGCGACCGGCAGATACCACCCCTGACGCGTTTCACGGAAGGGGATGGATACGGAGAACAGCGGCATACTGTCGCCACAAACCAGCACCACAGCGCCTTGAAAACCTTCAGGCGGGAGAATGGCATCTGCGATTTTTACTTGAGCAATTTCATCGCGGTTGTACCCGCGCCACTGAAAATAACCCATGGTGAGGCTGATGATCGACACAAGCATGCTTAGTACAATACGGCTGACGATGCCAAGCGGCCAAAAACCCAGAATGAGCCACAGGGACAAACAGGCAGCTAAAGGCAGCAATATTAACTGTGTTAATCCGCGCATCCGTCAGTGGTTCCCTGTCAGTTTAGAAACCATGTGCGTCAGCTGTGTGTTTAATACAAACCAGAGTGCAATCAGTATTACGATGCCCGCGACCCATGAGAACCAGTAGGTTTTGCGCCCTGAACGAAGGCGTAGTGAACGCGAAACGATCGGCGTTTCTTGTGCCGAGGCAAAAGGCGGTACTAACTGATTCAGTTTGCGCACAACGTCTTCCCTGCGCTCATCTCCTTGGTCCCGATAACGGCCAGCGAAGCCGAGCATCAGCGCCCGGTAAAAACAGGTTAGCACCGCGATATCCGGTGCTGGTTCCTGGAGTACCTTACGGATGCGTTCCCAAAACTCTTCCCCTGCATTGAACGTATTGAAATAACGTGCCTGCAACGGGTCTTTAATCCACTTCGTGTGGCCGCTGTCCTTTTTCTGACGATTGAGAATACTTTCATCAAGTAAAGCACACTGGGTATACAGCATATGGTCACAGCTGGTTTCGCTAAAACCGGCAGCTGACAGCGTCTCGTGCGCAGTGTCAATCCATTCACAGGCACGACGATAGAGGGCCTCTCCGTCATTAATTTCCTGCCCGTTACGCAACTGGCTGACCATTAGCCAGCAGGGATAAAATACTTCATCAATGAAAGACGTATTTTTTTTGCTCATGAGCGCAGCACCGCAAACAGTTCGAGTTTAATTTCGCCCAGCGAGCCGGGGGTATAAAAGGCACAGTTGCCTGAGTCCAGCATGGTCCGTGCAGCCGGGCTGTTCAGATCCAGGGCAAAATACTGGTTCTCTAGACGCAGCGGGATAGCCGCCGGGACGTGAGACAGCGCCTTCATTACCACTCCGTTCAGCGCCACATTGACTACGTCAGAAACATCCTCAAAGCTGCCTGCTTTACAAAGCAGGGGGAACTGGGTTTGCAACAGGTGGTTAGGAATGGAGGAGCGTACGGAAAGGTAGAAATCTGCACCGTCTCGCAGACGGGCATCGTGCAAGGAACCTGTCCAGAACTGAGCTTCATGTGTCAGCTCAATCGCGACCATACGGGATGGCAAGCTGGCTTCGAGCAAGGCATCCAGCAGGCTGAATAGCGGAGGGAAAACTTTCTCCGGCACATCATGCTGATACATAGGAATATCTTCAGCTTTATGCTCGAGAGAAAACGTTAGCAGACTGCCCGCCAGCCGCACCAGTTCACGATAGAATAGTTCGGGATGGCGGTCCGGAGACTGATAAAGCTCCATCAGAACCGGTTCCGCGCTGTTAAACGCATTCAGCAACCAGAATAAGGACACATCAGCCACTGCAAAGTCAGCCATCCGTTCATTGCTTTCACGGCGCATTTCCATCAGACGGCGACGGCGGATCTGCAGGCGATGGATCAAATCACCCAGTTCGGTCAACACTGTCGGACTGGAAGATAACGAAAGCATCGGCGGGATGAAATTCGCATCCTGCATCCACTGACCCTGCGCATTACGTACAAGACGTACGACAGGGCAGGTCAGATATGCACTGTTTTCCTGATACGCAAAACGCAGCGTGATCGCATGACGCTGGATCGCCAGTTCTGTCCGTTCATGCCCTGATAATTCTTGCACCGTCACCCATTCCTGCTGCCAGCGACGCGGCCGCTCACTGTCCTGACCATCATCAAGATTGCCGCCGTTGGCAGAAAGCAGCGGTAACGCCAGCACCACCTCTACCTGATCACGATCAGCAATTGCTGACAAATCACACGCAGGGGGGAGATTATCAGCCAGTTCAGTATCCACCAGCGTGCCGTCGGGAAAGCGAACCGCCAGACGAAGGGCATTCAGGCGAGACAGCGCCAACGAGCCAGTGTCGAAAGTCGCTTCAATAACACCCCAGGGATGGGCCAGCGTCATATGCGCAACAGTATCGGCGACAAAAGCTTCCCAGCGGGCTTGTTGCTGGAACTGTTGCGGGGCCAGAAAGGCCCCGTCACTCCATAACGGACGATAAATTTTCATCGTTTCTCCGTTTATGCCTTAGCCTTTGGCATCTGAGAAACCAACGACAGGTTCACGTCCATACCTTCCACCTGGAAGTGCGGTACGGCGTAAAGTTTTACGCGGAAGAAGCCCGGGTTGTCCTCGATATCTTCTACGGTCACTTTGGCATCACGCAGCGGGTGAGAAGCCTGCAGATCGTCGCCCGGATCGGTCATTTCAGTCACCAGTGTGCGGACCCAGGTATTCAGCTCCAGTTCCAGCAGACGGCGGTCTTTGGTGGTACCGATATTTTCGCGTTGAATCAGTTTCAGATAGTGCGCAATGCGGGACAGCAGGAAGATATACGGCAGACGGGCATTGATGCGGCTGTTTGCCGTGGCATCCGCAGTGTCATAGAGCGCCGGTTTTTGTGCCGAATTGGCAGAGAAGAAGCAGGAATAATCGCGGTTTTTATAGTAGGACAGCGGGATAAAGCCCAGATTAGCAAATTCAAACTCGCGGGTTTCCGGGATCATTACTTCAGACGGAATTTTCACCTGATTGCCGGTGCCCAGATCGTACAGGTGGATCGGCAGATCAGTCACTGCACCGCCTGCCTGTGGACCACGGATTTGTACACACCAGCCGTTTTTAATGAAGCTTTTCACCATATTGGCGGCAAACGCGAATGCCGCGTTGGTCCAGAGATATTTCTCATGGTCCGGGCCTTTCACTTCTTCAACATAGTTGAAACTGCGTACCGGTACGGTATCCGGACCATAAGGCAGGCGACCCAGCACGCGCGGCATGGTCAGACCGATATAGCGGGAATCATCGGAATCACGGAAGGATTTCCACTTGATGTATTCCGCCCGGTCAAAATAGTTGCCGATATCTTTAATTGCGGCGACTTCTTCCATGGAATCTTTCAGGAAGAATTTAGGGCCGACTGCGCCCACGAACGGCATATGCGCCGCCGCAGAGACTTTAGAAATATTACGCAGCAATGCGACATCTTGAGCTGACGCGTCAAACTCGTAATTGGAAATCACAGAACCGATAGGCTCGCCGCCCGGAGTGTCATATTCCTGAATGTAGGCATGGCGATACAGGCCGCTCTGAATGATTTCAGGGCAATCTTCGAAATCCTGACGCAGGTCGTCTTTGGAAACGTCCAGCAGTTCAATTTTGACGTTTTGGCGGAAATCGGTACGGTCCACCAGGAATTTCAGCCCACGCCAGCCGGATTCAATCTGCTGGAATTCCGGATGATGCATGACCACGTCTAACTGACGACTGATCTGGCTGTCGAGTTCGGCGATGTGATGGTCGAGCAGGGTTTTGTCCAGACGTTCAACATTCTGGCCGGACAGCTTGAGGCGTTCCAAAAATACCTGTACAGCGGCTGTGACACGCTGATCGGCGGTAACATCGGCCAGTGCAGACGTGTCCTGAAAATCGTTCAGGTCACCCAGTGACGACACAGGCGTCAGGTTAATTTTGTCAAACAGGGAAGCGTATACAGTGCCCGCTTCAGGGCGATCCAGAACGGTTGTCTGGCTGGAAGAAGAATTTTCAGTATTGACTGACATAAGCATTATCTCGCATTAATCCATTAAGTGGAGGCAATTACGCCTTTGGTGCCAGGGCATTCAGCTCACTGCGCAGCTCGTTGCTCAGCGCAGGATCTTTGAGAATGGTTTCGAGCTCTTTTCGGAAGGTGGCGTTGTCAAGCAGATTGGATTTGAGGTCACGTAATAAATTACGCATTGCCAGCATCGCGCGCAGTTGGGGGATCTGGCGGGCCACTTGTTCCGGTTCGAAATCTTTCATTTCGTTGAAATTGAGAGAGATATTTTCTTCGCCGTGGTCATCTGCCAGCGTATTTTCTACGGTCAGGTTCAGTGAGGGGCTGAATTCAGCCAATACGCTGTTAAAGTTATTCTTATTAATGTTAACTTTTTCGCGCTCAGATAACGGACGGTTCTCTTTTCCGTTACTGTAATCACCCATTACCATTAATTTTAACGGTAATTCGACTTTCTTCTGCGCGCCACCCGTGTGTAAATCCAGCTTTATGTTAACGCGCGCTTTCGGAATTTCATTCTGGAAACTATTAGACATGCTTATCCCTTACTTATAGAGTGATAAACGCTGCCAATGATTCTTAAAATATAATGTTGGCAACCCTGCCAAAACTGCATCCTTTTCCGAAAATAGATCGGAATAACTCAGGGCCACAAGCGATCAAAATATCCATGAGAAACATTTCGCAGTGTGTTTTGAATTTTTATGAAAAAGTTAAATCGCAGATAAATACCTGTGGCGATATTTTAGATAAATAATGCACAGCATTGACATGCAAATGGTGTAACTGAATGTTTCTGCTATCAAGGCGTGACATTGATGCTAATACCTTTTTATATATGCAAAATTCCCCCGCATTACCGTGCAGCCCTTGCAGGGTGAGGGTTTCACTAAGTCAAATTTTATATAATTTTTTGGTTGCTGCGAAAAG
>NZ_JAFMOT010000143.1:0-25499 GCF_019049695.1 Rahnella perminowiae
GTTTAACGCCAACGATAATTACTAATAAGGTTGCGAAAGAAATATAAATCAACGCTTTATAAATTTTATTAATAGATGGGTATTTTTCAAAAAGCAATTTTGAAATTGAATGTGAAAGTATCCCAAGCGATATGCCGAATAAACATCTAATCATGCCACCAGAAATTATTGTATAGTAACTTTGCGTGATATCACCCACATTGGCGCCTGTGATATAAAATAAAATCACAGAAGCTATTAAGGCGATAAAAACAAATACAAAAGAATAACATGCTAAAAGTACAACAATAGAACCAATATAAAATTCAGTCGAAATAGACCAGGTTGGCGGATTGAAAAATGGTTTCATACCCCCCAAGTTACTTAAAAGCGTAAGATCTCCTACTACACCTCTTTTTGACAGTGTGCCGATCCACTCAGGAAAAAATTCGCCCTGGGATATGAATAGACAGAGTGGTATTAGTAAAACTGCAAATATATGTAAAGGATAAAGTCTGAAAAATCTAACAATTAAAAAAGAAATCACACCAATTTTTTTATTAGATATTTTTTCTTTGTAGTTATAATAAAGAACTATACCAGATAAAATGAAAAAAATATCAACTGCGAATGTTGCGTTCCTGAAGAAGTTAAATCCAGTCCCCCAGCCAGTGAAGTGACTATATGAATGAGACAATGCAACAAAAATAGCTAGTAAACCGCGAATGCCGCTGAGTCCTTTAAGTCTTCGCATGAAATTATACCTTTGAGTTTTGTCTCAAGATTGTAGCAACAAGGCCCCTTACAAGAAACCTTCTTCACCCATTCTTTCGTTGCTGCTCAGGTACTTGAGATTTCTCCGGCTTTTCCCGCTTCACAATTTAAAATCATCGTGATTGCACTGTATGCATGAACAGTGTTTTTAAGGGGGCTATGCCAAAGAATTCAGACATCAGAGAGGCATTCGTCAGGAGCCTCACGCGAGATCATAAGCGCGGCCAGGTTGTGACGACGGCTCGATTCGTTTCAGAGTTAGCGAAGCTTACATCACTTCTGGTCAAAGCAGGAGGTGAATGCGTGGATCGAGCGCTATCAAACTTACTTCCGTGATTACACAGACCATCATGGAGAAGATAAATGTTACTCTCTGAAAAACATGGGTTATGTGATTTGACATCTCATATCGGAAGTGACTGGGACAAAGGTGGGACGCATATGAAATGACGAGCGTTAACTACGCTTGCCATCTTTTTGCATGTCGGGACGTGTGAGCGAGGCTACTTGCGGTAAGTTGATGATTCAGAGGGTGGTTCTACGCACTTAATCAATTGGTCGGCGGTTCGAACCCGCCACGACCCACCAACAATTTTTAAATCAATGAGTTAATCATAACCCCTCTTTCCCAGGCACTATTTCCCTCATTTGCCGTATAATGCCATTTTTATAAAATGGATAGTAATATACCTGACAATTCGGCACGCCGGTTTTGACGCAAGGATAATTTAAAATTATTCCTTTGTGAGAGTCAGCGGTTGTTTGATTTATAAGCGGATGTTGTTGGCTATTGACTGGCTAAAAAGAGGTTTGTACGTGTCCTGGAAAAATATCAGAATCAAATTAATCAATGTTTTGCTGTCGTGTTATAGCCAGTGTGCAGGAAATCTGAGAAATATAACGTCATTTGATAAAGAGCATGACTTTGAGCGGGTAGTGATATTTTCTACAAAACGGCTGGGTGATTTTATGTTCAGTACGCCGGCCATAAGGGCGGTAAGACGACGTTATCCGGCAGCAAGGATTATTCTTGTTACCAGCCAGCAAAATTCACAGCTGGTTGAGCCCGGTGACAACTTTGATCGCGTTCTTCCTATGGATAATCACTACAGTGACATGAAAAAACTTGTCTCTGTTCTGAGAAGAGAAAAGCCTCAACTAGCCATTATTCTTCATAGCCGCGCCCCTTATGATATTATCGCTTCCATCATATCGGGCTGTGAATTTATATTTAAAGATTATTACCGTAATGAACCTGCAGGTATGGAGAAGTGGTTGTCCGGTATTACCCGGGGACAATCGAAGCATATTATTCAGAGAAAACTTGATTTAGTCAGTTTGCTGGGCAGCAAACCTGATAATACGGAGATGTTTATACCTGCACGGATTCCTGCATTCGATAAAAAACCTGGCAAGATCCTTATCGGGCTGCAAATGGGGGCATCTAAAAT
Source organism: Rahnella perminowiae (assembly GCF_019049695.1). Lineage (NCBI taxonomy): Bacteria > Pseudomonadati > Pseudomonadota > Gammaproteobacteria > Enterobacterales > Yersiniaceae > Rahnella > Rahnella perminowiae. The sequence continues at coordinate 2,205 of NZ_JAFMOT010000143.1, forward strand.
GACGCACCGATGGCCGGTAGAACATTTTGCAGGTCTGGCCAAGCTGTTAATTGAAACGTCACCGCTTTTTCATCTGATCCTGATTGGTTCACCCGCCGAAACTGAGATCGCAGAGCGTTTTATTGCCAGGATGGAAGAGGCGCACGGAGCACAATTTACTGATATTACGGGAAAAACAACTATGCCGGAGTTGTTGTCAGTGATCGATGCGATGGATCTTTTAGTGACTAATGATACAGGACCGCTTCATTTAGCGATTGCAGCTAAAACGAAGACCATCAGTCTGTTCGTGCTTAATTCACCCGACGAAAACGGGCCTTATCAAAACCCGGAATTGCACAAGGTTATTTACAGGCCACCTGTCGAAAATGACCCATCCCGCCAGCTGAAACATCCGATGGACAGAATCACCGTTGAGGAAGTCTACAATGCAGTTGTTGAAAAATGCCTGAGTGAGGGCTGATGATGTTCTTCCCTGCGACATGAAAAGTCGCAGGAAGAAAAATCAGTACATAATCGTCGTATTAGGGCTATCGCCATTTTTGAGTTGTTTTTGTACGCGCATGCACAGGCTGAAGATCAGTAAATGAACATGCGTGATAAATGTGCTTTCTTCGGTGAACTGGTCACTGCGTAAGACGACCGTCTCCGAACGATTCTGTTTGGCAACCAGTAACTCAATCCCTTTTTCGCGGAATTCTTCTTCGTAGGCTTTTACGATCCCGGCGGGGGCGATAAGTGTGTAACTGTACATAGGTATTCCTGAAACTGAGTTGAACGTCTGATCGGAAAAATCTTAACAAGAATATCAAATACCAGTAGCTGGCTATTAGCAATTCGGGTGATGTTTTTTTGTACTAATGTCACAGATTGAGATGACTTTTGAAGGTTGCGGACATTCCGTAACCTGCACCTGCCGGTTTTTGTTGCCCGCCACGCGCACACTGCTATCATTCGTTCATAAACTCAGGGAGATAATGATGAAAAAAACACTGGTGGCCTTGGCGGCTTTATTCTTAGCCGGGTGCGCAGCCAATCCTTATGAACCGACGCTGCAGGTTAAGTCATCTTTCGCTAACGCCAGCGCGACCCCGCCGGCAGGGCAGACCCATATCCGTTTACACCGTTTAGAACAGTGGTCAGTTGTGCCGTTTGAGAAAACGTGTCCGCTGATGGTGTTTTTAGACGGACAGACCGTGGCTTCACTGCATTTTAATCAGTACGTGGATTTGAATGTGCCGAACGGGATACGCACCATTGATGTTCGCATTGCCTGTGCACTGACTAAAACATCGGGTTCGATTACCGTAGATGCGAACGGTAAAAGCATCAGCCTGGAAACGGATCGTAGTTTCTTCGGAACCTATAACATCCGGCCGGCAGGCAGCAGCAATAAATAACACAATAAATAACCCGCCGAGTGCGGGTTTTTTTTAGGTGCACAGACTATACATTGGCATCAGAGATAAGACGTTGGCCATCCGGAGATCGGGCTATGTTGCCGCGATCCCGGAAATAAAAGCCCTGCGCCGAGTCACATTGCAGTTCTTCCCGCCACATCAGCATGACGCTGATTCATTGATCATTCTCTTTTTGTCCGTTTTGCGGGGGTTGCTGTCAGTTAGTCAGGCGCAGGCATTTATCGTTTGCGTACTATGGCTTTAACGGAACATAACCGCAGCCTCAATGATAAATGGAGAATCGTATGTTAAACGACCCGTCGCAAAAGTATCGTCCCTTCCCGCCGGTGAATTTACCTGACCGCCGCTGGCCGGGAAATATCCTCGATAAAGCCCCGCAATGGTGTTCAAGTGATCTGCGTGACGGTAATCAGGCACTGGCAGAACCTATGGATAATGCCCGTAAGCGTCAGTTTTTTGATTTGCTGGTGAAGTGTGGTTTTAAGCAGATTGAGGTGGCGTTTCCCTCGGCTTCACAAACCGATTTCGATTTTGTCCGGGGCCTGATTGAAGAAGGGCTCATTCCGGATGACGTGGTGATTCAGGTTCTGACACCTTCGCGCCCGGATCTGATTGCCCGCACTTTTGAGGCGCTTAAAGATGTACCGCGCGCCATCGTGCATTTATATAACGCGACTGCACCGGTATTTCGTGAAGTGGTATTTAATCAGGATCAGGCCGCAACACGCGAGCTGGCGGTTCGCGGCGCTCAGCAGATCCGTCAACTGTGCGGGCAATATTCGCAGACAGAATGGACATTTGAATATTCGCCGGAAACCTTCTGTTTCACCGAACTGGAGTTTGCACTGGAAGTGTGTGAAGCCGTGGCGGATGTCTGGGAGCCGGGCGCTAAAAGACCGATGATCATTAATTTGCCGGCAACCGTGGAGGTCAGTACTCCGAATATTTACGCCGACCAGATTGAATGGTTCTGCCGCCATTTCAGCCGCCGGGAACAGGTTTCAATCAGTGTTCATCCGCACAATGATCGCGGAACCGGGGTAGCTTGTGCAGAGCTGGCGATGCTGGCCGGTGCCGACCGCGTGGAAGGATGCCTTTTCGGTAACGGTGAACGCACCGGCAACGTGGATATCGTGACGCTGGCACTGAATCTTTACACTCAGGGCGTCGCGCCGCAGCTGGATTTCAGCAATTTGCAGGCGATTGTCGAGGCAGTGGAAGAATGCAACCAGTTGCCTGTCCATCCGCGACATCCGTATGCCGGTGAACTGGTATTTACGGCATTTTCGGGTTCGCATCAGGATGCCATCAAAAAAGGGTTTGCTGCACAGAAAGTGACGGAGAGCCCTGTCTGGCGCGTGCCGTACCTGCCCTTAGATCCGGCGGATGTCGGTTGCAGCTATGAAGCGGTGATCCGCGTTAACAGCCAGTCCGGGAAAAGCGGAGCGGCCTGGTTGCTGGAGCAGAATCACGGGCTGAAATTACCGCGTGGTTTGCAAATTGATTTCAGCAAAGCGGTGCAACGTGAAACCGATACGCATGGCAAGGAAATGAGCACCAGCGATATCTGGCGGCTGTTCCGTCAGCGTTACGGATTAACCGATCAACCGGGGGTAAAACTGCTGAGTTACGACATTCGCAGCGATGAGCAAAATGTCTGCCATTTCAGTGCACGGATCCGTTATCGCAATGAAGAACAGCATATCGCCGGTAGCGGTAATGGTTTGCTGTCCGGTGCAGCCGATGCGCTGCGTCGCAGTTACGACGTGCAACTGGAAATCGGTGATTATCACGAACATACGCTGGGGCAACAAAGTCACAGTCGTGCTGTGGCGTATCTGAGTTGTCGCGGGCGGTTGGGGGAAAATTATTATGGCGTAGGCATCGACAGCGATGTGTCCAGCGCCTCATTGCAGGCGCTGTTCAATGCAGCCAGTGCTGTTATGGCTGATTAAAATATTCGCTGGGTGAGACGCCGAGTGACCGGCGAAACATCGCACTGAAGGCACTCGGGCTGTCGTAGCCGAGTGCCAGCGCCACATCAATAACGGAAATCCCCGCAGCAAGCTGATTCAGCGCTTCGAGCAATTTTGCCTGACGAACCCAGTCACTGAAACGTAATCCGGTTTCGCGCTGGAAACGGCGCGAAAGTGTGCGGCTGCTGATATCCAGACGCTGCGCGACATCTTCCAGCTCCCAGGATGAACACAGATCTGCACGAATCTGTTGGCAAAGTTCGGTCAGCTCCGGCTCTTTTGGTTCCGGCAGGTAAAGGGGCAGCGTCGGCAACAGACGCAGTTCATCGAGTAATAATTCCATGATGCGTTCATCGCGCCCGCCGGACAAATAATCGGCCGGAATGGTCAGCGATGATAAAATCAATTCACGCAGCAGCGGAGAAATCTGTACTACCTGGCATTGCGCAGGTAAATCAGCACGGGCCAGGGGATCGACAAACAGTGTGCGGGCCTTGACACCACCGATAAAACGCAGGCTATGTTCAACATAGGCAGGCAGCCAGACTCCCCGCCCGGGCGGCACCATCCAGGTGCCGAGTGACGTATGCACTTCTACAATGCCGGATAGCGTATGAATCAGCTGTGAGCAGTTGTGACTGTGGGCGGGTTCGCTGTCGCCATGTTGATAATCAATGGCCAGAGGCGCAATCGCCTGATGCGGAGCAAGGAAGTTGTGATGCATTGATCAATGATGTTTCTGTTTTTTGGCATCTTCTACGGCTTGCCTGGCTTCTTCTGCCGCTTTTTCAATTTCTTCTTCAGTCAGTTGTTCCGAAACTTCAAACAGTTCGCCTAGCCCGTCACTGACATGGACTTCATCGGCTTTGCTTTTGTTTTCTTTATTATTTTCATCGCTCATGCGTATGTCCTCATTGAATGAATCAGGGCTTGATTATAGCAGACATTACGGGGGATAACCGGAAGGAGAAGGCAGAGCCTGCCAGGCGACAGACTCTGAAAAAGCATTACTGGCGGTAAGCGAACTTAATTTGCTGCAGGGAATTTTTGAACACTTCAGCCTGCTGTTCGTCTTCCATCTGCGCGACAAAACGTTCCATATTCAGCATCACTTTACCGGCGTCAGCCTGGCCAATCGCTTTCAGGATCAGGGTCAGGGTGGCTTTCAGGCAGGCAACTTCTGTAGCCAGTGTTTCAACGTTTGCTTCCGTTGTAAAATCGCAATTACTCATTATTTTTATCTCCTCAGGCATGCTGTCAGGCAGCGTACTGAATTCTGAACCGGTGAAAAGTGGCCGCATTTTAGCATAGATGGCATGTTTTAGGGCAGCGTCAGAAAGGATGCTTAAAATGCGCGGCGATGTGCCCGCATATAGACTTTTCTGACAGTCAGTAAAGAATACTAAACATAATGAGTGGTTGAGAGTCTTTCATGTTTATGTGCAGAGTTATTCATATAAGCCATCGGCAATTCGTGCGATCACAAATAATAATTGGATATATCATAGATATATGAAGGGACCGTGTTGACGCTTAAATAGTCAGGCCGGTGTAAAGAGAGTTTCAGATAAGAGAAAAGACCGGCGGTTATTTTCTTACAGTCTAAAGAAGAACGCAAATTTCCCTGGTTCACCATTGATTAGAAAGGTATTTTTTATAATTTATTAAGGCCGGTGATTGTACTTCTCATTTACATTCAGCAAACTAGTTTTTTGCAGACATTTCTTGGTCAGGAACGCCTGATAGAGTAAAATACGCAGGCTATAATAAATCACAGTATCTTTCTGTTTTAAAAATACTACCGATGAGCGGTAGTGGGGCGAGTTTGTTGATATTGGCCTCTTATTTGTCACCTTCTCTTCATTTATAAGCTGTCTGAGAGCAAATTTAATGTTCGCTACGTAGGTTTACGTAAGACAAGTGTGAAGTCCCTGACGGTGTGTTGCCCTTATTTTTTGGAGAATTCTCTTTGATTAGCGTTCTTCTTGTTGATGACCACGAACTGGTGCGCGCAGGGATCCGACGCATTCTGGAAGATATCAAAGGCATCAAAGTTGTTGGTGAGGCGCAATGCGGTGAAGATGCCGTCAAATGGTGTCGGACCAATGACGTTGATATCGTCCTGATGGATATGAATATGCCAGGTATTGGCGGGCTTGAGGCGACCAAAAAAATCGTCCGCTTTTCCCCCGGTATCAAGATCATCATTTTAACGATTTATACTGAAAATCCGCTGCCGGCCAAAGTAATGCAGGCGGGGGCTTCCGGTTACCTGAGCAAAGGGGCGGCTCCGCAGGAAGTGGTCAATGCCATTCGTCTGGTTGACTCGGGTCAGCGTTATATTGCCTCCGACATTGCTCAGCAAATGGCATTAAGCCAGATTGAACCGCAGTCCGAAACGCCTTTTGATTCCTTATCCGAGCGTGAACTGCAGATCATGCTGATGATCACTAAAGGGCAAAAGGTCAATGAAATTTCTGAACAACTTAGCTTGAGCCCGAAGACCGTTAACAGTTATCGTTATCGGATGTTTAGTAAATTAAATATCAGCGGTGATGTTGAGTTAACACATCTGGCAATACGACACGGTTTATTCAACACGGAGACTTAATCAGGCAGTGAGTGATGAGCGTTTCGACCCAAAAGCCTTTCTGAAAACGGTTACCAGCCAGCCGGGCGTCTACAGAATGTATGACGCCAGCGGCACCGTAATCTACGTAGGTAAAGCCAAAGACCTCAAAAAACGTCTTTCGAGTTATTTTCGCGTCCAGGTTTCCAGCCGTAAAACCGAAACTCTGGTCAAAAACATCGCGCAAATTGATGTCACCGTGACCCACACGGAAACCGAAGCGCTGCTTCTTGAACATAATTACATCAAACTTTATCAGCCACGTTATAACGTATTGTTGCGCGATGATAAGTCATATCCGCTGATCTTCCTCAGCGCGGATAACCATCCAAGACTGTCAGTACATCGCGGCGCTAAGCACGCCAAAGGCGAGTATTTCGGGCCTTTTCCGAATTCCTATGCCGTACGTGAGACACTGGCGCTGCTGCAAAAACTTTTCCCGATACGCCAGTGTGAAAACAGCGTTTACAGCAACCGTTCACGTCCTTGTTTGCAATATCAGATTGGCCGCTGTCTGGGGCCGTGTGTCAAAGGGCTGGTGAGTGAGGAGGATTATAAAGATCAGGTGGAATATGTGCGCCTTTTCCTCTCCGGTAAAGACCAGCAGGTGGTCACGCAACTCGTCAACCGCATGGAAGAGGCCAGTAAAACGCTGCGTTTTGAAGATGCCGGACGGATACGCGATCAAATCCAGGCTGTACGCCGTGTGACAGAACGACAGTTCGTGTCGGGTAACAGCGAAGATCTGGATGTGATTGGCGTGGCCTTCGACTCAGGCATGGCTTGCCTGCACGTTCTGTTTATCCGTCAGGGCAAAGTATTAGGCAGCCGTAGTTATTTTCCAAAAGTACCGGGCGGCACCGATCTGGGCGAAGTGGTGCAAACCTTCGTCGGACAATTTTATTTACAGGGCAGTCAGCAACGGACACTGCCCGGTGAAATTCTGCTGGATTTCAGTCTGGCGGAAAAAGATCTCCTGGCCGATTCGCTCAGCGAACTGGCCGGGCGCAAAGTACAAATCCAGAGTAAACCACGGGGCGACCGTGCCCGTTATCTGAAACTGGCGCGCACCAATGCCTCTGCTGCGCTGACGACCAAACTGGCGCAGCAGTCGACAATCCATCAGCGGATGTCAGAACTCGCAAAAACACTCCATCTTGCGGAAATTAACCGCATGGAATGCTTCGACATCAGCCATACTATGGGCGAGCAGACGGTCGCGTCCTGCGTGGTTTTTGACAGCAATGGTCCGGTACGTTCTGAATACCGGCGCTATAACATTACCGGTATTACGCCCGGCGATGACTACGCGGCGATGGCGCAGGTACTGCAACGTCGCTATGGCAAAGCGCTCGATGATAATAAAATTCCTGACGTCATTTTTATTGATGGTGGTAAAGGGCAACTCGGCATGGCGCTGGATGTGTTTCATTCGCTGAATGTAGAGTGGGACAAATCTAAACCTTTACTGATTGGTATTGCGAAAGGTGCGGATCGTAAAGCCGGGCTCGAAACTCTGTTCTTTGTGCCAGAAGGTGAAGGGATCGCGTTACCTGCGGATTCACCGGCGTTACATCTCATCCAGCATATTCGTGATGATTCGCATAACCATGCCATTACCGGCCACCGGCAGAGACGTGCAAAAGTCCGTACGACCAGCGCACTGGAAGAAATTGAAGGCGTCGGACCGAAACGGCGCCAGGTTTTACTGAAGTACATGGGAGGCATTCAGCCATTACTGAATGCCAGCGTAGAGGAAATTGCGCAGGTACCGGGTATTTCAATCGCATTGGCAGAAAAGATTCATAATGCGTTGAAACACTAAGGGCAATGTAGCAACATACTCATAATATCCACACCGGACAAACAGTTACCTTCGCTATGCAATTTAATATACCTACGTGCCTTACCCTGTTCCGCGTTGTACTGATACCGTTCTTCGTGCTGGCCTTTTACCTGCCTTATCCGTGGGCATCAATGGCCTGTGCGCTGATTTTCGTTTTTGCTGCCGTGACAGACTGGTTTGACGGCTATCTGGCTCGCCGCTGGAAGCAGACGACGCGTTTCGGTGCATTCCTTGATCCGGTCGCCGATAAAGTGATGGTGGCGATTGCGCTGGTGCTGGTGGCTGAGTATTTTCATTCCTGGTGGATTACTCTCCCGGCCGCCACCATGATTGCCCGTGAAATCATTATTTCCGCGCTACGTGAGTGGATGGCTGAGATTGGCAAACGCAGCAGTGTGGCGGTTTCCTGGATCGGTAAAGTGAAAACCACAGCGCAAATGCTGTCGCTGGTCGCGCTGTTATGGCGTCCTGATGCCATCGTGGTGTGGGTGGGTGTCGTTGCACTTTATATTGCGGCAGTGCTGACTTTCTGGTCAATGTTCCAATATCTGAACGCTGCGCGCCATGATTTGCTGGAACCCTGATCAAACTGCCGCAAAAAACGTCAAACGATCGCATGAAGCAGATAATTTTATTGACTCAATCTGTCAGGTCAGTAGAATGCAACGCATCGGAAGGCAGCCAGTCTTGTGCCAAAAGATTAGTTAAAAAAATCAGTATGTTCTGATTAAAGCGGGAATAGCTCAGTTGGTAGAGCACGACCTTGCCAAGGTCGGGGTCGCGAGTTCGAGTCTCGTTTCCCGCTCCAAATTTTCTTAAACTGATTGTTGAATTGGTTTAAGTGCAAGACAAGTAGTAAGATTTAAGGCGCGTTAACAAAGCGGTTATGTAGCGGATTGCAAATCCGCCTAGTCCGGTTCGACTCCGGAACGCGCCTCCAATTTTCCCGGAGCCCGGGTGGTGGAATCGGTAGACACAAGGGATTTAAAATCCCTCGGCTTATGGCTGTACGAGTTCAAGTCTCGTCCCGGGTACCATGGAAAATTAACCGAATAATCAAAAGCAATACAGTAGTAATGTCGTTTATAGCCACCCTCGGGTGGTTTTTTTATGCCTGAAATTCATGCCTTCCTGATGCAATAAAAAAGGCCACCTGTACAGGGGCCTTAAGTGTTTCTTCGATACATCCTTCACGCACACGGCCTCAGACAGAATGAAATATTCTGAACACGGTGTCGGATGTTGAATTAAAAGGGATGAAGAAAACAGAGATTAAAACAGCCCCGAGGGGCGTTTTTAGGGTCAGAATTCACCCGATGAATCAGTGTTGCTCAATGCCCTGATTGATAGCGGCAAATGGTAGTTAGGCTGGCTGGTGAAAAACGCCTGCAGAGCAACGCGTTTCTTCCTGTCGATTGAGATCTCTTCCATGGTTTTGCGGAAGATACTGTACCGGCCACAAGAAGTGCAGGTCACAGTAACTATTTTCGCCGACATATTAACCGACGTCTTATTCGTGCTTTGACACAACGGACACTCGTCTTGAGCGCTTAAAACTGTGGAACTCATAAAACCTCCGGTTTTACTTAGAGCGGGCAATAGTCTAGCACAAAAAGGCGTCAGTTACTTAACGATAATTTAATTATCAGTGGATTTCAGCGCCAACTCAGTGTAGAGAGCGCACAAGCCGCTGATGAGAAGAGGAAAGTTTTCTGCCACTTTTCTCCGCTTTCCTCCTCATCATCTTGCATTACACTTAAGGTATTCGTTCCGATTATGGATTTTTGCCAAGTATGATTTCTGCTCTGTACCAGCGTATTGATTGTTCAATATACAGACACATTTATATTGTCGGCGATTTGCATGGTTGCCTGAGTCTGCTTGAGGAGAAACTGGCGAAAGTGGCTTTCGATCCCCACCGTGATCTGCTGTTATCGGTGGGCGATCTGGCCGATCGTGGGCCTGACAGTGTCGGCTGTTTGAAACTGCTTAATGAAAGCTGGTTCGCCTGTGTACGTGGAAACCACGAGCAGATGGCGATTGATGCCATACACGAAGAGAATATCTCGCGCTGGTTACGTAATGGCGGAGACTGGTTTTATGCACTTGATCAGGAGCAACAGGAACAGGCAAAAGCGCTGATTTTACAGGCTGACAAGCTGCCACATATCCTCGAACTCACCACCCGTGCGGGCAGGCACATCGTAGTGGCTCATGCTGATTATCCTTCCGGCGAATATGTTTTCGGTAAACCTATGGATGGTTATGAAGTTATCTGGAATCGTGACCGTGTGAATTATGCGTTGGCCGGTCGTTTTCAGTCGATTACGGGCGCTGATGAATTTTATTTTGGACATACGCCGGTCGAGTCTGCCATGCAATTTGCCAATCAGTTTTATATTGATACGGGTGCTGTGTTTGGCGGTTATCTGACACTTCGTCAGTTGCAGTAATGTCAGTGTTAGCGGGGTTTGCGGTGGCTGGCGGGCAGCGGTATAGTGGGCGGCTGCGAACCGGGAAGGCGTGAGATAGCATCATGGAAAATAAGCGTGAAGACAGGATCCAGCGTCTTTTGCTGGCATTAAAAAAGACCGACAAAATTCACCTTAAAGAAGCGTCCTTACTGCTTGATGTTTCGGAAATGACGGTCCGTCGGGACCTCAGCGCGGCCCCTGCGCCGGTAATTTTGCTTGGCGGTTATATTGTTATTGATCCGAAAAATAATCCGGCGACGCATTACTTTATCAGTGAACAGAAAACACGCCATATTGCTGAGAAACAACGCCTTGCTGCCCGCGCGGCCAGCCTGATCCAGGATAATGACACGGTATTTTTTGACTGCGGTACAACAATGCCTTATGTCATTGAAAATATTGCCGATGACCGGGTGTTTACCGCCATTTGCTATTCGCTGAATACCTTTCTTGCGCTACAGGAAAAACCTCACTGCGAAGTTATCCTGTGCGGTGGGGCGTTTAAATCCAGTAACAGCATTTTTACGCCTCTCGGACGCAGCAGTGAGCTCGACTTTATCCGCCCGGCGAAAGCTTTTATTTCCGCTGCGGGCGTCACGATCGGGCACGGTGTGACGTGTTTTAATTTTGATGAGTTACTGATGAAACATCAGGCCATAGAACGCTCAGCGCAGAGTATTCTCGTTGCTGACAGCAGCAAGTTTGATCAGGTCAGGCCCGCCGCTATCGCACCCCTCGCACGATTTAATGTGGTGGTCAGCGATGCTGAACCACCACAGGCTTATCTCGATTTTTGTGTGCAGTCCGATATTGCATTGCTGGTTTAACGCTTTCAGCGGATTGCCGGGATTTTTTCGACTGACTGATAGAGAACCACTTCCCAGATGCCATTGTTGGAACCGTCGCTGAGATAGTGTTCAAAGCACGCTTTTCCGTCCGGACGATAGGTCGTACTGGCCAGCAGTTGGCTATAGAATTCCCGCCAGACCTTTTCAAAATTGCCGTCTGTTATTGTGGTGTGATACGCCGCATACGTGCCTCCCGGCAATGTTTGCAACGCCAGTCCCTGTGCATCATCCAGAATAAAATTATCGGCTACACATACTGACGGATCAGCACGCAAAGCTTCTGCCGGCGTGATATCAGGATTATCATGAAACCACGTCAGCCATTCATTTTGCGTCTGATGGTGCCGCGCAGCCCATTTCATCAGTTGCTGAAAACCACTGTGGATTGACTCCTGATAGGGGCCAACCACCCGGTAGCTGACCAGCTTTTTGGCCGGTCTCTCTACAATTAATAATGCCATGATGATCTCCTTTTATCTGACATGCATTGAGCGGATTCCATGGTGAGTAGAATGTAAGTGCAAAACTATAACAGTTTGACGATTAACAGCGGTTAACTGCTCTACGCGCTATAACAGTTGTCGTGATAAAATAATACAATCAGATTGCATTATAGTCGTGACGCAATGAGGTATGAGATGGACGTAATCAAAAACGTATTAAACAGTGAAATTGATCGCATCAACCGCCTGGAAGGGCGCGATGGTAAGGCGCGGATCAATGCTGAGTTTTTTGTAAATCACCCATGGTTATGCCTGGCTATGCTGGTTGGGTATATCGCCGTAGGCATCGTCATGTACGTTTCACCTTATATGGGGCTCGGATGGTTTATCGGATTTACGGCTTTCCTGATCTTTATGTCCGCGATGTTATTGCTGGAAATTAAACCGGTTTATCGCTATGAAGATATCGGGGTGCTCGATTTACGCGTTTGCTATAACGGCGAATGGTATTTCAGCCGTGAGCTTCCCGCTGATGCCGTGAAGCAAATTCTCAGCGCTGCTGAGGTCAGTGAACACATTAAAAACCGGATAGAATCGATTGTCCGCCACAAAGGTTTTGTGGATTTCTATGATGTCTATGATCTGGCCCGGCTGGAGCGCCAGTTGCCAGACGGCACCGGAACCGCACAGTTAGCTCACTCATAACACCGCTAAACATGGCAACAGGCCATGACGTTACCCTGCATGCTCTGATAAAATAGCGGCTGGACATCATTTTCGTGAATGTATATCACTGTGCGAAAAAAGATGTTGAGCCGTTACAGGAGCGACCAGTGGAACGAATCAAACTTACCATTCATCATCTGCACAAAATCATTTCGGGCGAAAAACAGGATGCACAAGCTACCGCACGCATTTATGGTGGCGATGAACTGTTAGTTACCGAAACGATGACCGGGCAGGCTGCGCATTTTGATCGTTTCATCAAAGCCGAACACGATAACGGCAAACCTTTGAGAGTGGAGTGGGACAGCGACGGCAGTGCACAAATGTCCGTGGCCCGTGCCGAAGTGTGTCCTTGCTGTGGCGGCGACGCCTTACACGATTGATTTAATCCGGCAATGGCCGCAAGCAGAGTAAAAGCCAGGCAGAGGTGAATGATGAAATTTATCAGCAACGAATTTGAATACCGTCAGTGGATAATGGATGAAATATTCCAGGCGAGCGCGGTAGGCGAAACCTCTGAGTTTGCCGATCAGGAAGTGGATGATTTTATCTTTGACGCCCGCCCGGTGGCTTATCCGTGCGTGGCTGTGATGATCCAGACACCCGGCGAGCCAGGGGTGTGTGAACCACGTTTTTTCTACAAAGAGCAAGTCTTTGAGTGGGCACATAAAATGGGATTTGGCTTCGACAGCTAACGCCCTGATGCTTTAACGCAGATTCAGCCCTAAGTCAGACTCAGGGCTGGTTGTCAGCCGCTGACGCAGTGATTATCAGACATTTTTCCGGTCAATCTTCTCTTCGCCCCAGAACAAATGGTCTTCCTTGGTTTTGGCGAATGCGATAGGCAATACTTCATCGTTGCCTTCTTCCCAGATTTTCTGTGCCAGCGTCTCGTCGTTATTCGCCAGTTCGAAAATGGCCTCAGCGATTTCGTGAGAGGTTTCACGGGTATTTGCCCACGCTTTGATGTTTGACGTCGTCATCCGGTTCTCCTCATATTTATTTCGAAAAAGTGTCTCCGTGACACCGTTGCATTCACTATAACTATGGTTTCCCGAGGCACTTTATGCAAATCCTGCGGCCTCAGGGCACAAAAAAACCGACGCCGGGCATGGCCTGTCGTTTATACTGGATACGATTTTGAACATTTAAGGTGATGAGAATGAGCGACGATATTTTTGATTTTGACATTGATGCTGCACTGGAAACTGCCGAAGTTAAAGCAGCTGAAAAAGCAGCGGAAGTGCCTGAAGCCGTTCAGGACGAAAGTGACTGCGAAGGCTGCAAAATCTGATTTTGCCCGGCTGATTTCGCACAACAAAGCAGCAAACAGAAAACCGCCACGGCGGTTTTTTTGTATCTGTCATTCAGGGTTACTTCGCCCTTATGCGCTGAATTTCCTTTGCCGCCATAGCGTTGCAACGGGTTGCCCGCAATGGCGTACTGATGCAATTGTAAGGGTTCCGTTAAGGGTTTTTTTTTGGGATAAATTCCTATAGAACAGGAAGATAGCCGGGAGTACTTTGTCACCACCTGATAAGCAGGTTGTGAGGTTCACAATGAAAAAACTGATTTTAGTTCTCGCCGTTTTGCTAACTTTGCCAGCTGTCGCACAGGCGAACGTCGAGCTTGGCGTTAATATGCCAGGGTTGTCACTGCATATCGGTGACCGTGACGACCGCGGATACTATTGGGATGGGGGCGACTGGCGTCCACCGGGCTGGTGGGAGCATCATTATCGTGATGAAGGCCGCGGTCACTGGGTTTATTACGAACCGGCACCACCGCCACGCTACTGGCATCATGAATACTGGCATGAAGGTCCGCCACCCGGCTATTGGCGCGATGGTCCTCCTGGTCACTGGCGTGATGGTCCTCCTGGTCACTGGCGTGATGGCCCTCCGGGACACTGGCGCGAAGGTCCGCCTCCGGGGCGTTGGTAACACAAGTTTGATGAGTTGAATGACAGGCGTTAAAAAGATTTTGGGAACAGGGTTGGCAGTGGCGATGCAAAAGTATCCCCAATGTCAGTTCTGTTCCCTTCACATCCCATCCCATCCCATCCTAAGCTAGCCTGGCCCTTATCCCCCGCGATTAATAATATTCTCCTAACTAATTGGTTTATCAATGAAAGTGACGTGATTCATTTGTTTGAATTATATAAGGATGTGTTTTTTTGCTATTAAGTGCGGATGAGTTCGGTAAAAGCCTTTTAAGAGCAATTGCAGCTTGCTAATGATCATTTGTATGTTAATTTCCTGTTATGAGATCGGCAATGGATGGCTCGACTACGGCACATATCTGATGAAACAGGCCGTCACACAGGGGAAAACCCTGTCAGATATGTAATATGTCATTTAGCGAGATTATCCCTATGCAACTGATTAAAAACGATTTTGAATACCGTACCTGGATGCTGGATGCCTATTTCTATCAGGATAAAATAGAAGGCGATAAGTTGCTGACTGATGAGGAAATGGATGATTTTCTTTTTGAATATCGTCCGCAGGAATACCCGTGTCTGGGCAGCGTGACACCCTCAAAGGAATGTTCGCTGGAGCTGGACATCACTTTCTTTTATCGGGGGCACATTTCAGAGTGGGCAAAATCAATGGGACTGATAAGCACCAAATAATTCCCTCTTACTTTATCCGTCTTACAAAAAGCGCCTGAGGGCGCTTTTTGTCGTCTGGCATCAGGAAGCCTGATTCTGCGGCGGCACGTCGGTTGAGTTCTTTTTAACCGGCTGCTGTGGTTTGCCTGAGAACAGGAACCGCAGGATAGGGATGCGCTTATGGATCTCATACAGCAAAAAGGCGATACCGAATACAAATACCAGCCCCAGCCAGAACCCCAACCAGTCGCTATGGATTTTCGGTGTAATGAACGCCCCGTAAATCAGCGTTAAAGGATGGTGGATAAGATAGATAAATAAGGATGAATTGACCAGGTAGGTGATCCACGGTGCCTGGAAATTGAGTAAATAGTGGCTGAAGGAAAACACCACATTGACCATCAGGAACCCGAGCAGGGTTGTGATGATGGCATCGATTTCCATCGAGTACAGCTGGGGTGTATTGACATGTTGATTGAACATGTAAGCCGCGAACAGGAAAATGCTGACTACACCGGCGGTAGCCGACGGTTTCAGAAACAGTTCTTTCAGCCAGGAGAATTTATAAGCAAGCGCACCCAGGATGAAAAATGGCAGATAAAACAGTGTCTGCATGACAATGAAATTAAATGCACCGTTGGAAAGTAAATGCGGCGCAAAAAGATACAGGCTTCGGTTAAATGCTGCGTAAATTAAACCGATAAATAAAAAGATAATTGAGAGTTTTCCTAAGCTGTTTGTACGGCTTTTTATTATTTGAATACGACTAGTCTTAATTTCTTTAATGAATTTGAAGAGGTAAAAACAAATGCTGGTGAGAATGACCAGGGTTAGCAGGAACCATAAATGCGAAACCAGTTCCCAGACGGTAATGTTAATTTTCTGATAAAAATCCAGATTATCCCAATCAGAAAATTTGCTGGTGAATTTCATCAGAAAATAGAGTTGGGGGATAGTGATCAGCGGGAAGGCTGCCGCCAGTGGAATGGCAACACGCTCCAGGCGCACCTTCAGCCATTGCTGTGGATCATAACGCTCATACAGCATATAAGAAAAATAGCCGGAGATAACAAAGAATACCTGCATACGAAAGGCGTGAATAACATCATTGAATATTGTCAGGCCGTGAGAAGGTATTGCACTGTTTACCGCCCAGATATGACTGGAGTAAATCAATGATATATGAAAAGGAATACCCAGCAGCATCAAATATGCGCGGATGGAGTCTAAGAAAAACTCACGTTGTGGTTTTGGCTGTGTCATTACGTATCCATTGTAAGTAGCTCATCCTAATTTTAGAGCGTAATTTGTCTTTAAGGCTAATTTCGCACGTAAGCAAAAATGACCATCGTTGACATTAGTTTAGTTTCTAACCTTAAAACATGCTTTGTTATAGGACAAGTTTCCATAGCCGGAGTTTCAACGAATTGATATCCTTGTACCCTGTTGCGCTTAAACGGTTCATCAATGGATGAACCATCGACTGCTCAAGTTGTCGGAAACCTGACACTTCCCTTAAAATAGTTACAGTGAATGAATGAAGCGCGCGTAGGAGACAAGGTGTCAGATAAAAATTTTTCCATAGGGTCACGTATGATCAAAGTCCGTTTGCTAAGTGCCGCAGTGTTGATGACCATGTTCACCTCATCTGCCTGGGCTTTTTCTATAGATGATGTTGCCAAACAAGCGAAGGCATTAGCCGATAAAGGTTACGAAGCGCCGAAAAGCAATCTTCCGTCTCAGTTCCGCGATCTCAAATTCGCAGATTATCAACAAATTCAATTCAATCATGACAAAGCGTACTGGAAAAATCTGAATACGCCTTTCAAGCTTGAATTTTATCATCAGGGTATGTACTTCGACACGCCGGTGAAAATCAATGAAGTGACCGCCGATTCAGTCAAAGAGATCAAATACAGCCCGGACTATTTCAACTTTGGCAACGTCAAGCATGACGCTGACTCAGTGAAAAACCTCGGCTTTGCCGGCTTCAAAGTGCTTTATCCCATCAACAAAGCCGACAAAGATGATGAGATTATGAGTGTGCTGGGTGCCAGCTACTTCCGCGTCATCGGTAAAGGCCAGGTTTATGGTTTGTCTGCCCGTGGTCTGGCGATCGATACTGCGCTGGCTTCCGGCGAGGAATTCCCACGTTTTCGTGAATTCTGGATCGAACGTCCTAATCCGGATGAAAAGCATTTAGTCATTTATGCCTTACTGGATTCTCCGCGTGCGACCGGCGCTTACCGTCTGGACGTTTATCCGGGTAAAGAAGCCACTGTTGACGTACAGTCTCAGGTTTATCTGCGCGATAAAGTTGGCAAACTGGGTTTGGCTCCGTTGACCAGCATGTTCCTGTTTGGCGCAAACCAGCCTTCGCCGGTGCTTAATTACCGTCCGGCGCTGCATGATTCCAACGGTTTGTCTATCCACGCGGGTAACGGTGAATGGATCTGGCGTCCGCTGAACAATCCGAAACACCTTGCTGTCAGCCAGTTCTCTATGGAGAACCCGAAAGGCTTCGGTCTGCTGCAACGTGGTCGCAGTTTCTCTAACTTCGAAGATCTGGATGACCGTTACGACCTGCGTCCAAGTGGCTGGGTTGAAACCAAAGGCGACTGGGGTAAAGGGAAAGTTGAGCTGGTGGAAATTCCGACTGCGGATGAAACCAACGACAACATTGTGGCTTTCTGGACCCCTGATCAGTTGCCTGATGCCGGCAAACCGCTGAGCCTGAACTATCGTTTACATTTCACCCGTGAAGAAGAGAAATTGCACTCTCCTGATCTGGCGTGGGTCGAACGCACTATGCGCTCTACCGGTGACGTGAAACAGTCGAATCTGATCCGTGAGCCGGATGGCAGCGTGGCTTTCCTGGTCGACTTCGTCGGTCCAAACCTGAAAGCACTGAAAAGCGACACGCCGGTGGTGTCTCAGGTCAGCGTGGGCGACAACGGTGATCTGGTTGAAAACTCCGTACGCTATAATCCTGTCACAAAGGGCTGGCGTCTGACGCTGCGCCTGAAAGTTAAGGATCCTAAGAAGGCGATCGAAATGCGCGCTTCTCTGGCCAATGGCGATAAAACTCTGAGTGAAACCTGGAGCTATCAGCTGCCTGCAAATGAATAAGTCAACGCACTCTACTCAAGATTATGTAGAAGCCTTGCCGCTTACTGATGAACAGAAAGCGGCGCTCTCTCAGCAGCTTCCTGCTGAGCAGGAGCTGGCTTTTGCTACTGTACATCACCGTTTAGGCGGTGATGTAACGACCACGGTTAATGCGGCCGATCCTGATGCGCCTCTGGTGTCAGTGAAAGCCCGTGTCGGCGCAAGCTGGCCTGATGCCCTGGAAAAGGGCACCTTAGACGAAACCGATAACGAAGGGCGCACGATTACCCGCGCCATGCCACCGGTTAAACGCTCCAGCATGTTCCCTGATGTCTGGCGCACCAACCCGGTCGGGCGTTTCTGGGACAACCTGATGGGGCGCAGCGCGGTTTCGCGTCACACTACGTCACATATGCCTGAGTCGGAAAAGCGCTGGCGCCACGCCGGTTCCGTGCGTCGTTATATCCTGCTGGTTCTGATGCTGGTACAGACGGCAATTGCTACCTGGTACATGAAAACCATTCTCCCGTACCAGGGCTGGGCACTCATCGATCCAAGCGATATGCTCAATCAGGACTGGCAACAATCTGTTCTGCAATTACTGCCTTACGTTTTACAGACCGGGATCCTGGTGCTGTTTGCCATCCTGTTTTGTTGGGTGTCGGCAGGATTCTGGACCGCGCTGATGGGCTTTTTACAATTGCTTATCGGCCGGGACAAATACAGCATTACCGCGTCGACCAAAGGTAATGAGCCGCTGAATCCGAACAACCGTACAGCATTGATCATGCCGATTTGTAACGAAGACGTGGAGCGCGTTTTCGCGGGTCTGCGTGCAACGTATGAATCAGTCAAAGCGACGGGAGATTTGGATCAGTTCGATATCTACGTGCTGAGCGACAGTTACGACCCGGATATCTGCGTAGCGGAACAAAAAGCCTGGATGGAAGTGTGCCGCGACGTTGAGGGTCACGGACGTATTTTCTATCGCCGTCGTCGCCGTCGTGTAAAACGCAAAAGCGGTAACATTGATGACTGGTGCCGTCGCTGGGGCGGGGAATATGCCTATATGGTTATTCTTGATGCCGACAGCGTCATGAGTGGCGAATGTCTGACCGGCCTGGCCCGTCTGATGGATGCCAACCCGAACGCCGGTATTATCCAGTCTGCGCCAAAAGCCTCAGGCATGGATACGCTGTATGCGCGTTGTCAGCAATTTGCGACCCGTGTTTACGGCCCGCTGTTTACTGCTGGTTTGCATTTCTGGCAATTGGGCGAATCCCATTACTGGGGCCATAACGCCATTATCCGCGTGAAACCGTTTATCGAGCACTGTGCACTGGCACCGTTGCCGGGTGAAGGTTCCTTTGCGGGTTCCATCATGTCTCATGACTTTGTGGAAGCAGCATTGATGCGTCGTGCTGGCTGGGGTGTATGGATTGCTTATGATCTGCCCGGCAGTTATGAAGAGTTGCCACCGAACCTGCTCGATGAGCTGAAGCGCGACCGTCGCTGGTGTCACGGGAACCTGATGAACTTCCGTCTGTTCCTGGTAAAAGGTATGCACCCGGTTCACCGCGCGGTGTTCCTGACGGGGGTCATGTCTTACCTGTCGGCACCGTTATGGTTTACCTTCCTGGCTTTGTCGACCGCATTGCAGGTCGTGCACACGCTGATGGAACCGCAGTATTTCCTGCAACCCCGTCAGCTATTCCCGGTATGGCCGCAGTGGCGTCCGGAACTGGCGATTGCCTTGTTCTCGACCACCATGGTGTTGCTGTTCCTGCCAAAACTGCTGAGTATTGTGCTGATTTGGGCGAAAGGGGCAAAACAGTTTGGTGGAGCATTCCGTCTGCTGATTTCCATGTTCCTCGAAATGCTGTTCTCAGTATTGCTGGCACCGGTACGTATGTTGTTCCACACTGTCTTCGTGGTCAGCGCGTTCCTGGGTTGGGAAGTGGTCTGGAACTCACCGCAGCGCGATGACGACGATACTCCATGGGGCGAAGCCTTTAAACGTCACGGTTCTCAGCTGTTGCTGGGTGCGGTCTGGGCGGCCGGTATGGCGTGGCTGGACTTGCGTTTCCTGTGGTGGCTGGCACCCATCGTTTTCTCTCTTATCCTGTCGCCAATCGTCTCTGTACTGTCGAGCCGGGCAACGTTAGGGATTAAGAGTAAGAAAGCCAAACTGTTCCTGATCCCGGAAGAATACGATCCTCCGCGTGAACTGGTGGCTACCGAGGAATACCTGACGCTGAACCGTTCGCGTAAGCTGCAAAACGGCTTTATGCATGCAGTCTTCGATCCGGGCTTCAACGCGCTGGCAACGGCGATGGCAACATCCCGTCACCTGCTGCGTGAAACGGTAGAAAACGGCCGTCGTGCTCATCTTGAGCATGCGCTAAAAACCGGTCCTAAGGATCTGGGCAAGGCGGATCGCCTGATCCTGTTAAGTGATCCGGTGCTGATGGCGCGTTTACACTCTGCCGTGTGGACGCAACCTGATCAGCAGGTATGGAGTGCTTACTACGCGCAACTGCCTCGTAATGTGCAGGCATTCCCTGTCACTCAGACGCCTGAAGTTAAATCCGCCTGAAAATGACATGGGGTAAATAAAAAACGGGCAGTATGTGAACGCATACTGCCCGTTTTCTTTGTGACGAAAGGCGGATTACACTTTAGCGGGGAGCGCCGGAATTTTTTACCTTGCCTTAACATAAGGCACACAGGGTGCGTGATAAGCTGACGGTGTTGCTGAATAGACTTCTTTTGAATTGAATCGACAGGTTGGGTGAGTGATTAATCGGGTTATTTTTCGCGGGTGTGCGCTGGCATTGCTGGCGACGATGCTGACCGGATGCGGCAGTATTATCAGCCGGACTGTGCCGGGACAGGGGCATGGTAACCAGTATTATCCCGGGGTGCAGTGGGATTTACGGGACAGCCCGTGGCGTTATGTCACTGTTATCGATGTTCCTCTGTCGATGATTGTCGACACGTTCATGCTGCCGGTTGACGCCCGCCACGGGCCTTATGAATAAAGTGACTTAATCGATATCACGACCCGGGTATTCGTCTTCATCGTCCCATTCTTCAGATGCCGCTTTACCTTCTTCAGTATCGAGCGGCGGTTCATGCTGATATTCACCTTCATCCCATTCATAAAGCGTGGCTTCTTCCTGCCATTCTTCTTCGAGTTCTATCAGATCATAATCCTCATCAAAGATGGCCTGCGCCGCTGCGCCGCTGCGGAACGTCAGCGCATCGATGGAATCTCCTTCACCATTGAGGAACTCCGCCTGCCACATCACATCGCCATCCTGCATGATATATTTTTGCAGATTAAACTGATCCGGAATGGGTTCTTCGTCGTCATGGATCCGATCCTGCGCGGCTTCGAGGAATTCTTCGCGGGCGGCATCAATAGCTTCTTCAAGCGTTGCGTATAGTGACATACTTTCTCCTGTGATCATTTTGTATGATTAGTGAAGGATAGACCAAGTTTGTCGAGGGTAAAAAAAATGGCGATAAAAAAATTAAGTCTTATTTATACACTCGTATCAGTAGCTTGCAGCAGCAAGCGGGTTATGGGATTGAGCGTCAGATTAACACTGTAATGGATTTTCTTTCTGAAGCGTCCCTGCCCGCAGGCTTGGGTTATGAACTTGATCCAAATGACTACGAATTGCTGGAAAGTGATTTAGGGAAGTCAGCCTATAAGGGACACAACTTCACCAAGGGGGAACTCGGACGTTTCAAAGAAAAGGTAGTTAAAGGTGAAATTACCGAAGGGATTTTACTAATCGAGAACGTTGATAGGTTTTCCAGATTACCTGACTACGAGGCTATCGAACATTTTAATGCTTTGATCAAACGTGGTATTGACGTTCTTGAAGTTGAAAGTGGACAAGTATTCAGTACAAAACTTGATGGAACACTTTCTAAGCTTGCTGTTTCAATTGAAAGGTCACATCAAGAGAGTAAACGTAAGGCTCGGTTGACAACACGTAATTGGGAAAAGATGAAAAGGAATGCTCTTGAAACAGGGAAGGCATTGAAAAATAATTGTCCTAACTGGTTATCTATCAGGAATGAACAATATGAAGTAGATGAAGCAATGGTAGCGATAATGAAAGTCGCCTTTGAACGTTTTGCTGAAGGTTATAGTGCTGCTTCTGTTGTGCGGTTCATGAATGATAGTAATCAGCTGATCAACGATCGAAAATGGAACACTATGAGCATCTATCATATGTTCCGTAATCGTCGTTTGATTGGATATATTGATAAAGTAAAATATTACCCCGCAGTTATTGAAATAGAACTGTTCAATCGCGTTCAAAGCATGATTGGCAGTTCTAATAAAAGTCAGAAAACCACCCAACATCAGAGAAGTATTTTTAACGGTATAACGAAATGTGCACTTTGTGGATCAGGCATGATTGTTCATTCTACAGGGAAGGGAATTTTGTATCTTCGATGTATTGGGGAGCGTAGCCAGAATGGTTGCAAGAATGGATTAATAAGGTATCCTGTTGTTGAGAGGATCTTACTGAATCATATTAATAAATTAGATCTCTCGAGAATTTATAATTCAGGAAATGATGTAAGTGTTATTGGAGAACTACATAACAAATTAGCATCACTTAATCATTCAATACAGGAATATCAATCAGAATTGGAAGGTGCTGATGATATTGTTGTGTTGCAATTGTCTCGGGTACTAAAAAAACTCAATACAGAACGTGATGAATTAGCATCTAAGATTGCTGGACACAATCTTACCAGTTATGAAAAAGTAGATTATGATATTGAATCAATAGTAAATCAAGAGAACTGGGAACTGAGGCAGAAAGCTAATATAGAATTAAAAAAAATAATAAAACAAATTCAAGTGTAAAGACGGGGTGATGAAAAAGTACTCTACCTTATAAATATTCAATACTACACTGATGTTCTAAAACACGTACTTATTATGAATAATAGTGGTAGCTTGATTAGTGAGATAACTATAACCGAAAAAGAAAATGAACGTATCTATCAAGTTAGGGAAGATGGTGGAGTCGTGTTCAAAGTAGAGTCAGATTGACCTGCTCCCCGTTGATTAATACACCACGATGTTAGTAATGTCTTCATAAGCCACATGAGGACATCCCCATGAAGAAGCGTTTTTCCGACGAACAGATCATCAGTATCCTCCGCGAGGCTGAAGC
>NZ_JAFMOT010000142.1:0-19786 GCF_019049695.1 Rahnella perminowiae
CGCTGAATATCCGTGACCAGCAACTGGTCTGGGTGGCCTCACGCCGTGGCAAAGTTATCTCACGCGTCAACTACAACGAACGTATCAATCTGGGTGCGGTGTACATGACGTATCAGTGGTGGATTGGCGCCTGTAATGAGCTGACGCAAGATAATCTCGACCCGATTTCCAAAACACCGGAAACCAAATACTGCGCAGTGAAAGTCGAACAAATCACCGATCAGCGCTGGGCCGAAAACTACGCACATCAGACTTACAGCGATATGAAAGCACGCCTGCGCAGCGCCGTGGAGGATGTGATCCCGGTGGTTGAGATTTAGTTTGATTTAGCTCCTCACCAAAAGGAGTGGGTTTTAAGCGCCTCCCTGAGGAGTGGGAATTGGGTTTTAGTTTTGCTCCCTCCCCTGCGAAGGGGAGGAGCTTTAAAACCCTCCTCTACGTTTAAAAAGGGTTTTTATGTCCGGTCTGCTCATTCGCATCTGCGGTAAAGTCCAGGGCGTCGGTTTCCGGCCTTTCATCTGGCAACTGGCTGACCGTCTGCGGCTTCGCGGGGAAGTGTGTAACGACAGCGCAGGTGTGGAAATCAGGCTGCTTCAGCCGGTCAATCTTGAAATTTTTATTGAACAGTTACAACGCGACTGCCCGCCGCTGGCACGCATCGACAGCATCACTTTCGATCCTTTCGACTGGCCGATACCGCCGCAAAATTTCACTATCGCTGACAGCCGTCACAGCCGGATGGATACACAGGTAGTGCCCGACGCGGCAACCTGCCCCGAATGCCTGAAAGATATTACCCGTCCGGGGGATCGTCGTTTCGGCTACGCCTTCACCAACTGTACACATTGCGGCCCGCGTTTTACGCTGATCCGCGCCATGCCTTATGACCGCCCTTCCACCAGCATGGCGGAATTTCGCTTGTGCCCGCACTGCCAGCAAGAATATCAGGATCCTGCCGACCGCCGGTTTCACGCACAGCCGGTCGCCTGTCCGCAATGCGGGCCGCAGGTCAGCGCGACGTTGCAAAATGGCAACATTCTGGCACAAGGAGAAGCGGCACTGGAATGCGCCGTCGCGGCATTACGTGCGGGTAAAATCGTCGCCATTAAAGGGCTGGGCGGCTTTCATCTGGCCTGTGATGCCACACAACAAAACGCGGTAATGCGGCTGCGGGAACGTAAACAGCGGCCGTCAAAACCACTGGCGGTGATGCTGCCGGATATCAGCTGGCTGGCAGAATGCAGCGATGAAAGCCCGCAATTTGCACTGCGTGAAATGCTGGAATCACCGGCTGCACCCATCGTACTGGCAGAGAAAAGTGCGATATCAAAGCTGTGCGCTGCCATTGCGCCGGACCTGGACGAAGTCGGACTGATGCTGCCGTTTACTCCGCTGCATCATTTACTGATACAGGCGGTTCATACCCCCCTGGTGATGACCTCCGGCAATGCGAACGGTTGTGCGCCTGTACTGACCAATGAAGCTGCGCTTTTGCAACTCAACGGTATTGCCGACGTGTGGTTGCTGCATAACCGCGATATTGTCCAGCGCGCCGATGATTCACTGCTGCGTGTGACACCCCGGGGTATTGAAATGCTGCGCCGCGCGCGCGGCTATGTGCCCGATGCTTTTACACTGCCTGCCGGATTCAACATCCAGCCGCCGCTGCTGGCGCTGGGCGGTGATCTCAAAAATACCTTCTGTCTGGTGCGCGGCGATCAGGCCATTCTCAGTACGCATTTCGGATCACTCACCTGCAGCGATATTGCCGGACAACAACAGCACGCGATTGAACATTTTCAGCGCCTTTATGATTGCCTGCCGGTGGCAGTGGCCTGTGACGCGCATCCGGGGTATGTCAGCCATAGACAGGCGGAAAGCCACGGTGTACGCGTGACGGAGGTTCTTCATCATCACGCCCATATTGCTGCATGTCTGGCGGAACATGGCTGGCCGCTGGATGGCGGCAAGGTTATCGGGCTGGCGCTTGACGGGCTGGGTTATGGCATTGCTGATGCTAAAACCGGTGCCCTGTGGGGCGGCGAGTGTTTGCAGGCAGATTATCTGCACTGCGAACATTTAGGCGGATTGCCCGCCGTTGCGCTGCCGGGTGGCGACCGCGCCGCGCGGGAACCGTGGCGGAATTTACTGGCACATTGGCAGGCTTTTGTGCCGGACTGGCAGACACGCCCTGAGGCAAAGGCGTTACAGGAACATCCGTGGTTGCCGCTCTCCAGAGCCATCACCGCCGGGATTAATGCCCCGCTGGCGTCTTCCTGCGGACGCCTGTTTGATGCCGTCGCCGCCGCACTCGGCTGTACGCCTGCGCAACTGAGCTGGGAAGGCGAGGCGGCAAGCCGTCTGGAAGCGCTGGCGCAACGCGGACAGGGTATTTCGCATCCGGTGACAATGCCGCTGCGGCATACACCGTCGGGCACGTTTCTTGATTTAGCGACGTTCTGGCAGCAATGGCTCGGCTGGAGGGCTACGCCTGACGCACGGGCTTTCGCTTTTCACGATGCGCTGGCGCAAGGCTTTGCCGCCCTCGCCTGCTATCACGCGGTCAGAACTGGCACCCGTACTGTGGCGCTGGGGGGTGGCGTGCTGCATAACCGTCTGCTGCGCCGGCTTTTACATCACTATTTAGCGCCCCTTCGCGTGCTGATGCCACAAAAGGTGCCTGCCGGAGACGGCGGTCTGGCGCTGGGGCAGGCTGTTATCGCCTGCGCCCGCCTGCAATATTCTTCTGGTTTTAACAACAAGGACTCCCATGATTAACCGTGATTTTTTTCACACGCACCGTCGTGCTTTCTGGCTGCTGATCGGGCTGCTGGCTGTCAATTTACTGGCCTGGGGTTGGGCTCTGGTGGTGTTTCGCCACAACCCTGCGCTGGTGGCGGCGGCCTTGCTGGCTTACGGTTACGGGCTGCGTCACGCCGTTGATGCCGATCATATTGCGGCTATTGATAACGTCACCCGTAAGCTGATGCAACAAGGACAGCGGCCGGTGGCAGTCGGGGCATTTTTTTCTCTCGGACATTCCAGCATTGTGGTGCTGGCCTGCGTGGCGATCGCGGCAACATCTCTGGTGTTTGGTAATAAAATTGGCTGGCTGCATGACTATGGCAGCACGATTGGCACACTGGTTTCCGCGCTATTTCTGCTGATGATGGCGCTGTTGAATGCGCTGATCCTGCGCGATGTTTACCGCCGTTTTCAGAAAATCAAACAGGGTAAAAATCCTGCGGAAACCGGAGAAGATCACAGGATGCAGGGTGGGATGATGAGCCGGTTATTCAGCTTTGCGTTTAATCTGGTAAACAAAAGCTGGCAGATGTATCTGGTAGGCTTTTTATTCGGGCTGGGTTTTGATACGGCCACTGAAATTGGCCTGCTGGGTATTTCCGCCGCCGGGGCCTCTTCCGGTATGTCCGTATGGAGCATTTTGATATTTCCGGCGCTGTTCGCCAGCGGCATGGCGCTGGTCGATTCACTGGATAACTTTGTCATGGTCGGCGCTTACGGCTGGGCGTTCGATAAACCGGTGCGTAAGCTCTATTACAACATGACAATTACCGCCACCAGTGTGGTAATCGCCCTGTTTATCGGTGGCCTGGAAGCGCTCGGACTGTTGGCCGATAAGCTGGACTTACACGGTGGAATTTGGGTCGTTGTCGGGCGCCTCAATGAAAATATGGGCAGCGTGGGGTACGCTGCCGTGGCGATTTTTGTGGTGTTCTGGGGTATTTCTGCCCTCAATTATCGCCGTAAAGGCTACGACAATCTGGCGGTGTGATCCGCGCGCCGTCAGGCATCGTCCGGCAAGGTCAGTTGCTTTTCCAGACGCAGTTTATCGCCGTCCGTTACAGTTATCATAATTTGCGTTTTGCCCCCGGGCTGGACGGCAAAACGCATCTGCCCCAGAGGCTGCGGCTGGTTAGCGGAAAGATTCATATTATGGCTCTGACGGCTGGTGCTGGTGCCCGCAGTACTTTCCTGCGAAACAGAAACCGCTACCTGACAGGCACAGGCTTTGGTGAGGCTGACCATCGGCGTAATGACATAATTCTGCGCATTGTTTTGTGTATCGAACCAAAGCTGGTTGGACATCACGGCAGCAATCAGGAGTAAATGCATAACGTTTATCCTCCGTATCCGGTCGAAAAAAAACAGGGCCAGCGCCCTGTTCTGAGAAGCTTTTGCCATGACTCATGGTTGTAGCTAAACCTGTTTTTTGCTCCTCCCCCTGCGAAGGGGGAGGTCGGGAGGGGGTTTCGCAGGCAACATCAAATCCGACGTTGCGAGTAATACCCTACCCCAGCCCTCCCCTTCACAGAGGAGGGAGCTGAATCAGTTTTGTGAAGCGTACGCGAGGTTGCCGGTACCAGACTGAACAATATTGGTCAGAGCACCGTTAGCCCCTTGCGAAGCCTGAGCATAGTTGCCAGAACCATTTTGGGAAACCAGCACTTTGCTGCCGTTTGCAGTTTGTGCAACGTTAGCATTGTTGAAGTCACCCTTCTGAGAAACGCTCACCAGACTGCCGTCGCCAGTCTGATTGGTGCTCGCGGTATTTCTGTAACCATCCTGACCGATGGAGGTCAGCGATTTTTGTGCGCCAGACTGAGTGGCATTCGCCAGGTTAGCCGTGCCCTGCTGGTAAATCTGAATTTCAGAATTCCACTGAGTTGCCGTGAATGTCGGGACCGTTGACGGCGGTGTTGACGGGCCGGAGGGTCCGCCACCGTGATGACCATCATTGCCCCCTGCAAACGCACTGCCACTGACGACTAAAGCGGAAACTGCCACAATTTTCCAAAGTTTCATGATGCTACCCCATTGGTTTAATGTCGGATGTCATAAAAAACGTTCTACCCTTTTTGGGCCGATTTGATTGCTAATGCTGTGTCACTCTAATCGCCATTCCTGACGAGTTTTGTACGACGCCGCTGCTCTGGTTCGTACCATTCTGACGAATTTCCGTTACACTCCGGCCTTTTTGCAGAATGTATGCGGTATTGCCAAAATTCTGTTGCGTAATGGATGCATCCCCGCCGCCGGTTTGCGATATGTAGGCGAAATTATCGCTACCGCTTTGGGATATATCCGCGTTATTTCCATTACCTCGCTGATTCAGCAGTGCTGTATTCTCTGACCCGGTCTGACGGATAGCACCTGAATTTCCGTAACCCGTCTGATGGGTGACAGTCAGATTGCTATTACCGCTCTGATAAATTACAGCGGAGTTCCCCGTTGAATTTCCTGCACCCGCGAAAATCTGATCCGACGCTGCAGAATTGATTTCCGGATAAGTCATATCAAACTGCTGTGCATGAATCCCCCAGGATGCTGTAAGTAACGCCAGGGTCAATAAAGTCTTTTTCATTTCGTCACCCTGTATATACCGGCACCTTACTTAGCTCACCGGTTAATTGCTGCGGACAAATTGATTATGGTGTTTACTGAAAATAAGGAACTCACCCGCCCGTCGTATTTTAATTTCAGGCTTCATCAGAAAGTATGAGACAACCTTTATCATGCGGACTGTCCGGAACGATGGTGTAAAAGGTCAGCGGGGCTAATCAACCCCATGGCATTAATCCTAAAATTAAAGTGCAGAACAGTTTAAATAATCACACAAATGCAACTATTCTTAATTCTCTTTGAAATTAAAAACCCACGTAAAAGAGATCACCTGCACACTTTCATCCCTTAGCAGTCGCAAAAAAAAGCCTTTCCGCTGCTTTATAGCGCTGTTTAACCCGATGTAAAGTGACTTACAGGCCTGCTCACCTAAGTGAAATCAATACAAAAAGACACCATAATTTGGGTTATTAAAGGCGAAGCATGCAGCCGGCGGGTGTTTCAGCACAATTAAACCGGGTTGCTATCGAAGAAATATTTAGCCTTAACAAGGCCAAACGTTAATTTAGTGTAAAATTAGTAGTTAAGTCCTCTTTAACATGACGGGAATTAATTCCCGTCAATACATAAGGAAAGCTTTATACATTTTATGTTACATTCTGAAACACAAATAAGCCTTGCGTAAGGTAAACCAAAAGCTAAATTGAGTCAGTAACGCACATAAAACCGCCTGAAAATATTATGTGCCTCAGGTTGTGAATATTTGCTACTTTCAGATATACACAGCAAACATATCGCTATAGGTTTAGCAAAATAAAATCTCAGTCTATTTCCTGCCTTTTCAGTGATCAGGCAATGGCAGACTGTGGCTATAAAAATCAGGGCAGGGTTTCATTATGAGTAATGAAGCAGCAATCAATAATAATATTCTTTTATTAGTGACTAAACCATCATTACAAGCCAGTGCTTTATTGCAGCAATTAAAACAGCAACTTTGTGTTAATGCCCGGCTTCACAATATCCATAAATTACTTGAAGATCAGCCGCTTCATCAGGCATTAATTCTCTTCGATATGATGGAGGCCGATCGTCGGACAATTGATCTGTGGCAAACAGCGGTAAACCGTTATCACGACAATGTGAAGTTATTATTATTAAACACACCGGATAATTATCATTTTCGGGAAATTGAAACCTGGCCGGGGATCAGCGCCGTTTTTTATCTTTCCACCGATGAAGCACATCTGGTGGAAGGGATTAAAAGCGTGATCCGTGGAGAATGCTACTTCTCTCAGGGCTTCGCCAGTTACCTGATCAATCAGTCCGGTGCTTTCCGCCAGCTTCACTCAGAAGATACCGGCCTGACTCATCGCGAAAAAGAGATCCTTAATAAGTTACGTGTGGGTGCCTCGAATACGGAAATCGCGCGTTTGCTGTTTATCAGCGAGAACACCGTTAAAACGCATCTCTATAATTTATTTAGGAAAATATCGGTTAAAAACCGTACCCAGGCGGCGTCCTGGGCTAACGACAACCTCAAGCGCTGACATCATGACTATGTGCATAAAGGGCTTCTGGCTCTGGCTGGCGCTGCTGTGCGCCACCTGCCTGCATGTACAGGCTGCGGATATAAAAGATCCGGGGCTTATCACCGACAGAACCGTGACTTCGGTTGGCCATGATTTTTACCGTGGCTTCACCGGCAAATGGGAACAGAACTACCCGGAAACGCTCACCATTTCAGAAAGGCCCAGCGCCCGCTGGGGCAGTTGGATCACCATAAAAATAGGTCAGGACACTCTTTATCAGGCTTTGCTGTTTCCCAACCGTCGCAATTTTAATAAGGACGTCGATACCGCCATTGCCGGGGTGAGCGAAGCACTATCACGGCGGCAGTTAGACAAAGCGTTACTGGGCACCGGGGATCTCGCCCATGACGAATTTTAATGCACAGCCTCTTTTAAGGAGAGCATCGTGAATATTCCAGTCTCAGCTTCGCGTTCAGTCATGCTGCTGGCATTACTGACGGCATCCCCGGTTTCCTGGGGCGGCAACATGGTTTTTCAGTTCATCAACCCGAATTTTGGTGGCAACCCGAATAATGGTGCGTTTCTGCTCAACGAAGCTCAGGCGCAGAATTCTTATAAAGATCCCGACAGCTATGACTTCGGCTCCACCCAGACGTCCGCGCTGGATAATTTTACCGCCTCGATACAGTCGCAATTACTGGGCAGCCTGATGGGCAACGTCAATCAGGGGAAACCGGGGCGGCTGGTAACACAAGACTTTATCGTGGATATCCAGAATACCGACGGGCAGTTGGTGATGAATGTCACTGACCGCAAGACCGGCAAAATTTCCACTATCCAGGTACAGGGCTTGTCCGCCACGACCAACTGATTCCGATGACCAATAAAAACAGGAACGACATCATGCGCAGCTATTTATTACTCATCGCAGTTTTTGTGTTGAGCGGGTGCCTCACAGCAGCACCGAAAGAAGCCGCAAGACCGACATTATTGCCCCGGGCACCAAGCTATACCGATCTGACTCACTTGCCTTCGCCGCAGGGCCGGATTTTTGTGTCGGTCTATAACATTCAGGATGAAACGGGCCAGTTCAAGCCATATCCGGCCAGTAACTTCTCGACCGCCGTGCCGCAAAGTGCCACAGCGATGCTGGTATCGGCACTCAAAGATTCCAAATGGTTTATC
This sequence comes from Rahnella perminowiae, assembly GCF_019049695.1. NCBI lineage: Bacteria > Pseudomonadati > Pseudomonadota > Gammaproteobacteria > Enterobacterales > Yersiniaceae > Rahnella > Rahnella perminowiae. The sequence goes on from NZ_JAFMOT010000142.1 coordinate 8,079, forward strand.
CCGCTGGAACGTCAGGGGCTGCAAAACTTACTGAACGAACGCAAAATTATTCGTGCCGCGCAGGAGAATGGCAGCGTCGCCATCAATAATCAGCGGCCGCTTTCCTCGCTGGTCGCGGCGAATATCCTGATTGAAGGCTCGATAATCGGTTACGAAAGTAATGTGAAATCAGGCGGTGCGGGGGCGCGATACTTCGGTATCGGAGCCAGCACACAATACCAGCTGGACCAGATAGCGGTGAACCTGCGTGCTGTCGACGTCAATACCGGAGAAGTTTTATCGTCCGTGAATACCAGCAAGACGATTTTGTCGTATGAAGTGCAGGCCGGGGTGTTCCGCTTTATCGACTATCAGCGGTTACTGGAAGGTGAGCTGGGTTACACCACCAATGAGCCAGTTATGTTGTGCCTGATGTCGGCGATTGAATCCGGGGTGATTTATCTGGTGAATGACGGCATCGAACGTAACCTGTGGCAGTTGCAGAAACCGTCGGACATCAACTCACCGATTCTGCAACGCTACAAGAACAATATTGTCCCTGCCGAATCCTGATAACCGGCAGTTGGCGAAGGGAAACCGTGGGTTGAAACGGTTTCCCTTCTTTTTTTATCCGGTGATCTCAGGTTTTGTTTTCCTCAGTTTTCACCGCCTGACGATAATTATTCACTCGCTTCTTATCCTCTAGATTAAAATCAGGATCGAGATAAATACTCAGCCGTTTAATCAGCAAATCTTCAAAAACAAAGACCGTGCAGAAATGATGGCTGCCGGCCTCCGACGTCGGCCAGCGGTCACCGTTTTGCATCACGCCACGCATCTGCCCTTCCAGCACAATGGCATCTCCGTCACTCAGAAAACGGAACGCGTCCTGAATGTGTTGGATCTTATCGATTTCAAGCGCGAAGCGTTTACCGAGTTCCCCCAGCGAAGTTTTTCCCTGTGCAGTGCCAAATTTTGGAAAAAACAGCACCACATCTTCAGCAAAGAGATCCAGCAATGACGCATCTGCCTGATCCAGTTTGGCGTAGAAATTTCTAACAATTTCAATGCGTTTTTCTTTCAGTTCGTGTTCTGCCATTTTCACCTCGGAATTCTCCATTTAATACATAAGCCTAGTGACTACAGCTGATTTTGCCAGTGAAGCGGCAGTGCTCACAAAACCACCGTTTCTGCCTGATGAAGAGTTTTCTGCACAGCGGGCGGGAATTCTCTACACTGGCGGGAGTTTTTATATTACTTCCCCTTACATTATTTTTTCCGGAGAGCCACGGATGCCTCAGTTCAATCAGACAGGTCGCCCGATGCCACACCTGCCTACACCCGGCCGCGGGTTAATCATTACCCTCTGCCTGCTTCAGGGATTATTGCTGTACTTCTTTTTCTCAGACCACATTGCAGCAAGATTTGCCGGTTTCTCTCACAATATTTACGGCCAGACTATGGCATTTACATTACCGGTGCTGATTTCATTGTCCGTCGTTCACCTGAATGACCGCCGGTTATGGGCCTCAGTGGCCCTGCTGGCGCTGCTGCTGGCCGGTATGGCCACCTGGGTAAAAAGTAATATAGCGGAGACATCGGCGGATTCAGTGCTGGTGTCATTTAATTTGTCTCTGGCGCTGCTGGTCTACTTCATTTTGCCGTGGCTGCAGGTACAAACTTTCCCGGCGGCAAACCGTTACCGCTATGCCAGTCTTTCTGCGTGTTACAGCCAGAACACGCTGTCGGCCATGCTTACGTTCCTGCTGATGCTGCTGGCAGTGGGCGTGATGGCTCTGTGCGCGGCGCTGTTCCGGCTGGTCGGCATCGAATATCTCCATGAATTATTTTTTGAAACGCCGCTGTTTATGTATCTGGTTTACGGGCTGCTGTTAGGGGCCAGTATCGTCATCTGCCGAACGCAGCCGGCGCTCATCAATACCACCCGCCACATCATCCGTTTCATCCTGAAAGGCTTATTGCCGCTGATGGCGTTTGTCGCGCTGATTTTCCTGTTTGCCCTGCCCTTCACCGGCTTGTCAACGCTGTCGCAAGCCTGGTCTGCAGCGAGCCTGCTGACCACCATGGCGCTGAGTATTCTGTTGCTGGTCAATGTCGTGCGTGAAACTGACAGCGAGGTCAAACCCTATCCGCGCGCTATCCGCCTGCTGGTGAATGCGGCGATTTTGTTGCTGCCGTTGTATGCCATACTGGCGCTCTACGCCACCGGCTTGCGCGTTTCGCAACACGGCTGGACACCGGAACGTCTGCGGGCGGTGCTGCTGATCGTCATTACGCTGCTCGCATCGCTTTGCTACAGCTTATCGGTTATCGATAAGCACCCCGGCTGGCTGCCACGCATCACCCAGCTCAATAAACCGCTGTCGGTGCTGGTGGTGATACTGGTGATTGCCGCCAACAGCCCGCTGCTCGATCCTTACCGCATCAGCGTGAACAACCAGATTGCACGCCTCGACAAGGGCAAGATACAGGCGAAGGATGTTGATCTGAAATGGCTGCGTTTTGACACCGGTCGGCGGGGTAACGACGCGCTGGCAGCGCTGCAACAGCACCCCGCATTCACTGCCGATCCGCGCCTGCTGACCGCAGTGAAAAATATGATGGCACAGACATCACGCTGGGGTTCCTACAACGATAAAAATGCAGCCGAACTGGCGAAAAATTATCGTGTGGAAGAGGCGAAAAAACGGATTCAGCTGGCGAAAGGTGCGACATCCCCCGATGACGCATGGTGGAAAAACCTGCCGCTGCTGGAGGAGTTCCGCAATACACTGCGCGATTGCCTCAGCCTTCAGGGTGCGTGTATCGTCAATACGCTGGATTTAAACAATGACCGGCAGAAAGAGGTTTTTCTCTGTAATACGCTGGATGCACCTTCCGTTAATTGTCGCATTTACGCCAGACAGGCCGGGAAATGGACCCAGGCGGGAGAACTTTATCTGTATGAAGAAAAAGATAAATCTGCACTGATTACCGCCCTGCGCAACGGTGAGGTAAAACCGATGCAGCGTAAATGGAGTGATGTGCAGATTGACGGTAAACGCCGGGTCATTCACTACAACCACGACGAAGAATAACGCAGAATTCCCGGATAAATATGACCTGGATAATAAAGAAGTTAGGCTGATGTCATAAAAAAGCCGGGCGTCGCCCGGCTTTTGTTCAAATGCGCCTCAGGCAGTGACCGTCGGATCCTGTTCCACGGGCGGTTCACCCACCGTTTTTTTCGGTGGCAGCAAACCGTCGGCACGGAACATCGCTTTGATGCCGCGCACGGCCTGACGGATCCGGTCCTGATTTTCGATCAGGGCGAAACGGACATGCGTATCGCCGTAATCCCCGAAACCGATCCCCGGTGACACACACACTTTTGCGTCGGCCAGCAATCGTTTGGCAAATTCCAGCGATCCTAAATGCGCATAAGCAGGCGGGATTTTTGCCCAGACGTACATTGATGCTTTCGGATTTTCCACCATCCAGCCCGCTTCATGCAGACCTCGTACCAGCACATTACGGCGCTGACGGTATTGTTCAGCAATGTCTTTCACACATTGCTGATCGCCTTCCAGCGCGGCGATGGCCGCCACCTGCAACGGCGTGAAAGTGCCATAATCATGGTAACTTTTGATGCGTGCCAGCGCGCTGACCAGTTCAGGATTACCGACCATAAAACCGATACGCCAGCCCGCCATGTTGTAACTTTTCGACAGCGTGAAGAATTCCACCGCAATGTCTTTTGCGCCCGGCACCTGCATAATTGACGGCGCTTTCCAGCCGTCGTAGACGATATCCGCATAGGCCAGATCGTGGATCACCAGCACGTTGTATTGTTTAGCCAGTGCCACCACACGCTCGAAGAAATCCAGCTCCACACATTGCGCCGTCGGGTTGGACGGGAAACCGAGGATCATCATTTTCGGGCGCGGAATAGTTTCACGAATGGCTTTTTCCAGCTCAGCAAAGAAATCCACGCCTTCGGCCAGTGGCACGGAGCGCACCTGCGCACCGGCAATCACGGCACCATAAATGTGGATCGGATAACTTGGGTTGGGCACCAGTACGGTGTCGCCATGATCGAGCGTTGCCAGCATGAGATGCGCCAGCCCTTCTTTCGAACCGATGGTGACAATAGCTTCGCTCTCAGGATCGATTTCCACCTGATAGCGATCGGCATACCAGCGGGAAATGGCACGACGCAGACGCGGAATGCCGCGTGAGGTCGAGTAACCGTGGGTATCCTCGCGCTGCGCAACCTGCACCAGCTTTTCCACAATGTGCGGCGGTGTCGGGCCGTCGGGATTGCCCATACTGAAATCGATAATGTCTTCGCCACGATGGCGTGCGGCCATTTTCAGTTCAGCGGTAATGTTGAAAACATAAGGGGGAAGACGATCAATACGTGAAAAACGACGGGGTGAACTGGAATCAGCCATAATTTCCTCTGGGATACGTAAGCGCCCGGACCGTCCGAGCGACGCTGGCCGTGTAACGGCCTACAACGAACATAACGCAGAGGAAAATGGCTGTCGAGATACCGGGCATCTTTTTTTCACTGTGGACGTGGATCGGTGGCCAGCAGCCCCAGCAGCCAGTCGTTTTTCCACTCATCACCGATCCGGTAGCTGTCCCGCAAACGCCCTTCCATCCGGAATCCGCATTTTTCCAGCACACGGCGCGATGCGTCGTTGCCTTCCAGCACGTTAGCCTGCAAACGATGAAAACCACACTGGTCAAACGCAAAGTTCAGCACTTCACGCAGGGATTCCACGGCATACCCCTTACGCTGATGTTCAGGTGCCAGAATGAATCCGACTTCACCCTGTTTATACGGCCGCCAGTCCGGGAAAAATCCGGTCAGCCCCACTGCTGCGCCGGTTTCTCTTTCACGCATCAGCAGGCACAGCCAGAAATCACTGTCGCGATCCCAGTGACCCAGACGTTGTTCAAAACGGCGATGAACCTGCGCGTGGGTTTCAATATCGCCGATAAAACGCATGACCTCCGGGGTCTGATACAGCCGCAAGAAAAATGCCCAGTCATCAGCCTGGAGAGGCTGCATGATCAGCCGCGGCGTAGATAACGAAATCATGTCGGAATGTGCTCCTGTGTCTGCCGATGGTGAAAGTCTGACCTTTTACATATAATAACCGCTGAATCCATTTGGCACGCTTATCTTTCAATCGTGCAAAGAGTCTAATCTGCCATGCCTCACATGTTCGATATGCTGCTGGCGGTCTTCGACCGTGCGGCGCTGATGCTTATCTGTTTGTTCTTCCTCACGCGAACTCCGCTGTTCCGCAAATTGCTGCATAAAGAAAATGAAAACCATACACCGCTGGAACTGACTGCGGTTACCGCCATTTTCTCACTGTTCGCTATTTTCGGTACGCTCTCAGGCATCAACGTCGAAGGTTCACTGATCAACGTACGTACGATCGCGATCATGTCGGGCGGGATCCTGTTCGGGCCCTGGGTCGGGATCATTACCGGCCTGATTTCCGGCACCCACCGTTTCCTGATCGACATCCACGGGCCGACGTCTGTTCCGTGTCTGATTACCAGTATTACCGCAGGTTTCCTCTCCGGTTATATCAATAAAAAAGTCAAAAAATCGCTGCACTGGAAAGTCGGTATTCTGGGCGGCATGCTGTGCGAAACGCTGACCATGATCCTGATTTTGCTGATGGCGCGACCGTTTTCGCTCGGGCTGGATATCGTCATGAATATCGCCGCACCGCTGATCCTCGGTGCCAGTTCCATCGGCCTGATTGTGTTGCTGGTGCAAAGTGTCGAGGATGAAAAAGAGGTGATCGCCGCACGACAGGCGCGGCTGGCGCTGGATATCGCCAATAAAACCCTGCCCTATTTTCGTAACATAGAAGGCAGAAATATCAACGCCGGATCGTTAGCCAGTATTTGCAGTATTATTCGCGATGATATCGATGCTGATGCGGTGGCGATAACCGACACCAAAAACATACTGGCGTACGTCGGCGTGGGCGCAGAAGAATACAATATCGGCCATGAAACGCTGAGTGAGATGACCAAAGCGACGCTGGAAAGCGGTGAAATTACGGTGAAAAACAACGACGAAATGCACCGTACGCCACAGATACACTCGCTGATTATCATTCCTCTCTGGGAAAAAGGTGAAGTCACCGGCTCGCTGAAAATCTATTATTGTGACCCGCACCGCATCACTTATTCGCTGAAAGTGATGGCGATCGGGTTGTCGCAGATTATGTCGACACAGATGGAAGTATCACGCACCGAGCAGTTACGCGAGATGGCCAATAAAGCGGAAATGCGGGCGTTGCAGAGCAAGATAAATCCCCATTTTCTGTTTAACGCGCTGAACGCGATTTCATCATCTATCCGTGCCCGCCCTGACGTGGCGCGCCAGCTGATCATCAATCTTTCCCGCTATCTGCGTTATAACCTGGAACTGAACGATGAGCTGATTGATCTGCGCAAAGAATTGCATCAGGTGCAGGATTACATCGCCATTGAGCAGGCGCGGTTCGGCAGCAAGCTGACGGTGATTTATGACATTGATGATGACATTTCGGTGAAAATTCCGAGCCTGCTGATCCAGCCGCTGGTAGAGAACGCTATTGTGCACGGCATCCAGAAATGCAGCGGAAAAGGCGTGGTGGTCATTTCAGTGAAGCATCAGGCTGACGGCATCAGGGTATCAATAAAAGATACCGGCCATGGTATTAATCAGGAAACGATTGACCGCGTGGCACGCAATGAAATGCCCGGCAATAAAATTGGCCTGCTGAATGTACATCACCGCGTTTCATTATTGTATGGTCAGGGCCTGACTATCCGCCGTCTTGAACCCGGCACGGATATTTCGTTTGTGATTACGCATACGCAACCCCAGGTCACGGCAGCCTCAGAGAGCAAAATCGCCTGACCCGCAGAAACGCTTTTTAGTTTTACCCGCCCGCATTTCGGGCCATCGCACCGGGGGATAATTCCGTGAACGCTATTATCGTCGAAGATGAAGTACCGGCTCAGGAAGAGCTGAGTTATCTGATTAATACCCACAGCAGCATCAGCATTGAAGCAGTTTTTGATGACGGGCTGGACGTGCTTAAATACCTGCAATCGCATGAAGTGGACGCGATTTTTCTTGATATCAGCATCCCTTCCCTCGATGGCGTATTGCTGGCGCAAAACATCAGTAAGTTTGCGCACAAGCCGTATATCGTGTTTATCACCGCCTATAAGGAGCATGCCGCAGAAGCGTTTGAAATTGAGGCGTTTGATTACATTCTTAAGCCTTATCATGAGTCGCGCATTGTCACCATGCTGCAAAAGCTGGAGTCACATTTTCGTCGGGATAAAGAGCTGGCTGCGAAGGAGCCCGGTGATAAACAGGAAGGTACTGCACCGGCCACGGGCAACCCCCTGCGGGTCAGTCACAGCATCAATCTGATTAAAGATGAGCGTATTATCGTTACCGATATTAACGATATTTATTACGCCGCCGCGCAGGAAAAGGTGACACAGGTTTATACCCGCAAAGAAGAATTCACGATGCCAATGAACATCACTGAATTATGCAACCGCCTGCCGGAGGAGTATTTCTTTCGCTGTCACCGTTCATATTGCGTGAATCTGTCGAAAATCCGCGAGATCGTGCCGTGGTTTAACAACACCTATATTTTGCGGTTAAGTGATCTGGATTTTGAAGTGCCGGTGAGCCGGAGCAAAGTGAAAGAATTCAGGCAATTAATGCGGTTTTGATGGGGATCTGACGGGTTTTGAGGCGGAGGGCGTTATCTTTTGGCGTCCGGCTCTGAATTATTACAAAAATGTCATTAACCCGTCATCCTCAGGTTAGCCAGTAAAAAGTAGACTTTGTTTCGTCAAGACAGAGGATATTTCGCACTTTCTCACGTCTGTGATGTGGAAAACCTAAATATACCTCTGCCAGATATTCTGCGTTATTAACAAATAACATTGAGTTCAAAAGGACGAACATATGTTTAAAAAGAAATTATTACTCGCCGGTATTATCAATGCGCTGTGTCTGACATCCGCCTTTGCAGCAAACCCTCTTAGCGTCCACGTTCTGAACCTGCAAAACGGGCTGCCATCACAGGGGGTAAGCGTATCGCTCGAGGAGCAGGAAGGTAACAAATGGGTGCAGCTGAGCAGTGGAGTGACCAATGAGCAGGGACGAATTCCGGCGCTGTATCCCAATGAAAGTGTGATGGAGAAAGGTAATTATCGGGTAACGTTTAAAACTGGCGAATGGTTTGAAAAACATCATACCGCTTCATTTTTCCCGGAAATCCCTGTTATTTTTAAAGCAGATGGCTCAGTGCCTCACTATCACATCCCTCTGCTTGTCAGTCCTTACGGTTTCTCGACTTATCGCGGGAATTAAAGTCAGAAAAAAATCATGATGGGCAAGATGAACTTGAGTGCGACTTCATGCTAAATCTCGGGAGGGGTTCCTTGCTCCTCCCCTTCGCAGGGGAGGAGCCGATCGAGTTACCTTCTCAGGGGCAGTTTTAGATCGTCATACCAATCGACTGACGCAGATAAGCCCCTGCACCTAACAGCCCCGGCTGATCGTGGGTGATCAGGAATACCGGAATATCCATCAGGTAATCTTTAAAACGCCCTTTGTCTTCAAACGCGGCGCGGAAGCCTGAGGCTTTGAAGAATTCCAGGAAGCGCGGAACGATGCCACCTGCAATGTACACGCCGCCGAAGGTGCCCATGTTGAGTGCCAGGTTGCCGCCAAAACGTCCCATGATCACGCAAAACAGTGACAGTGCGCGGCGGCAATCCAGATTTTCATCCGCCAGAGCCAGCTCCGTCACGTCTTTCGGTCTGAAGTTTTCCGGCACACGATTATCTGATTTGACGATGGCACGGTAAAGATTCACCAGTCCCGGACCGGAGAGAATACGCTCAGCAGAAACGTGCCCCATTTCGGTACGCAACTGCTCAAGAATAATGTCTTCTTCTTCGCTGTTTGGCGCAAAATCAACGTGGCCGCCTTCGCCCGGCAGGCTCAGCCATTGGTTGTTGGCATGAATTAAGTGTGCGACGCCCAACCCCGTGCCGGCTCCGTAAATCACTGCCGGTTTGCCGTCCTGTGCTTTTTTACCGCCAAACTGCAACAGGTCATCTTCTTTCAGCATCGGGATTGCCATAGAAACGGCAGTGAAATCATTGATCACTTCCAGATGTTGCAGTCCAAGATTTTTCTTCATTTCGGCAATGGAAAAGGCCCACGTATGGTTGGTCATCGCCACCCAGTCGCCGGTTATCGGACAAGCGATAGCGATGCATGCATCCTCAACCTCCTGATGCTGCTGCGCGAGGTACTCACGAACGACGGCTTCCAGACTGTCGTAATCCAGCCCGGAAAAAGTCTTCGACTGCGAAATCTCACCGCTGTCCAAAGCGCAAAGCGCCAGGCGGCAGTTAGTGCCCCCGACATCGCCCACCAGGGAGTATTTGGTCATGTTATTCTCCGCAAAAGTAAATTCATTATGCTGCGCATCCGCGCCAAATTCGTGTGGGCAAAATAGCGGTAATTGCTATACGCTGCAATGCAGTTTTGAAACAACCCACATTTATGCAGCATGCTACACAAAATTATGTCGACAGCCCGCAAACTGACTTTGCCGGGATTCATCTAAGCTATCAGAGCAAACGAAATTATAAATAAGGAAATACGTGCATGTTCCATCCCCGCGCCAGAGTCATGTTAGCTTTTGCCCTGCCCGCGATCATTATTGGTGTGATGTCCAGCCTGGTGCTGGTGTTCGTCATGATGATTTCTGGCGCGCTGCAGAATCTGCTGTGGGAGAACATTCCCGCCGTGCTCAATATCAATACTCAATCCGCCAGTTGGACGCTGTTTATGCTGACACTGACCGGCATTGGCGTCGGTGCCATCATAAAGTATATGCCAGGCCACGCCGGGCCGGATCCTGCTACGGAGTCGCTGATTGGGGCACCGGTGGCGATCAATGCTTTGCCGGGTCTTGCGCTGGCGCTGATGGTCGGACTGGCAGGCGGCGTCAGTCTGGGGCCGGAACATCCGATCACGGTGATTAATATTGCGCTGGTGGCGGCATTAGGCTCGCGCTTATTACCCCGGGTACCGACGACTGACTGGGTGATCCTGGCGGCAGCCGGGACTGTCGGCGCGTTGTTTGGCACGCCAGTGGCGGCCGCGCTGATTTTTTCGCAAACCCTCGGCGGTAACAAAGATGTGCAGTTATGGGATCGCCTTTTTGCGCCATTACTCGCAGCAGGTGCAGGTGCCATCACCACCGAACAATTTTTCCAGCCCGATTTTTCGCTCAGTATTCCGTCGTATGACGCCGCCAGCCTGATGGATATTTTCAGCGGCTCAGTGGTGGTGCTGATTGCTATCGCACTGGGGATGATTGCTGTCTGGCTGTTCCCGCATGTGCACCGGATGTTTAACAGTATTCATAATCCGATATTGCGGCTGGGTATTGGCGGGTTTGTGCTGGGGTTACTGGCACTGATTGGCGGAGAAATTACCCTGTTTAAAGGGCTGGATGAAATGAAAGAGCTGGCGCATTCCAATGCGCTGTTTGAGATGGGGCCATTGCTGGCGATCACCCTGACCAAACTGGCGGCGTTGGTGGTGGCGGCGGCCTGTGGTTTTCGTGGCGGACGTATTTTCCCGGCGGTGTTTGTCGGGGTATCGCTTGGCCTGATGCTGCATCAGTACGCGCCGGATGTGCCAGCGGCGGTGACTGTTTCATGCGCCGTGATGGGTATGGTACTGGTGGTGACACGCGACGGCTGGCTTAGCCTGTTTATGGCTGCCGCCGTGGTTCCGGGGCTGAAGCTGCTGCCGTTGTTGTGTATCGTGATGCTGCCAGCCTGGTTAATGCTGGCCGGGAAGCCGCTGATGCAGGTGGCAAAACAGCGGCTTGTACGTCAGGCCCCGGAAGAAGATTAATCCTGCTTTAATGCAAACTCCGCTGCCGCCAGCGCATGAATGGCAGTGGTGTCAAAAACAGGTACGCTCGCGTCTTCCTCGCCCACCAGCAGGGTAATTTCGGTGCATCCGAGAATAATACCTTCCACGCCCTGCTGTTCTAATTTGCCAATAATCCGCCGATATTCTTCGCGGGAATCATCCCTGATAACGCCCAGGCACAGCTCTTCATAAATGATGCGATGGACAATCGCACGGTCAGCTTCATCCGGCGTCACCACGTCAATCTGATGTTTTTCCTGCAAACGCCCGCGGTAGAAATCCTGTTCCATGGTAAAGCGCGTACCCAGCAGGCCGATTTTACGCAGCCCCTGCCCTGCGATTTTTTCTGCCGTCGCATCGGCGATATGCAGCAGCGGCAGGCCGCCGATACGTTCGATATCATCCGCCACTTTATGCATGGTGTTAGTACATACGACAATAAATTGCGCACCTGCGCGCGCCAGTGAATGCGCGGCATTACCGAGAATTTCGCCTGCCTGCTGCCAGTCACCGGCCATTTGCAGCTTTTCGATATCGTAAAAATCGACGCTGTAAATGAACAGTTTGGCCGAATGTAATCCGCCCAGTTGCTGCTTTACCTGCTCGTTAATCATGCGGTAATACGGTACGGTGGATTCCCAGCTCATGCCACCAATCAGCCCTAATGTTTTCATCTGCACACCCTGTATTTTTCCCCGATGGCAAAACC
>NZ_JAFMOT010000141.1:0-19627 GCF_019049695.1 Rahnella perminowiae
GACCAAGAGGGCTATGACGAGCCCTCTTGGTCGGTTTCGGCGCGGTGAGTTAAGCGATCACGGCAATTGAAAAGCCGAAAGTTTCTCCATTTCAAAAAGCAGTCTGGCTGCAAGCCAGTAAAAAGGGGGATTTGAAAGGGGTCTCCCCCTTCACGCCCGCCGCGTCAGCCAGATCCCATGATGTGGTCGTTGCTTCCACGCCAGTGACGAGATCGTATGCATTACGCTGAGATGTGAAATCACGCGCCGCAGGTGGCGTTCCATTTCGGTCAGCGGCATATCCGGATGAAGTTCCGGCGCATTAAACAGATTATTCTCGCTGCCCGGCCCGTCATAGAGCAGTCGTTGCTGGCAGCTTTGCAGTGCGATTTCGCAGGTCTGCAAATATTCCGTCGCCAGTTTTTCCGGCAACATATAATGTTCGCGTGCGAGGATTGTCATCGCGTTGATATGTTCGACCACAAACTGGCTGTGTGTCACCCATAACCGCATGTCTGCCAGATAATGCGAGTTAAAGCCGGGCTCCTGCATCGCCTGGTTTAAAGAAGTGAACAGCTTATTGTGCGCCTGATTGACCCGCATACGGGTATACGCCAGTTTTGCGGTGTCGGGGTTTTCCTCAAGCAGCAGACGGATAGCGTCCTGATACGTTTCCAGCGCCTGATGCGCGTTCTGGCGCAGCAAACCGCTTTGCCATTGCGGCCATAGCCAGAGGGTGCCACCGAAGGCCAGCGCACAGCCGAGCAGCGTATCGACCAGTCGTGGTATCAGAAAATGCACACCGTTCATCGCCAGTAGTTGCAGGGTATACACTGCCGTCACCGTCATGCCGACCATCGCCAGCCCGTAATTTTTGCGTAAAACCGTATAGGACAACAAGGTGATCAGCAGCATGCACAGCAGCGTGGTGCTTTCCGGTAGCGCCAGTTTTAACAATCCTGAAGCAATCAGCAAACCGGCCAGCGTACCGAGCGCACGGTGCTGGATCCTGACCCGCGTGGCGTTATAGCCGTTCTGGCTGACCAGCATGATAGTCAGCAAAATCCAGTACGGTTTGGGCAAATTGAAGAACAGCCCCAGGCTGCTGCCAATCGCTAAAATAATGCCCAGACGCGCGGCATTACGCAGTGCCACGGATTTGAAAGAAAGATAGCTTTTTAGCGCAGTCCAGAAGGGCAGACGTGGCTGGGTGCTCATCAGATCGCGCCGGTATAACGGGCGCTGGGTCCGCAGCAGGCGTGCAATGCGGCTGAAATGGTAATAACAAAACTGGCCAACCGGATTGTCCGGGTTACGCGCGGCGATTTTCTCCAGCGCAGCCAGCTCATTGGCCATGGTAAAGCGCTCAGATAAACGGTGATAAAGAATATCGCCGGCAATCACCCGAAGACGGGTGGAAATCACCTGCGCATTGCGGCGGATTACCGCTTCTGCATGGCTTTCCTCAACCAGTTTCTGTACTTCCTCCGGCTGATGCAGGCTGACGGTAATGTGCTCCTGCAAATCGAGAGCAACCTGAAAAAGCTGAAACAGTCGCTTATGGTGATGATGATGTCCGTGTTGTGGCAGCATGTGTAATTGCTGATAAAGCAGGGCAATCAGATCGATAACCTGCTGCTGACGGGTAAGTAATGGCGGCAACGCCGTCTCGGGATCGGTATGTTGCGTCAGCAGACTGTACTTGGCCTCGAAATAATCCGCGAGTTGCAGATAAAGCTGGCTGAGCGTTTCGCGCATAGGCTGTTCTTGCGAAATACGAAACCACACCCAGTTAAACACCCCGTACCAGGCTGTGCCTGCTGCGAACAGCACCGGTGCCTGCCACATCGGGCGCACGCCGACCATACTCAGTGTGAAAATAGTGGCTACCAGCGCGCCGGGTAACAGGCGCGCATGTAACGGGCTGATTTCACCGGTAACGCCGAGCAATAACGCCAGTGATAGCATGATCAGCGGCAGCGGAACGTGCCAGTTTTCCAGCATCAGTTGCAGCAGAATGCTGCTCACGGCAAACAGTGAACCGCCGACGATCAGACGTTTGAAAAAGCGTTTGTGCGGGGTATCCAGACCGGCGATGTTACAGCAGGCCGGGCAGAGGGAAAACAGCAGACCCATTTGCAAGTTGCCAAACAGCCAGCAAATGCCAACAGGCAGGCACAACACCAGCGTCTGGCGCAGCGCGTAATTCACTTCAGGATGGTAAAACAGTTTTCGCCATAACGTCATGGGTAAAGCTTAGCCCATAAAAAAGGCGCGACAGTATTCTGCCGCGCCAATTTTCGAGGGATTAACGTGTGCCGTAAACGACAATCGTTTTCCCGTGTGCGGAGATCAGGCTCTGATCTTCCAGCATTTTGAGGATTCGTCCGACTGTTTCACGTGAACAACCGACGATTTGGCCAATTTCCTGACGGGTAATCTTGATTTGCATCCCGTCCGGATGGGTCATTGCATCAGGCTGTTTAGCCAGGTTGAGCAACGTTTGAGCGATACGACCGGTTACGTCGAGGAAGGCAAGGTTGCCGACTTTCTCTGACGTCACTTGCAGACGGTTGGCCATCTGCGCGGAGAGACGCATCAGAATATCCGGGTTAACCTGAATCAGCTGGCGGAACTTTTTATACGAAATTTCAGCCACTTCACAGGCAGTTTTAGCACGTACCCAGGCACTACGTTCCTGACCTTCTTCGAAGAGTCCCAGCTCACCGATGAAGTCACCTTGGTTAAGGTAGGACAGTATCATTTCCTTGCCTTCTTCATCTTTAATCAGGACAGCAACTGACCCTTTCACGATGTAGTAAAGCGTTTCGGCTTTTTCACCCTGGTGAATCAGCGTACTTTTAGAAGGATACTTATGTATATGACAGTGAGACAGGAACCATTCAAGAGTCGGGTCTGTTTGTGGCTTGCCGAGAACCATTAGCTATTATCCTCTGTTGTTATCGCTGCCCAAAATCACAGGGCTCAGAGTTCCCTGTATGGCACTTCAAATCCAAAGCGCCCTTTCAGCATATAACTCCCCAGAAATGCTGCAAGCGGATGTCGGAGTGCAACAGCCTGTTTATTGCTGTTAACACCGTGGGTTCTGTTCTTAAACCGCAAAAACCGTCACCGCAATTTACTGGAAAGTATGTTTCGGCTTTGTTTGTAGCACAGGTTTGAGATGCTGTCTTCTGTTGTCTCGCTTCAGCATGATGGCGATCGGGTTACGTTGCCAGATTTTGGTCTAAAGGGTACTCTGAGAGCAGATTTCTAAAAGTTTATTCACCGGGAGAATAGTTCATGCACGCACGTGTCAAATGGGTTGAAGGGCTGACCTTTTTAGGTGAGTCAGCGTCGGGTCATCAGATTTCAATGGATGGTAACGCGGGCGATAAAGCCCCAAGCCCGATGGAAATGTTACTGATGTCCGCAGGCGGCTGCAGTGCAATTGACGTGGTATCTATTTTACAGAAAGGCCGTAATGACGTGCGTGATTGTGAAGTGAAGCTGACTTCACAACGCCGCGAAGAAGCGCCGCGTCTGTTCACGCATATCAATCTGCATTTTATCGTCACCGGTAAGGATCTGAGCGATAAGATTGTTGAACGTGCGGTCAGCCTGTCTGCCGAAAAATACTGTTCAGTGTCTCTGATGTTGGGTAAAGCGGCCACCATCACCCACAGCTTTGAAGTGATTGCTGCGGAATAAAGTTTACTCGATTTTCTTACCTTCCATCAGGCGCTGCACCAGTGGCGCCATGATCAGCTCCATCGCCAGCCCCATTTTCCCACCTGGTACCACCAGCGTTTTGATGTGCGAGATAAATGACCCCTGCAACATTGCCAGCAGATAGGGGAAATCGATGTCGTCCAGTCCCTGGAAATGGATCACCACAAAGCTTTCATCCAGTGACGGAATGGCTTTTGCTGCGAACGGGTTTGAGGTGTCGATAGTCGGCACACGCTGGAAGTTGATGTGGGTGCGGGAAAACTGCGGCGTAATGTAGCTGATATAATCATCCATCGAACGCACGACGGAATCCATCACTGCTTCACGTGAATGGCCACGCTCCCCGGTATCGCGCACCAGTTTCTGGATCCACTCCAGGTTAACGATAGGCACAACGCCGACCAGCAAATCGACCTGGGCGGCGACATCAATTTTGTCTGTCACTACACCGCCGTGCAGGCCTTCATAGAATAAGATATCCGTTGGTTCCGGCAACGCCTGCCATGGCGTAAACGTGCCCGGCACCTGATTATAGGGAACCGCTTCGTCATAAGTATGCAAATACTTACGTGAACGGCCGGTGCCGGTTTTGCCATATTCGATAAAGCTTTTTTCCAGCAAACCAAAGTCATTGGCTTCCGGCCCGAAATAACTGATGTGCCGCCCGAGATCGCGTGCCTTACGGATCGCGGCATCCATTTCAGGACGGGTGAAATGGTGAAAACTGTCGCCTTCCAGCTCCGCAGCACGTAAGCCAAGCTGTTGAAATATTTTACGAAACGCCACGCTGGTGGTCGTGGTGCCTGCACCGCTCGAACCGGTAACGGCAATAACAGGATGTTTGGCTGACATAAATGCTTTTCTCCAGAAAGGGGATACAGGCTGGCGTGACGCGGTCTTTTCTGTGGTTGAAAATGTAGTGCCGTGCTGCGCATAATTAAGCCTATTGTTACCATATTTATTCGCGAAGTGACAGGTTGTCACAACCTGCTTTCGAGCGGCTCTACCCGTCCTGCGGCACTTCTTCCTGCCCGGCGCGGAACTGACCGCGTGGCATAATATTCAGCGTTTCATGCAACTCTGACCATACCAGTACAATATCACCGCTTTTCAGCTGACGTTTCACGTCATCGACTTTTTGTTCCAGCGATCTTTCCTGCTCGCCGTAATCGGTGCCTTCGCGCAATACGAAGGATTCCACCACGCTGGTGAGCAGTTCAGGATCCAGTTCCTGCCAGGGAATAATCACTCTGTTTTTTCCTTAGTCTTATTTTCTAAATAGGGGGCGATCCAGGCCGGAATGCGTTGTTCCAGCCACATTTGGGGGTTACGTAAGCTGCCGGACACAAAGCCGACATGTCCGCCATGTTCCGTTAACTGATATTCCACGCAATCCGGTAAATCTTCTGCTTTCGGGATGACGTCGGGTGTCATAAACGGATCGTCTTTGGCGTGGATAATCAGCAGGGGGGTTCTGACCTGTGCCAGTAACGGCAGACCGCTGCACCGGCGGTAATAATCCAGCGCGTCGGTAAATCCGTGCGCTTTTGAGGTAATGGCATCGTCAAATTCACGAAGACGACGCATGGCTTTCAGTTGCGCCAGCGTGACGGGCAATGTCCCAGGGTATTTTGCCAGCTTACGCGAGGCATTGCCTTTGAGCTGACCGAGCAGATAGTGCTGATAAATCCGTGATGAACCGCGTTCCAGCCGGTAAGCGCAAGGTTCCAGCATCAGCGGTGCGGAGACCACCACGGCGGCGCTCAGCGTACAATTTTCGCCTTCCTGCCCGAGATAACATGTCAACATATTGCCGCCGAGTGACACACCTACCGCGCCGGTCGGGACTTCGCCATAGGTCTCATTGAGCCAGTGAATGAAAAAGCGGGCATCTTCGGTTTCACCGGAATGATAAATACGCAGCAGCTTATTAGGTTCACCGCCGCATCCGCGGAAATGCATGACCACACCAAGCCAGCCTTTGTCTTTCCACGCCTGCAATAAGCCGTGCGCATACGGGCTGTAAAAGCTGCCTTCCAGGCCGTGAAACAGGATCATGCGAGGTTTATGTCGCGCCTGTGCCGGATCTTCACTCCAGGCTAAATCCAGAAAATCGCCGTCCGGCGTATCCAGCCTTTGCCAGTGAGGTTTAAGTGTTGCATGCCGTCTTATCAGTCGCGGTAACAGCGTCTGGAGGTGCGGATTACTGGCCCCGCGTAAGGGGCGAAAGGTTTCAACCATAAGATGAATAAATTTCTCTTAAGAGGCTCTTGTGCGATCAATATCACGCTGTTAGCTTCAATGCTATCGCACATCTTTCGGGTCGGAGAACCCAAATTAAATGGAACCTGGTTTATTTTTATCGATGCTTGGATTTTTATGGGTCGCCGCCATTACCCCCGGCCCGAACAATATGTTACTCACCACGTCTGGCGCTAACTTTGGGTTCTTCCGTTCACTTTGGCTGATGGTCGGCATTATGCTTGGTATGCAAAGTATTTTGCTGCTGGTGGCCTTTGGTGTCGGCGGTCTCATCACGATTTATCCTGCGTTACACCTGTTTCTCAAAATCGCCGGTAGCCTGTATCTGCTGTGGCTGGCGTGGAAGATTGCAACGTCTGCCTATGAAAAACTGGAAACCGGTGCGCCGCCGCCAAAACCGATCCGTTTGTATCAGGGCTGGTTGCTGCAATTTCTTAATCCGAAAGCCTGGCTGATGGGACTGGGTGCGGTCGCGAGCTTCAGTCTGGCGGGCGCCGCCTATAATCCTTCGATTGCCGGTATCAGCCTTGGGATGTTCCTGGTGAACCTGGTATCGGGCATTATCTGGCTTGGCTTCGGCACGGTGATTGGTCGCCTGCTGCGCAGCAAGCGTGCGTGGTACACTTTTAACATTGCGATGGGTATTCTGACCGCCGCCTGTGTGCTGTTAATCTGGCATTAATTTACAGACAAAAAAGGAGCCATCACGGCTCCTTTCCCGTTTGTGAGCATACGATCAGCTGTCGATATCAAAAGTTTTAGACATTTCTTCCAGTTGTTCCTGGGCATCGAGCCAGGTCATTTCAGTCTCTTCCAGCGCACCTTTCACTTTGGTCTGCTGTTGCAGACACTCCGTGAGATCGGCCTTACGGCTGATGTCATAAATGGCGGAGTCGGCCAGACGGGCTTCAATTGCTGCCAGTTCGGTACCCAGTTTCTCCATCTGTGCTTCCAGCCTGGTGATTTGCTTGCGCAGTGGCTGAGTCTGGTTGCGGAAATCGGCTTCGCGACGTTTCTGATCTTTACGCGATTGCGCACTGTTAACGCCGCCGTCTTTAGCCGGTGCATCCTGCTGGCTTTCCTGACGCTGAATGTCCACCAGCCATTGCTGATAATCTTCCAGATCGCCGTCGAACTGTTCCACTTTGCCGCCGTGTACCAGATACAAATCGTCAGTAGTGGAACGCAATAAGTGGCGGTCATGCGACACGACAACCATCGCACCCTCAAAGTCGATCAGCGCTTCGGTCAGTGCCTGACGCATGTCGAGATCCAGGTGGTTGGTCGGTTCATCAAGCAGCAGCAGGTTAGGGCGCTGCCAGACAATCAGCGCCAGCACCAGGCGCGCTTTTTCACCGCCGGAGAACCGCCCGGTAGGATCCGTCACTTTATCGCCGTGGAAACCAAATCCGCCGAGATAATCGCGCAATTGCTGTTCGGTTTCTTTATTCGCCAGACGCACCAGATGTTGCAGCGGCGAATCTTCTGCGCGCAGGAACTCCAGCTGATGCTGAGCGAAATAACCGAGTTTGACGCCTTTCGCCAGCCCAATGTCCCCGTGAAGCGGCGGCATGGTTCCGGCCAGCAGTTTGATAAGCGTCGATTTACCTGCACCGTTACGGCCGAGTAAACCGATACGTGAACCCGGCACCAGATTCAGTTTGATCGACTCCAGAATCGTGGTGTCGCCATAACCGGCGCTGACCTTTTCCATCCGCAGCAGCGGATCGGGCAAGCTTTCCGGTGAGCGGAAGCTAAAATGAAAAGGATTGTCTACGTGCGCCGGGGCTATCAGCTCCATGCGCTCCAGCATTTTAATACGGCTCTGCGCCTGTTTGGCTTTGGTCGCCTGCGCCCGGAAACGATCGATATAACTTTGCAGATGCGCCACTTTTTCCTGCTGACTTTCAAACAAAGCCTGCTGTTGCGACAGTTTGGTCGCACGCTGGCGTTCGAAAGACGAGTAGTTACCGGTGTATTCGTTCAGCGTCTGCTGTTCGATATGCAGTATTTTATCGACAATAGGATCCAGAAAATCACGGTCATGAGAAATCAGCACCAGCGTGCCGGTGTAGCTTTTCAGCCACTTTTCAAGCCAGATCACCGCGTCTAAATCCAGGTGGTTGGTCGGTTCGTCAAGCAGCAGTAAATCGGAACGACAAATCAGCGCCTGCGCAAGGTTGAGACGCATGCGCCAGCCGCCGGAGAAGGATTTGACCGGCTGCTGTAACTGATTCTGCGTAAATCCCAACCCGCTGAGCAGGCTCGCCGCACGCGCCGGAATGGTCCAGGCGTTAATTGCATCAAGTTTACCGTGCAGCGTGGCGATGGCGTGGCCGTCATCGCGGTCGTTGGCGTGCTGTAATTGTGCTTCCAACTGACGGAATTCGCGGTCACCGTCGATAACATACTCTATTGCAGGCTCGTCCAGAGCCGGTGTTTCCTGATTGACCCAGGCCAGTGCCCAGTTGGACGGAAAAGTCAGGTTGCCTGCGTCGGCGCTCATTTCACCTTTAAGCAGTGAAATCAGGGTGGATTTACCGCAGCCATTTTTGCCCACCAGCCCGACTTTCTGGCCGGGATTGATGGTCGCAGACGCGTTGTCCAGCAGCACGTTAGTGCCGCGTCGGATTTGTAAGGAGGAGAAAACAATCATAAAGCGCCGTGTTGAGAGTATGTTAAATTGTCATGATAATGATTTAAACAAGACGTATCGCGTCCCATTTTGTCTTTGCGAAGCATGGTAACGGAAAAACCGCACCCTGACGACGCTTTGGAGGTATTGATGTCGCAGCCACCAAAGGTTTTGCTGCTTTACGCCCACCCGGAATCACCCGATTCAGTCGCCAACCGCGTTTTGTTACAGCAGGCACAGCAGCTTGAACATGTCACCGTGCATGATTTATACGCCCACTATCCTGATTTTTTTATTGATATCCACCGTGAACAACAGTTGCTGCGCGAACACAAAGTGATCGTCTTCCAGCACCCTCTTTATACTTATAGCTGCCCGGCATTATTGAAAGAATGGATGGATCGCGTGCTGGCGCGGGGGTTTGCCAGCGGTGCTGGCGGGAATGCACTTAACGGCAAATACTGGCGTTCGGTCGTCACCACCGGTGAGCCGGAAGGCGCATACCGTGCAGGCGGTTATAACCGCTATCCGATGTCTGACATTATGCGCCCGTTTGAACTGACTTCGGCGATGTGTCATATGCACTGGATGACGCCAATCATTATTTACTGGGCACGACGTCAGAAACCTGATGTGTTGCAAAGCCACGCTGAAGCCTACGGTGAATGGCTGCGATCCCCGTTACCGCACGGAGGGATCGTCTGATGGATGTTTCAAATATACCTACGGCAATCCTGCTGTTTTTATTCGCTGCGGTGGTCGCGGTGCCGCTGGCGCAACGTTTAGGTATCGGCGCGGTGCTCGGCTATTTGCTGGCTGGCATTGCCATCGGTCCGTGGGGCTTAGGTTTTATCCGTGACGTGGATGAAATCCTGCACTTCTCTGAACTGGGTGTGGTTTTCCTGATGTTTATCATCGGGCTGGAACTGAACCCCGGAAAATTATGGGCGCTGCGGCGGCAAATTTTTGGCGTTGGTGCCGGGCAGGTGATCCTGACCGCGCTGGTGCTCGGCGGCCTGTTGTATCTCACGAAGTTTTCCTGGCAGGCAGCGGTGATTGGCGGTATCGGGCTGGCGATGTCATCGACGGCGATGGCATTGCAACTGATGCGTGATAAAGGCATGACGCGTAATGAAGGCGGCCAGCTCGGTTTCGCCGTGCTGCTGTTCCAGGATATTGCGGTGATCCCGGCACTGGCCCTGATTCCGATTCTGGCTGGCAGCTCCGAAGGCAGCAATAACTGGGAAATGATTGGCCTGAAAGTCCTGGCGTTTGGTGGGATGCTGATCGGCGGACGCTATCTGCTGCGACCTATTTTCCGGCTGATTGTGGCCTCCGGCGTGCGGGAAGTGTTTACCGCCGCCGCGTTGCTGGTGGTGCTCGGTTCGGCATTGTTTATGGATACGCTGGGCTTTTCGATGGCGCTCGGGACATTTATCGCCGGGATTTTGCTGGCGGAAAGCGAATATCAGCACGAACTGGAAATCGCCATCGAGCCGTTTAAGGGTTTACTGCTCGGGCTGTTCTTTATTTCTGTCGGTATGGCATTGAATCTGGGCGTGCTTTACACCCACATTTTGCTGGTGCTGGCGGGTGTGATTATTCTGGTGGCTGTTAAAACCGGCGTGTTGTACGGGCTGTCCCGTATTTTTGGTTTACGTACTTCGGTCCGGCTGCAATTCTCTGCCGTTCTCAGTCAGGGCGGGGAATTTGCTTTCGTGCTGTTCTCAGCGGCGGGTGCGCAAAAAGTCATTTCTTCCTCGCAACTTTCGTTGTTGCTGGTGGTGGTGACGTTATCCATGATGACCACGCCGCTGCTGATGCAGTGGGTCGACCGGATTCTGGTGAAGCGTTATAACGACGGCGAAGAGAGCGATGAAAAACACTTTGTGCAGGATGACGAGCCGCAGGTGATTATTGTTGGCTTCGGGCGTTTCGGACAGGTGATCGGGCGTTTGCTGATGGCCAACAAAATGCGCATTACGGTGCTGGAGCGCGATATCAGCGCCGTCGGGCTGATGCGCACTTACGGCTACAAAGTGTATTACGGCGATGCGACCGAACTGGAACTCCTCAGAGCATCCGGTGCGGAAAAAGCAAAATCAATCGTTATTACCTCCAATGAACCGGAGGATACGATGGCGATCGTGCATTTATGCCAGCAACATTTTCCGCATCTGAATATTCTGGCGCGTGCCCGCGGACGTGTTGAAGCGCATGAGCTTTTGCAGGCGGGCGTCGTGAATTTTTCCCGCGAGACGTTTTCCAGTGCGCTGGAGTTAGGTAAGAAAGCGCTCGTGACGCTGGGCATGCATCCGCACAGTGCGTATCGTGCACAACAGCATTTTCGCCGTCTCGATATGCGTATGTTGCGCGAACTGGTGCCGCAAAACCGTGGCGATGTGGCACAAATTTCCCGTGTGAAAGAAGCCCGGCGCGAACTGGAAGATATCTTCCAGAGCGAAATGCATAACGAACGCCGCCAGCTTGATGGCTGGGACGATGATGAATAGTCCGGTAGCGAAAAAAAATTCGGTTGTTGATCGAAAACTGACCGGACGCAATGTCGGCAATTTTTGGAGAAGTAATATGGCTATAACGCGTAAACGGTTCATCGCTGGCGCGGTGTGTCCGAAATGTAAGGCGATGGATACGCTGGCTTTATGGCAGGAAGATCAGGTGGAAGTGGTGGAGTGTGTGAAGTGCGGACACCATCAGCGTCAGACGGATGCGCAGGTCAGCAAAAAGCTCCGGCCGGAAGAGCAGGTGATTGGTATTTTCGATCCGAAGTAGCGTTATGGCTCGTGTTTTTTTATGCTGTTAGTACAGAGACGCGGATTTCCGCTACACTCTTCGCCAAATTTATCCGGTCGCGCTTTTCAGGATGATCTCATCGAAAAGTGGCCGTCACTGAATTAGCCTTAAGCGAAGTTGCGTGCGTTACGAAACGCCCGCAGACAACAAATTGAGTTTCCAACGGTAGGAGTTATCATGAAAGTAGCAAAAGACCTGGTCATCAGCGTGGCATATCAGGTTCGTACAGAAGACGGTGTGTTGGTTGATGAATCTCCGGTGAGCGCACCGTTGGATTACCTGCACGGCCATGGTTCCCTGATCTCCGGTCTGGAAACAGCGCTGGACGGCCATGCCATTGGTGACGTTTTTGACGTGCATGTTGGTGCGAACGATGCTTACGGCAACTACGACGAAAACCTGGTTCAGCGCGTGCCTAAAGACGTGTTCATGGGTGTTGATGAGCTGGAAGTCGGTATGCGTTTCCTGGCTGACACCGACCAGGGCCCGGTGCCTGTTGAAATCACTGAAGTTGACGGTGACCACGTTGTGGTTGACGGAAACCACATGCTGGCCGGTCAGGATCTGAACTTCCACGTTGAAGTTGTCGCTATCCGTGAAGCAACCGAAGAAGAACTGGCTCACGGCCACGTTCACGGCGAACACGGCCACGATCATGATCATGAACATGAACATGGTGAAGGTTGCTGCGGTGGTCACGGCCACGACCATGATCACGACCACGGTCATGATCACGGTAAGAAAGGTGGTTGCGGCGGAAACGGCGGTTGCGGTTGTCATTAATCGCGTTGCACGTTTAGCAGTTAAAGAAAAAGGCGCCCCCGGGCGCCTTTTTGCTACGTTGAAATCAGCATCAATAATGCGGCGGAGGGGTTTCTTCCGACTGATCGGCAATCATTGATGGCTGGCTGGCACGGAGTTTGTCGGTCAGCAGACGCAGGTGATCTTGCAGTCTGCTCATTTCCAGCTGATGTTGTGTGACAATCATGTTCAGCTCTTCAATGGTAATCTCCTGGAAAGCCAGCTTGTTTTCCAGCATCTCCAGACGTTGTTCAACGGTGTTTGAGTTCATCATCATTACCTCACTGTGTGGCCCACGTTGATCATGTTGAGCATTGACCGGAACCTCATCCTGTATTGTAGACCGGCGATTCTACCCGTAAAGCCACAGGATTACCTGACCTCCCTGACGCTTTATCCGTATATGCCGATCCTGTGACGAAACTTATTGATGCAAAAAAGGTCGGAATAAGACGCTAATGGCGTGTATAGAGATTGTTTTGTCGTGAGACGGACAGTTATAGTAACCGCCGAACTTTCGTAATTATTACCAGAGGTCATACACTTCTGGTCTTGGAGAAATGGATGAAATCACTGTTTAAAGTAACTCTGCTGGCAACCACCATGGCTATCGCCCTGAATGCCACTCAGGTTATGGCTGCTGAAGCCACAGCACCGGCCGCTGCTGCAACTGCGCCAGCCGCCGCCCCTGCTGCAACTGCTCCGGCAGCAACAGACACGGCCAAATTCAAAAGTGATGACGAGCAGGCTGCCTATGCTCTGGGTGCATCTCTGGGTCGCTACATGGACAACTCCCTGAAAGAGCAAGAAAAGCTGGGCATCAAACTGGATAAAGACCAGTTGATCTCTGGCGTTCAGGATGCGTTTGCAAATAAAAGCAAACTGTCTGATCAGGAAATTGAGCAGACTCTGCAAACCTTCGAAGGCCGTGTGAAAGCATCCGCGCAGGCTAAGATGGAGCAGGATGCCAAAGCTAACGCTGACAAAGGCGACAAATTCCGTGCTGATTTCGCCAAAGAAAAAGGCGTGAAGAAGACTGAATCAGGTCTGCTGTATCAGGTTGAAAAACCAGGTGCCGGCGCAGCACCTAAAGACAGCGATACCGTTGTTGTTAACTACAAAGGTACGCTGACGGACGGAACTGAGTTCGATAACTCTTACACCCGTGGTGAGCCGTTGTCCTTCCGTCTTGACGGTGTAATCCCTGGCTGGACCGAAGGCCTGAAGCACATCAAGAAAGGCGGCAAAATCAAGCTGGTCATCCCACCGGCACTGGCTTACGGCAAAACTGGCGTTCCGGGGATCCCGGCTAACTCCACGTTGGTGTTCGACGTTGAACTGCTGGATGTGAAAGCCGCGCCTAAAGCTGATCCAAAAGCTGCAGAAAAACCTGCTGAAGCAGAAGCTGCACCAAAAGCAAACTAAGTCGTGCTGAGTTACTGCATAAAAACCGTCGCTTAACGCGGCGGTTTTTTTTGGCATATGACTTTTATTTGAACCAGCCCTTCTTTTTATTGCGGTTACTCTATGATGATAACTTGACGCTTTTGTCTCCCCGGCATAACGTCACAGATCCATATAATCGTCAGGCCGTTTATTCTGTATTTTTGATACAGTAACGCCCCTGAATTGATGAATAATGCGTCCTGACTCCCGTTGGAAGGCGCGATATAGAGGGTGGTAGCTTCAATGTCTAATTCGCTTATAACTGGCGAAACCGGCGAACTGGATTTGCTGGACCAACGTCCTTTCAGCCAGGTTGATCACGAGATTTTGTCTTCCTACGAGGCTGTGGTGGATGGGCTGGCAATGCTGATTGGTGAGCATTGCGAAATTGTTCTGCATTCTCTGGAAGACCTGAAATGTTCAGCGGTTCGGATTGCTAATGGTGAGCATACTGGTCGTAAAATCGGCTCGCCGATTACTGATCTGGCACTGCGCATGCTGCATGATATGACCGGTGCTGACAGTAATGTGTCCAAAGCCTATTTCACCCGTGCGAAAAGTGGCGTGCTGATGAAATCTGTCACCATTGCCATACGCAACCGTGAGCAGCGTGTGATTGGCCTGCTGTGCATCAACATGAATCTTGACGTACCTTTCTCGCAAATTATTCAGACGTTTATGCCACCGGAGACGCAGGAAGTTGCCTCGTCCGTTAACTTCGCTTCATCCGTGGATGATCTGGTTGCCCAAACGCTGGAATTTACGATTGAAGAAGTCAATGCTGATCGTAATGTGTCGAACAATGCGAAAAACCGTCAGGTTGTACTGAATCTTTATGAAAAAGGTATTTTTGATATCAAAGATGCCATCAATCAGGTTGCTGATCGCCTCAACATTTCCAAGCATACGGTCTACCTGTATATCCGCCAGTTTAAAAGCGGTGAGCTGGTGGGGAACGAACGTTGAAACTGCGTTACTGCCTGCTGGTCACCGGCCCTGCATACGGCACTCAGCAAGCCAGTGCCGCGTACCAGTTTGCACTGGCGCTGATCTCCAGCGGCCATCACCTCGACAGCGTATTTTTTTATCGCGAAGGTGTGCTTAATGGTAATTTGCTTTCCGCGCCGGCCTCCGATGAATTCGATCTGGTCCGGGCCTGGCAGCGTATGGCCGCAGATTATCAGGTGGCACTGAATGTGTGCGTGGCCGCCGCGTTGCGTCGCGGTGTGATAGATGAAACGGAAGCCCATAATCAGGGGCATGGGCAGACTAACTTACAACCAGGTTTTACCCTGACCGGGTTGGGCAGTCTGGCTGAAGCTTCGCTGACCTGTGATCGTCTGGTACAGTTCTGATGTGTGAATACAGGGAGCAAGAATGAAGAAGATAGCGTTTGTATTCACGCAGGGCCCACACGGAACGTCCGCAGGGCGGGAAGGGCTGGATGCTTTGCTGGCGACCTCAGCGCTGACTGAAAGCATCGGTGTGTTTTTCATGTCTGACGGTGTTTTCCAGTTAATGCCAGTGCAGCAACCGGAAAAAATTTTAGCGCGTAATTATATTGCCACGTTCGGCGTGTTATCTCTTTACGATGTTGATCAGTGTTTTGTTTGTGAAGAGTCTTTAAAGACGCGGGGCCTGTCTGCTGGTCATGAATGGGTTCTGAATGTTGAGACGTTACCCGTTGCTGAAATTCGTCAGCGATTGGCTGATTATGATGTTGTCATGACGTTTTAAATCAGGAAATCCTATGCTTTTTACGCTTGCCAATTCCCCGCAACATTGTGATTTTGCATTGCTTATTAATATGATCACCCAAGACGATGCGCTTTTGCTGATGCAGGACGGTGTACTGGCCGCACTTGATGGCAGTGAGGCATGCAACCTGATGAGTCATCATGTGCAGTCTATTTATGTTTTAAGCGAAGATTTGGCGGCTCGTGGTTTGGTTGGTCAAATTTCACACAAAATCACGTTGATCGACTATACTGGTTTCGTCGCGCTGACTGAGAAACATGCCCAGCAAACAGCATGGTGAAACATCGATGTGCTGTATATTTCTTGACACCCTCTTAGGTCAGCCCTAAAATTCTGCGTCCCCATATTAGCTAATGCTTTTTATGGGGCGATTTATCACGCGTTTACAAAGTAGTTTATGAACCAAAATCCAGGAGCTTTTTAATGGCAACAATTAATCAGCTGGTACGCAAACCACGCTCTACGAAGGTTGCTAAAAGCAACGTTCCAGCGCTGGAAGCTTGCCCGCAGAAACGTGGCGTATGTACTCGTGTATATACTACCACTCCTAAAAAACCAAACTCCGCACTGCGTAAAGTCTGCCGTGTGCGTTTGACTAACGGTTTTGAAGTTACCTCCTACATCGGCGGTGAAGGTCATAACCTGCAGGAACACTCCGTGATCCTGATCCGTGGCGGTCGTGTAAAAGACTTGCCAGGTGTGCGTTATCACACCGTCCGTGGCGCACTGGACTGTTCAGGCGTTAAGGATCGTAAGCAATCTCGTTCTAAATACGGCGTTAAAAAGCCGAAGTCTTAATGGTTCTCCGTTAAGTAAGGCCAAACATTTTCACTTTACTGTCAAAATAAACTCTTAGAGTTTTGGACAATCCTGAATTAACAACGGAGTATTTCCATGCCACGTCGTCGCGTCATTGGTCAACGTAAAATCCTGCCAGATCCTAAGTTCGGATCCGAACTGCTGGCAAAATTCGTCAACATTCTGATGGTAGATGGTAAAAAATCTACTGCAGAAGCAATCGTCTACACTGCTCTTGAGACCCTGGCTCAACGTAGCGGTAAAGGCCACCTGGAAGCTTTCGAAGTCGCTCTGGACAACGTTCGTCCGACTGTCGAAGTTAAGTCCCGCCGCGTAGGTGGTTCAACTTATCAGGTTCCAGTTGAAGTCCGTCCGGTTCGTCGTAATGCTCTGGCAATGCGTTGGATCGTTGAAGCTGCTCGTAAACGCGGTGATAAATCCATGGCTCTCCGCCTGGCGAACGAACTTTCTGATGCTGCAGAGAACAAAGGTACTGCAGTTAAGAAACGTGAAGACGTTCACCGTATGGCTGAAGCCAACAAGGCGTTCGCCCACTACCGCTGGTAATCACTTCGCAGTAGTTATGCTAACCAAGCGGGCGCTTCAAGAAGCCAACCCGCTTGGGTTAACTGAACTTGAACGTCCTAGTTATAGAGGAATCAAATGGCTCGTAAAACACCCATTGAGCGCTACCGTAACATTGGTATCAGTGCTCACATCGACGCCGGTAAGACAACCACTACCGAACGTGTTCTGTTCTACACCGGTGTAAACCACAAAATCGGTGAAGTTCATGATGGCGCAGCCACCATGGACTGGATGGAGCAGGAGCAGGAACGTGGTATTACCATCACGTCCGCTGCGACTACCTGTTTCTGGTCAGGTATGGCTAAGCAGTTCGAACCACACCACATCAACATCATTGACACCCCAGGGCACGTTGACTTCACCATCGAAGTTGAACGTTCTATGCGTGTTCTTGATGGTGCGGTAATGGTTTACTGTGCTGTTGGTGGTGTTCAGCCACAGTCTGAGACCGTATGGCGTCAGGCAAACAAATATAAAGTTCCACGTATCGCGTTCGTTAACAAAATGGACCGTATGGGTGCTAACTTCCTGAAAGTTGTTGATCAGATTGAAAAACGTCTGGGCGCAACTCCGGTGCCTCTGCAACTGGCGATCGGCGCGGAAGAGAAATTCACCGGTGTTGTTGACCTGGTGAAGATGAAAGCAATCAACTGGAACGAAGCCGATCAGGGCGTGACCTTCGAATACGAAGAGATCCCAGCTGATATGCAAGAACTGGCTGAAGAATGGCGTCAGAAACTGGTTGAGTCCGCTGCTGAAGGCTCTGATGAGCTGATGGAGAAATTCTTTGGTGGCGAAGAGCTGACTGAAGAAGAGATCAAAGCTTCTCTGCGTAAGCGCGTTCTGAACAATGAAGTTATCTTGGTTACCTGTGGTTCTGCGTTTAAAAACAAAGGCGTACAGGCAATGCTGGATGCTGTTGTTGAGTATCTGCCTGCACCGACCGACGTTGAAGCTATCAACGGTTTGTTGGATGACGGTAAAGACACTCCGGCAGTTCGCCATTCTGACGATGCTGAGCCGTTCTCTGCTCTGGCGTTCAAAATCGCTACTGACCCATTCGTGGGTAACCTGACGTTCTTCCGTGTTTATTCCGGTCTTGTCAACTCAGGTGACACTGTATTTAACCCAGTGAAATCACAGCGTGAACGTTTGGGTCGTATCGTTCAGATGCACGCGAACAAGCGTGAAGAAATTAAAGAAGTTCGTGCAGGCGATATCGCTGCAGCGATCGGTCTGAAAGACGTGACTACCGGTGACACTCTGTGTGATCCAGATAATGTGATCATTCTGGAGCGTATGGAATTCCCTGAGCCGGTAATCTCCGTTGCGGTAGAACCAAAAACCAAAGCTGACCAGGAAAAAATGGGTCTGGCTCTGGGCCGTCTGGCGAAAGAAGACCCATCATTCCGCGTTTGGACTGATGAAGAGTCTGGTCAGACAATCATCGCAGGTATGGGTGAGCTTCACCTGGACATCCTGGTTGACCGTATGCGTCGTGAGTTTAACGTTGAAGCTAACGTCGGTAAGCCGCAGGTTGCTTATCGTGAAGCGATTCGCGCTAAAGTTACTGATGTTGAAGGTAAACACGCTAAGCAGTCTGGTGGTCGCGGTCAGTATGGTCACGTTGTGATCGACATGTATCCATTAGAACCTGGCACGAATCCGAAAGGATATGAGTTTGTCAACGAAATCAAAGGCGGTGTAATTCCTGGTGAATTCATCGGTGCGATTGACAAAGGCATCCAGGAACAGCTGAAATCAGGTCCGCTGGCCGGTTATCCGGTAGTAGATCTGGGCGTGCGTCTGCACTTCGGTTCTTACCATGACGTTGACTCCTCTGAGCTGGCGTTTAAACTGGCCGCTTCTATCGCCTTTAAAGATGGCTTTAAGAAAGCGAAACCAGTTCTGCTTGAGCCTATCATGAAGGTTGAAGTAGAAACTCCGGAAGAGAACACTGGTGACGTTATCGGTGACCTTAGCCGTCGTCGCGGTATGCTGAAAGGCCAAGAATCTAACGCTACTGGCGTTGTGATTCATGCTGAAGTTCCGCTTTCCGAAATGTTCGGTTATGCGACTCAGTTGCGTTCACTGACCAAAGGCCGTGCATCTTACTCCATGGAATTCCTGAAGTATGATGATGCGCCGAATAACGTGGCCCAGGCCGTTATTGAAGCTCGTGGCAAATAAGCCACTGGTTTAAACACAATGATCCCGTGCTCTCTCTTTGAAGGGAGAGCACAAGAGTAAGGAATATAGCCGTGTCTAAAGAAAAATTTGAACGTAACAAACCGCACGTTAACGTTGGTACTATCGGCCACGTTGACCACGGTAAAACTACCCTGACTGCAGCAATCACTACCGTTCTGGCTAAAACCTACGGCGGTTCTGCACGTGCATTCGACCAGATCGATAACGCACCAGAAGAAAAAGCTCGTGGTATCACCATCAACACTTCACACGTTGAATATGACACCCCGACTCGTCACTACGCGCACGTTGACTGCCCAGGGCACGCCGACTACGTGAAAAACATGATCACCGGTGCTGCTCAGATGGACGGCGCTATCCTGGTTGTTGCTGCAACTGACGGCCCTATGCCTCAGACGCGTGAGCACATCCTGCTGGGTCGCCAGGTTGGCGTTCCATACATGATCGTGTTCATGAACAAATGCGACATGGTAGACGATGAAGAGCTGCTGGAACTGGTAGAAATGGAAGTTCGTGAACTTCTTTCTGCTTACGAATTCCCAGGCGACGACATCCCGGTCATCAAAGGTTCAGCGCTGAAAGCACTGGAAGGCGATGCAACGT
>NZ_JAFMOT010000140.1:0-17400 GCF_019049695.1 Rahnella perminowiae
ATAATTACCTGCGTGATTGAATTGAAAAAAACGTAATTTTTTTATTTGCCCGAATTGGGCTTTTTTTATTCAAAGCGGGCTTTTAATAAAAAGGGGCATTAAAAGAAAGATCATATCTAAAAAGAGATCGGGGAATTTCGGAGAAAATTTTACTCCCTCTCCTTCGCAGGAGAAGGAGTAAAAGACTAACGGAACTGTGCGGCGTGAAGTTGTGCGTAACGCCCCTGACGGGCCAGCAGTGATTCATGTGTGCCCTGCTCAACAATGCCTTCTTTATCGACCACAATAATGCGGTCCGCATTCTGAATTGTCGCCAGACGGTGGGCAATCACCAGGGTGGTCCGGCCCTCAGAAAGCTCCGCCAGCGACTGCTGAATAGCCTGCTCCGTCGCAGTATCCAGCGCTGACGTGGCTTCGTCGAGGATCAGAATTGGCGGGTTTTTGAGGAAGATACGCGCAATCGAAAGACGCTGTTTCTGGCCACCGGAGAGCTTCACTCCCCGTTCACCAATTACCGTGTCCATTCCCAGCGGCAATGCGTCAATCACATCATCAAGCCGTGCGCGGCTGGCCGCCAGGCGGATTTCTGCTTCGCTGGCATCGAGCTTACCGTAAGCAATGTTTTCACGGATCGTTCCGCCAAACAGGAAAACATCCTGCTGCACAATGCCAATATTGTGACGTAGCGAGCGCTGGGTCATGTCGCGGATATCGATGCCATCGATGGTGATACTGCCGCTGTCCAGCTCATAGAAACGGGGCAACAGCGAACATAACGTGGTTTTTCCCGCGCCGGAAGGCCCGACGAACGCCAGCGTTTCTCCGGCATTAATCGTCAGCGTAATGCCGTTGAGAATTTTACTGACGGGGGTGTAGCCGAACACTACGTTGTCATAATGAATATCGCCCCGTAACTGGCTGACTGCCTGCGCGCCCGGCCGGTCAGTGATATCCGGCGAGGTATCGATAAGCTGCGTAAAGCGTTTAAACCCGGCGATCCCTTTCGGATAGCTTTCCAGTACTGAGCTGATTTTCGCCACCGGGCGGAAGAACACTTCCACCAGCAGCAGAAAACCCACGAACCCGCCGTAGGTCAGTTGGTCGTTAATCACATACCAGGTACCTGCGACCATCACAATCAGCTGAACCAGACGCGTGCTCAGATAACTGAGCGTCAGGCTGGCGGTCATGATCTGATAGGCTTTCAGCTTAGTAGTGCGGTAATTAGCATTATCAGAAGCAAACAGCTTTTGCTCATGTTCTTCGTTGGCGAATGCTTTTACCACGCGGATACCGCCGATACTTTCTTCTATACGTGCGTTGAAATTACCGACCTGCCCGAACAGACGCCGCCAGGTTTCAGTCATCTGAGCACCATAGCGGCTGACCATCCAGGTCATCGCCGGCACGATAATGATGGTCATCAGCGCCAGCTGTAAATGGACCGTTGCCATCAGAATGAATGCGCCGATAAAAGTCATTACCGCGATAAATACATCCTCCGGCCCGTGATGCGCGACCTCGCCCACTTCTTCCAAATCTTTGGTGACGTGGGTGATGATATGGCCGGTTTTTGTATTGTCGTAATAACGGAAAGACAGTTTCTGTAAATGGCTGAATGCCTCGCGCCGCATGTCGGTTTCAATGCCAACACCCAACGCATGCCCCCAGTAATTGACGATAGCCATCAGTGCCGTATTGAAAAGGTAAATCAACAACAGACCGACCGTCGCGCCGATGATCAGCACCCAGTCGTGCGCAGGCAGTAATTTATCGATGAAAGTTTTAATCGCCATCGGAAAGCCCAGTTCCAGCAATCCGGCGAGGATCGCGCACCCGAAGTCGAGGAAGAACAGCTTTTTATAGGGTGCGTAATAAGAGAAGAAACGGCGGAGCATCAGACATCCTTATAAGATAGCCAGAAAGCGAAGCCGTTAGTCTAGATGAAAACGGTTATCAGTCAGAGAGTTTTAGAGAAATAAACAGGCAAGATCGCAGACGCCGGTTCACACCCTCTTCAATGCAAAACCGCTGACTTTTACATTTCAACCTCAGTGAAGTTGTGAAGACAACCCGGGCTTTTGGCAGTAAAACTGTATTAACGGCTTGTCGCCTCTACTGCCATCGCCACATAAATCTCCCGCAATTTTGCGGCAACCGCGCCCGGTTTTCCGTCCCCGACCGGCTTCCCGTCCAGCGCAATCACCGGCCAGATAAAGGTGGTGGCGGAGCTGATAAAGATCTCCCGCGCATTCAGTGCCTCATCCAGCGTGAACGGACGTTCCTCAAAGTGGATATGGTGCTGCTTCGCCAGTTCCAGCAGTGCCTGACGGGTGATGCCATGTAAGATGTGCGTGCTGAGCGGGCGGGTGATCAGCGTGCCTTCAGCATCGACGATCCAGGCATTGCTGGAGCTGGCTTCGGTGATCAGACCATTTTCGATCAGTAAGGCATCGTCGGCGTCATGCTGATGGGCATACTCTTTCGCCAGGCACGGGGCCAGCAGGCCAACGGTTTTGATGTCACGACGCTGCCAGCGGATATCTTCAACGGAAACCATGCGGATACCGCTTTTTGATTTCGGGTGGTCTGTCAGCGGGCGCGCCTGCGTAAACATCAGAAAAGTTGGCGTTACGCTTTCACCGGGGAAATCAAAATCACGGTCGCCACTGTTGCCGCGACTGATTTGCAGATACACCGCCCCTTCCAGCAGATTGTTTTCAGTGATCAGACGTTTTTGCAGAGTCTCAATATCACTGAGCGCACAAGGCAGACGCAGGTTCAGCGCCTGACAGGAACGCGCAAGCCGCGCCAGATGAGCCGTGTTGTCGAGCAGACGTCCGTTCAGCACGGCGCTGACTTCATAGACGGCATCAGCAAATAAGAAACCGCGATCAAATACCGACACCTTCGCGTCATGCTCGGCAACAAACTCCCCGTTGAGGTATACCGTTCTGGTCATGTTATTTTTCCTGGACAACGTTGATTAGGATTTTTATTAGCTGTAATACGATTGAAAGAATAAATTGCGTGAAAACTGAGCGCGTGACGTTGACGTAACGCAGGTTTACGCCACTGCTGACATAAAAAAAGCGCCCTGATGAGCGCTGATTCGGTGTGTAGCGAAAGATCAGAGTTCGCCTTTTTTCTTTTTGTTGCGGATCACTAACCCGCTGATCAGCGCCATCACGCAACCGATAAAGATAAACCAGATGCCCAGCATCAGTTGCGGTGCCATTTCTCCCGGCGGGGTTTCCGGACTGCCAACCACTAAACCGTGGATCGTGGCAACAATACCGATAACCAGTAAAATCAGGCTGTTGCGAAGTAAACGGCGGGCTACGGTCATAGGTTGTCTTGGGGTGGCCATCAGATGCGTCCTTGAGCAATAAAATAAAGATAAGGGCGCATCATAGCGCCCTTCGTTTTTATGTCAAAATTGCCCGTTCACAATCCGTGAAGGTCAGTCAGCGACGATTACGTACCAGCTGATAACGGCGGGTGAGATATTCCACCGGCGCGCTCCAGATATGCACCAGACGGCAGAACGGGAACAACAGGAACAGCGTCATCCCCAGCACCAGATGCACGCGGAAGATAAATGCCACGCCATCGAGATGTGCTGCCGCACCGCCACGGAACGTCACCACTGACTGCGCCCAGCCGACCAGTTTCATCATTTCGCTGCCGTCCATATGCTGCGCGGAGAACGGAATGGTGCTCAGCCCCAGGGCACATTGCACTACCAGCAGAATGATGATCATGATGTCACCAAAACTGGAGGTCGCCCGCACGCGCGCGTTGCTCAGACGCCGCCACACCAGCATGCCGCCGCCAATCAAAGTCATCACGCCACAGGCACCGCCCGCCCACATCGCCATCTGCTGTTTCACCGGCACCGGCAGGAAAGATTCATACATCCAGTGCGGCGTCAGCATCCCGAAGGCATGGCCTGCAAAAATGCCGAGAATGCCGACATGGAACAATGGCGAAGCAATACGCAGCGTTTTTTTCTCCAGCAACTGACTGGAACCGGCGCGCCAGCTGTACTGACCGTAGTCATAACGCAGCCAGCTACCGGCCAGGAATACTGTGCCGCACAGGTACGGATAGATATTGAAGAAGAAGTTGTTGAGGAAGTCGGTCATTTGCGTGGTTCCCCCGCAGGCGTGTCATCAAGGTTCAGATACTGTGGTGCGACCGCACCGGCGAAGCGTTTCTGGTGCGCGGCTTCATCGCCCGACGCACAGCTTTGCTCGCCAAGGAACGTGATTTGTTCCTCTTCCCACACCGCGTCCAGCGCGGCAGGCGTGTCATCACGGGCTTCCTGTTTGATCCCCTCGCGCACCGTGGCGGTCGCGATATCGCTGCCGGACAGTGCCAGCAGCAGATCAAACAGTTCCGCGTAATGACTGTTCCGCTCCTGCATCCGGGCGCTGAGTAATGCCAGGATCGGCGCGATGTCACGCAACCCTTCCCGCGCCTGATGTTCATCACGGGTGGTCAGGTATTCCAGATACAGCGGCAGGTAATCCGGCAGCTCGCGGCTGTCAATTTCCAGCCCGGCTTCGCGGTATTGCGCCATCAGATCGACCATCGCCTGACCACGGTCACGGGATTCGCCGTGCACATGTTCAAACAACAGCAACGAGGTGGCGCGACCCCGATCGAACAAACCGGTGTACGCCGATTGCGCATCCAGCAAATCCTGTTTGCAGAACGCCGTGATGTACAGCGCCAGATCGTGGCGCTGTACATCAGTCAGTTCCGCAGATTCTGTCACCGCTTCGAGCAGCTCCGTCTGGTGTTCCCACAGCTCATCAGACGGGTAATCGAGCAATAAACCAATGAGTCGTAAGCTGTTCATCAGTTGTTCCTTTCTGTTTTCGCGCCGATGTCGATGGCATCGATGCGTTTACTGTTGAACAGGTTAAATTTGCTGTCGCTGCCGTGGCAGCCGTCGCCGAAGCTGAAACCACAGCCTTTGGCTTCCGGGAAGGCTTCACGCGCCTGTTCACGATGGCCGGAAGGGACCACGAAACGATCTTCGTAGTTGGCAATCGCCAGATAGCGGTACATTTCTTCGGCCTGCGCCACAGACAATCCGACCTGTTCCAGCGCGCGGGTGTCCGTTACGCCATCCACCGTTTCAGCACGTTTGAAATGACGCATCGCCAGCATGCGCTTCAGCGCACGCAGCACCGGCGCGGTGTCGCCCGCAGTCAGCAGGTTCGCCAGGTATTCCACCGGAATACGCAGGCTTTCGACATCCGGCAGCACGCCGCTGTGCGGTAATGCACCGGCATCAGCAGCAGACTGGATCGGGGACAGTGGCGGCACGTACCAGACCATCGGCAGCGTGCGGTATTCAGGGTGCAGCGGCAGCGCCAGCTTCCATTCCATCGCCATTTTATAGACCGGCGACTGACGTGCGGCATCCATCACGGACAGCGGAATGCCGTCTTTTTCGGCCTGTGCAATCACCTCAGGATCGTTCGGATCGAGGAAAATGCTCATCTGGCTTTCGTACAGGTCTTTCTCATTTTCCACCGATGCGGCTTCACCGATACGGTCGGCGTCATACAACACTACGCCGAGATAACGGATACGACCGACACAGGTTTCGGAACACACCGTTGGCTGACCGGCTTCGATACGCGGATAACAGAAAATACATTTTTCTGATTTGCCGCTTTTCCAGTTGAAGTAGATTTTTTTGTACGGGCAGCCGGTCAGACACATGCGCCAGCCACGGCATTTGTCCTGGTCGATCAGCACGATGCCGTCTTCGCCACGCTTGTAGATCGCACCGCTCGGACAGGTCGCCACACACGCCGGATTCAGGCAGTGTTCACACAAACGCGGCAGGTACGCCATAAAGGTATTTTCGAACTCGCCGTACATTTCTTTCTGCATATTGGCGAAGTTCTGGTCGGCAGAACGTTTGCTGAACTCGGTCCCCAGATCGTCTTCCCAGTTCGGGCCGCCGGTAATTTTCTTCATGCGTTTGCCGGTTAACAACGAACGCGGACGGGCCACCGGCTGATGTTTGCCGTCTTTCGCGGTGTGCAGATGCTGATAATCAAAATCAAACGGTTCGTAGTAATCATCGATTTCAGGCATATGCGGGTTGGCGAAGATTTTATGCAGCAGGTTGGCTTTATTACCCATGCGCGGCTGCAGTTTGCCGTTGATTTTGCGGATCCAGCCGCCCTTCCATTTCTGCTGGTTTTCCCAGTCGTGCGGATAACCGAGCCCCGGTTTGGTTTCCACGTTGTTAAACCACGCGTATTCCATCCCTTCGCGGCTGGTCCAGACGTTTTTACAGGTCACGGAACAGGTGTGGCAGCCAATGCATTTGTCGAGATTCAGCACCATGCCGACTTGTGAACGAATTTTCATTGGGCTTTCTCCTGTACTTTTTCAGGGAGTACGGCGTCCTGCACGTCGTCATTACCTTCATCGTCTAACCAGTCGATGCGGTTCATTTTGCGCACAATCACGAATTCATCGCGGTTGGAGCCGACCGTGCCGTAATAGTTGAAACCGTACGCCAGTTGCGCGTAACCACCGATCATATGCGTCGGTTTCGGGCAAACGCGGGTAACGGAGTTATGAATACCGCCACGCTGCCGGCTGATTTCTGAACCCGGAATATTCACGATGCGCTCCTGTGCGTGATACATCATGGTCATGCCTGCCGGTACGCGCTGGCTGACCACCGCACGGGCGCTCAGCGAGCCGTTGGCGTTGAAAGCTTCGATCCAGTCGTTATCTTCAATGCCTAACTGTTTCGCATCGTCTTCACTCAGCCAGACAATCGGGCCACCGCGACCTAAAGTCAGCATCAGCAGGTTGTCGCTGTAGGTAGAATGAATGCCCCATTTCTGGTGCGGCGTCAGGAAGTTCAGCGCCATTTCCGGGTTGCCGTTCGGTTTCGCGTTCAGCAACGGCTGCGCCGCGCGGGTGTCGATTGGCGGACGGTAAACCAGCAGGCTTTCACCGAAGGCGCGCATCCACGCATGATCCTGATAAATCTGCTGGCGGCCGGACAGCGTGCGCCACGGAATAAGCTCGTGCACGTTGGTGTAACAGGCGTTGTAAGAAACATGTTCATCTTCCAGACCGGACCAGGTCGGGCTGGAGATAATTTTGCGCGGTTGCGCCTGAATATCGCGGAAGCGGATTTTCTCGTCTTCTTTATTCAGCGCCAGATGTGTGTGGTCGCGGCCGGTATTCTGGCTCAGCGCCGCCCAGGCTTTGACCGCCACCTGACCGTTGGTTTCCGGTGCCAGCGTCAGGATGACTTCCGCTGCATCAATCGCAGTGTTAATCACCGGCTGGCCTTTCGCCACGCCATCCGGTTTGGTGTAGTTCAGTTTTTTCAGCAAACCGACTTCGCTGTCAGTATTCCAGCTGATGCCTTTGCCGCCGTTACCGAGTTTTTCCAGCAACGGGCCGACCGAGGTAAAGCGCTCATAGGTGTTCGGATAATCACGTTCAACGACCATCAGATGCGGTGCAGTGCGCCCGGGGATCAGATCACATTCCCCTTTTTTCCAGTCTTCCACGCCAAACGGCTGTGCCAGTTCAGCGGCGGAATCGTGCTGAACCGGCAACGTCACCATGTCGGTTTCCACCCCAAGATGGCCGACGCACACCCGGGAAAACTCTTTGGCAATACCTTTATAGATTTCCCAGTCGCTTTTGGAATCCCAGGCCGGGTCAACAGCAGCAGA
This sequence comes from Rahnella perminowiae, assembly GCF_019049695.1. Lineage (NCBI taxonomy): Bacteria > Pseudomonadati > Pseudomonadota > Gammaproteobacteria > Enterobacterales > Yersiniaceae > Rahnella > Rahnella perminowiae. Next base: position 7,740 of record NZ_JAFMOT010000140.1, read on the forward strand.
CAGCGGATGAATAAACGGATGCATATCCGAGGTATTCATGTCGTCTTTTTCATACCAGGTGGCGGTCGGCAGCACGATGTCAGAATAGAGACACGTGCTGGACATGCGGAAATCCAGTGTCACCACCAGATCCAGTTTGCCTTCGCCGCCCTGCGCCTGCCATTCGACTTCTTCCGGCATGACGCCGCCCTGAAGGCCGAGATCCTCTCCCTGAATACCGTGTTCGGTGCCCAGCAGATATTTCAGCATGTACTCGTGGCCTTTACCGGAAGACCCCAGCAGGTTAGAGCGCCAGACGAACAGGTTACGCGGGAAGTTCTGCGGATTATCCGGTTGTTCGGCAGCAAAACGCACGCTGCCGTCTTTCAGGGCTGCCACGGTGAAATCGGCCGGTGATAAACCTGCGGCTTTCGCCTGCCCGGCAATGTGCAGCGGGTTAACGTTGAGCTGCGGCGCAGACGGCAGCCAGCCCATACGCTCGGCGCGCACGTTGAAGTCAATCATACTGCCGGTAAATTTGGATTTGTCCGCCAGCGGAGATAACAGCTCCTGTGGCGTGACGGTTTCGTAACGCCACTGACTTGAATGGTTGTAGAAAAATGAGGTGCTGTTCATCTGGCGCGGCGGACGCTGCCAGTCAAGGCCAAACGCCAGCGGTTGCCAGCCGGTCTGCGGACGCAGTTTTTCCTGCCCGACGTAGTGGGCCCAGCCGCCCCCGCTCTGCCCCACGCAACCGCAGAAGATCAGCATGTTGATCAGACCGCGGTAGTTCATATCAAGGTGATACCAGTGGTTCATCCCGGCACCGACGATGATCATCGAACGGCCATGGGTTTTGTGGGCGTTATCGGCAAATTCATGGGCGATACGCACGATGTTTTGCTGTGAAACCCCGGTGATTTTCTCGGCCCAGGCTGGCGTATAGGCTTTGATTTCATCATAGCCTTGTGCGCAGTTTTCATCGTTCAGGCCGCGTTCGATACCGTAGTTCGCCAGCGTCAGGTCGTAAACACTTGCCACCAGGCCGGTACTGCCATCCGCCAGTTGCAGGCGTTTGACCGGCAGTTTGTGCATCAGAATTTCATCCAGTGCCACACTGTTGAAATGTTCACTGACCGCGCCACCGAAGTACGGATAGCCCACATTCACAACGTCATCATGATCGCCGAGCAGGCTCAGCTTCAGGCTGACATCTTTGCCGTCTTTCCCTTCACGGGATTCCAGATTCCACTGGCCTTTTTCGCCCCAGCGGTAACCGATCGAACCTAACGGTGATACCAGTTCTCCGGTGTGTTCATCGAGGGCGATGGTTTTCCATTGCGGGTTATTTTCCTGACCAAGATTGCCCACCAGATCAGAGGCACGCAGCATACGGCCTGCGGCATATGATCCGTCTTCGCGCGGTTCCAGCATCACCAGCATCGGCATATCGGTGTAGCGGCGCACGTAGTCGGTGAAGTACTGACTTGGATTATCGATGTGGAAGGATTTGAGGATCACATGGCCCATGGCCAGCGCCAGTGCGCTGTCGGTGCCTTGCTTCGGCGCCAGCCACTGGTCACAAATCTTGGCGATTTCCGCATAGTCTGGCGTGATAGCCACCGTTTTAGTGCCTTTATAGCGCACTTCGGTGAAGAAGTGCGCGTCCGGCGTACGGGTCTGCGGAACGTTGGAACCCCAGGCAATAATATACGAAGAGTTGTACCAGTCAGCCGATTCCGGCACGTCAGTCTGCTCGCCCCAGGTTTGCGGAGACGCCGGGGGCAAATCGCAATACCAGTCGTAGAAGCTCAGGCAAACACCGCCGATCAGCGACAGATAACGTGCGCCGGAAGCGTAAGACACCATCGACATCGCCGGAATGGGCGAAAAACCGATAATGCGGTCCGGGCCGAAAGTTTTGGCGGTATACACGTTGGACGCGGCAATCAGTTCATTCACTTCCTGCCAGCTTGAACGGACAAATCCCCCACGACCGCGTGCCGCTTTATATTCTTTGGCTTTTTCCGGCTGACTGACAATCGAGCCCCAGGCATCGACCGGATCGCTGTAATTCAGTCTGGCTTCACGCCATAACTGGATCAGTTTCTTGCGCATCAGCGGATATTTCAGACGGTTTGCACTGTAGAGATACCAGGAATAGCTGGCACCGCGCGGGCAACCACGCGGCTCGTGGTTCGGCAGATCCGGACGGGTGCGCGGGTAGTCGGTCTGCTGGGTTTCCCAGGTCACCAGACCGTTTTTGACGTAAATCTTCCAGCTGCATGAACCGGTGCAGTTCACACCGTGCGTGGAACGGACCACTTTGTCATGCTGCCAGCGGCTGCGGTAACCGTCTTCCCAGTCGCGATTGGTATTCAGCGTCTGGCCGTGGCCGTCAGCAAAGGGTTCAGCTAGCTGTTTGAAATAGCGAAACCGGTCAAGAAACTTGCTCATCCGGGACTCTCCTGTGCAAAGGCTTCATTGCGCTTTGTCATTATGTGAATGGCGGGGAATACAACTTCATTGCTCGTTATGCCCTCAGGGTATGCAGCCCACACGCGCGCCCAATTGATTGCGATCAACGCCTTTGCGTCATGCATTCATTTATATAACGACAAATACCCCCAAAGAGGTATGAAGTTAAGTTGCTATAATTGATTGATTTACTGGAATTAATTACACAAAGACAACAAAAAGGGGGGCATTAAGTCATCCGCAGGAAAATTGGAGGTAAGGCCGTTTGAATGTGACAGTATTGTGAAATCACGCGGGAGGTTATTGTATTTACGCCGATGTCTGGCGTAATAGAACAACCTGCTTTCACCACCAGAAACCTTTAATGCAGACAGAAAAACCCGCCGTACTCAATTTCAACGATGAAGTTACCGGGATGATATACGGTTTCGTTTTTCGTCCTGACCGCCCAGCCGAACGCGTTTCCTCACAACAGGTTCAGGAAGCCTGGCAGCAGATTTGCCACGACAGAGGATTCGTCTGGATCCACGTCAATCTCAATCACGCTATGTCAGAAAAATGGCTGAAAAAGCATTTTGGCATCGGCGAGGTATTTTTCGAGGAAATCCGCGAAGGATCGCGCAGTACGCGCATTGAACGGCTTGATGACACGCTGCTGGCGGTGCTCAACGATGTGATTTTCCGTCCGGATGAAACCAGTGATGAAGCCTCGACGCTGTGGCTCAGTTGCCATCAGCAGCTGGTGATCACGGCGCGCCACAAACCGGTGAGGCTGATCGAACAGTTATTCAAACGACTGGAACATCTGGCCATCACCACGCCAACCGCGCTGCTGGTGCATCTTTTAGAGGAACAGGAAGATTTACTGGAACAGATTGTACGGCGAGCTAATCAGTACGTGGATACCATCGAAGAGCGGTTGCTGAGCCATCACGTGAAAAAGAACCGCGCCGATTTGGGGCGTCTGCGCCGTATGCTGCTGCGGTTTCAGCGTTTACTCGCACCGGAACCGACCGCCCTGTTTCGCCTGCTGAACCGTCCTCCCGCCTGGATAGCCCCTGCCGTGGTCCAGGATTTACGGCAGTTTGCCGAGGAATTTTCGGTGGTACTGAATGACCTTATCGCCCTGACCGAACGCATCAGGTTATTGCAGGAAGAAATCACCTCACGGCAGATGGAGCAAAGTAACCGCACGCTGTATGTGCTGACGGTAATCACCGTGCTGGCGCTGCCGATCAATATTGTCGCAGGTTTCTTTGGCATGAACGTCGGTGGCATTCCGCTCGCCAGCAATCACCACGGTTTTATTTTACTGGTGGTGATTGTCGGCGTGTTTACCCTGCTGGCGGGCTGGTATGCGTTAAGGCATCGCGACGACGGCTGATGACGGCTGTCCGCACAACAACTACAGGAAATCTTTGGCTTTATTCAGCAACGCAGCTTTAGTGATCACACCCAGCAAACGGCGTGATTGCGCATTTTCCAGCACCGGTAAACGTTCAAGTGGCGAATGACTGAACATCGCCCACGCCTGCTCGTAACTGGCCTGCTGAAAAATCGTCGTGAATTCCTGTTCGATAAACGGATCAATCGGGCTGTCAGCTTTCACGCTGCCATCAATAAGCCCTGCCGCCACCACATTGGTCGGCACCACGCCCAGAAAACGTTCTTCCCTGTCTACCATGTATACATACCGTGTGCGCTGTTTTAACCCTTCGCTGACCACCTCTGACAGCGAAGCGTCGACGTACATTTTCGAACAAGGTGAAATCAGTGATGCCACCGTACTGTATTCAAACGCATTTTTCGCCGCAAACCGGGCATTATGCCGTGTCAGCACCGGGTACGTGCCGCCGACTTTCAGGCGAGACGCCACAACATAAGAAATCGCCGTCGCCAGCATCAGCGGGAACAGCAGCGAACTGTTGAGGGTCATTTCGAACGCCATCATGATCGACATCAGCGGTGCATGACTGGTGGCCGCCAGCAATGCGCTCATGCCGATCGCAGCATATAACCCGACCGGACCGGGATCGAATCCCAGCCATTGCAGGAAGGTACACACCAGCGCGCCGCCCGCCGCGCCAATCAGTAACGACGGCGTGAACAACCCGCCGACCGCACCGGAACCGATGGTGATCGCCGTGGCGACAATTTTCAGGATCAGCAGCACCCATAAAGAGGTCTGTAAATCCCCGTTGTTAAGGATTAAATCAATGACCTCAAAACCGTTACCGAGCACCAGCGGCGAAATCATCGCCACCAGGCCGACGCCCAGCCCGCCAAGACCCAGACGCAGCGCCGGATGCGAAATGGGTTTCATCCACTGCCGCACTTTATCGATTGATGAGATGAATAACGGCCCGAGAATCCCCGTCGCCATGCCAATAATCAGCACGGTAAAAATCGCCCCTAAAGAGGGGCTGAATGAGGCGGAAGCATACAGATACAGCGGCGCATAACCGGTCAGCGACCGGACAGTAAGCACCGCGACCGACGCCGAGATAAACAGCGGGATCAGGCGCTGTACGGCGGTCACACCAAAAGCGATTTCCGCCACAAACAACGCGCCGGCAAACGGAGCGTGATACACCGCTGCCAGCCCGCCCGCGGCAGCCATGGCGATAACATCTGACTGATGTACGCCTTTAAAACGTGAAAACCGCCCGAGCAGGCTGCCGCTTAACGCGGATAACTGGACCATTGCCCCTTCGCGACCAATTGAACCGCCGCTGGCAATACTGGCAAGCGACGACAGCCCGCGCAGCACGGTACTGACCACCGGAATGCCCGGCAGACGCTGATCGATGACATCCAGATAATCCGGCATTTTGCCGTGCCTGCTTTCGTGACGCAGCGCCCACAGCAGGATGAAACCCGCAATCACGCCCCCTCCTGTGGTGATCAGCGGCCAGAGAAATTGAGGATATTCATTGAAAGCTTTGGTGATATCGCTGCCATCACTGAACATCAGGCCGTTGATACCCGAAATCGCCCCGCGAAAAGCGATTGTCACCAGCGCGGCAATAATCCCGGCAGGAATGGCGATCAGCAGGTTAATCAGATCACCTTTTTGCAGGGCATCAGGGTTGAAAGCTTTCAGGCTCATAAGATCTCAGTGGTCGGAAAAGTGGCTGGCAGAATACCGAAGGAAATCATTATCATGCTCATAAGCCCGGCGCAACCCGCGGCGTGGCTTAAAATCGAAAATTGTTGCTCCCGCGCGTTCCACCGCAGGCAGAAAAATTTTGCGCGCCTTGCCGCATTCATGCCGTACCCCTCTGCCGGGTGACGCACATTCTGTGGAAAACGTCCCGCAAAATCCTCAACAACCGCTTTCGCTAAACGCATCAGGCATTAAAGTCACGTCCGTTCCCGGGAGAACAATCCCTATACAACGGCAAAAGACTCTGTTAATTTATGCACCGAAGCACAGTGCAAGAAGGCTTCGGTACCCCACCTTAAAAATCAGGATGGGTTCATCTCATGAACGATATGCTCAGGATAAGCAGTTTCCGCGATCAATGGCTGGAAGACTTTTTTCACTTCGCCACTCCCCATCGCAAAATACCCGGGACGCTGGCAACCGCTCTGGAAAGGAAGCTGGATATGATCAATGCCGAAATGGATTATCGGGATTTACTCTGGCCTCCGGGCAATCGCTACGAAGATCTGGCAGCTCCGTTAAAAGGATTTTCATCGATCAGGGTGAATGAACAGTACCGTCTGATTTTTTACTGGCGGGAAGGCAAAGCACATGGCCTGTATTTAGATCCCCACGGTTACAGGCGTTACCGGTAATTATGAGCATATTCGTTTCGATGTTAATGAAGACATACCAAAAGGAACGTCGTATGGCTGTGACCACACGTAAACCCGCTACCGTTGGTGATATTTTACTTTACGAATTTCTTGAGCCCACTGGCCTGCGGATCAACGATCTTGCCGACATGCTGAATGTTCACCGCAATACCATCAGCGCATTGGTGAATAACAACCGCAAGCTGACCGTTGATATCGCCTTCCGGCTGGCAAAGACATTTGAGACTTCTGTCGAATTCTGGTTAAACCTGCAAACCCATGTCGATATCTGGGAAGTGCGCAATAACCCGCGCCTGATGGATGACATCAACAAGGTCGTTCATCTGAAAGATTTTCTGAAAAAATCATAAAAATTCCCCGGCAGACAAGCTTCGATGGTGCGCTCAAAATACTGCTGAACGGAGAATCCCCGGGACCTTTGCCCGGGGACTGTGAGAAGGGATTATAAGGCGCACGGTCAGCTCAACACGTAACCCTTCGCCATATGCACTGCCCGATCACACATATGATCAATCACATCGGCATCGTGACTGACCAGAATCATGGTCAGATCACTGCTGGCTTTCAGGTCATTGAGCAGATTAAGAATTTCTGCCTGTACGGACATATCAAGGGCTGATGTCGGTTCATCGAGCAGCAGCAGTTTCGGTTTAAGCAACAGCGCCCGGACAATCGCCACGCGCTGACGCTGACCGCCGGAAAGCTGGTGCGGATAACGGTTCATCAGCGCCGGATCCAGCCCGACCTGGCGAAAACCTTCGGCAATTTTCTGTTCGATATCCTGTTCTTTAAGGATTTTCAGCGGCTCGGCCAGCGTACGCAGCAGCTTGTGTTTGGGGTGCAGCGAAGCATACGGATCCTGAAAAACCATCTGTACATCGCGGCGCAGGCTACCGGTGAAAGGCTTGCCGGGTTTCACTTGATGGTCAAGCAGCGTCAGGCTGCCGCCCCAGTGTCCGTTCAGACCAGCCAGCACCCACAGCAATGATGATTTGCCGCAACCGGACGGCCCGACCAGTCCGAAGCATTCGCCTTTACGGATGGTCAGATTGACGTTATGCACCACCGTGCGGGTTTCGTAACCCTGACGATGCGACACGCTAAGCTGACGCAATTCAGCAATAATTTCACTCATGGCGCGGATCCTGTTTTAAAGAAGCCAGCAGCGCGCGATCCAGCACCGGCAGGCGTTCACCGTGCGTAAATTTGCTCGGACGGCATGACCAGAGCGTATGCGTATAAGGATGGGTGGCGTTCGCCAACTGATCGGCTGCCAGTTCATCAAGCAGCTCGCCTTTGTACATCACCAGCACCCGTTCGCAATAACGGGCGACCTGTTGCAGGTCGTGACTGATCAGGATCAGTCCCATGTTTCGCTGTTCAACTAATCGCTCAATCAGCCCCAGAACCTGTTCGCGCATCTCGAAATCCAGCGCGGAAGTGGGTTCGTCGGCTATCAGCCACTGGGGATCATTGATCAGTGCAATCGCCAGCATCACGCGCTGCCCCATCCCGCCGGAAAGCTGATGCGGATACTGCTGTTGCAAGAAAGCCGGATTCGGCAGACCGACAGCATTCAGCATCTCGGTGACTTTTTCCTGACGCTCCTTGCGGCCAAGGCGTGTATGCAGGCGCAGCGGTTCTTCTACCTGCTTGCCGATTTTTTGTGTCGGATTGAGCGCATGTTTCGGATCCTGCATCACCATCGACACGCGGTTTCCGCGAAGCGTGCTCCACTCACGTTCTCTGAGCGTGGTCAGATCGTTGTCACCCAGCGTCAGCTGTGATGCACGCAATTTGCACGGATGCGGCAGTAACCCCATCAGCGCACGGGCGGTCAGGGATTTTCCGGAGCCGGACTCGCCGACCAGCGCCACGCGTTCCTGCCCGACGCTGAATGACAGGGATTTCACCAGTTCCAGCGGACGTTCGCCCGGCAAATAAATGGTCAAATCCTTCGCGACCAGCTGATCGCCGGATGACTTGTCCTTATGTAAAAAGTCAGTTGCCATGTCGTGGATCCATTTTGTCGCGCAGGCCGTCGCCCAGCAGGTTGAAAGCCAGGCTGGCAAATAAAATCGCCCCGCCCGGTGCTGCGGCGACCCACCATTGATCGAAAATCACCTTGCTGCCTTCAGCAACCATTGACCCCCATTCAGCGGTCGGTGGCTGAATACCCATACCGAGGAAGCCCAGACCGGCAGAAGCCAGAATGATGCCGCCGAGGCTGAGGGCCGCACGTACTACGGCGCTCGGCAGGCACAGCGGCAGAATATGGCCGAACATCAGACGCAACCCGCCGATGCCCTGCATCCGCGCCGCTGCCAGATAATCACTGCGGCGAAGTGCCAGCGTCTCCGCCCTTGCCTGTCGCGCAAAGGGCGGCCAACTGGTGAAAGCCAGTGCCAGAGCCCCGTTCATCAGGCCGGGGCCGAGAATCGCCACCAGCGCCAGTGCCATCACCAGACTTGGCAAGGACATCACGATATCGGTCAGTCGCATCACAATGCGCTCATACCAGCCGCCAATGTATCCCGCGCTGATGCCGATCAGCAGCCCCACCGGAATGGTCAGTACCAGAATCAGTGACACCAGCAGCAGGGTCGGACGTGCACCATAGACCACGCGGGAGAGTAAATCGCGGCCAAACCCGTCGGTGCCCAGCCAGTGGGTTTCCGAAGGCGGCAGCAGGCGTAATTCGATGTGCTGAATATTCGGGTCAAACGGTGCCAGCCACGGCGCGAGCAGCGCGGTAAGCACCAGAATAGCAACCAGCACCAGTCCGACAGAAAACGTGGTGATGCGCCGGGTCGGTTTCCAGACGGAGGTATCGGCTTCAGCCTCAACCTGCGTCGGTTGTTCAGGAATCATTTGAGTCATAGCAACTACCGGGTTCGCGGATCGAGCAGATAAGTAAGGGCGTCAGCCAGCGCATTGAGCAGCACGAAGCAGGTGCCAATCAGCAGCGTAGCGCCAAGAATTGCCGGGGTATCCGCAGCAAACAACGCGGTGGTCAGATAACGCCCGACACCTGGCCAGGCGAATACCGTTTCGGTCAGTACCGCACCTTCGAGCAGGCTGGCGTAGGACAGCGTCAGCACCGTGATCAGTGTACCAAGCACGTTCGGGAAGACGTGGCAAAGCAGAACACGCATCCTGCCGGCCCCTTTTGACCGGGCCAGAATCACATACTCTTTGTTCATTTCGCCCAGCATCGACGCACGCAACAGGCGCGTAATACCCGCCATCGACAACATCGCCAGCACCGTCACCGGCAACCATAAATGGCGGATAGCGTTGTAAAACATTTCACGGTCGCCGGACAGCCAGGTATCAATCAGGACAAAACCGGTGCGTGGCGTCATGGTGTACATATACAGGT
>NZ_JAFMOT010000185.1:0-264311 GCF_019049695.1 Rahnella perminowiae
GTCCACATTCGGCACTGAATTATCTGACGCCATCAGAGTTTGCAGCACGGTGGCGAAATGGAAAATGTGAAGGTAAACAAACCGACATTACTAACTGACGGTTGTATCTAATCCTGGGGGCAGGTCATAAGCATTATCGAACCAGCATATATACTCGGTTCTATACTCACAAGCATGTTGATGTGGGGTAACTCAGATTGACGTCGGTTGACTGAAAAGCGGGGCAAAGCCTTGCAGAGACTGGATTTTAGGCATAAAAAAAGCCACCTGCAGGTGACTTAATTTACATACTAATGGTGCCGAAGGCCGGACTCGAACCGGCACACCTTGCGGCGGTTGATTTTGAATCAACTGCGTCTACCGATTTCGCCACTTCGGCACTGTAAGTAGTATGCGGAAAACGTGGGCATTATACCCAGACCAGCCGGGCACGCAATAGTTATCCCGCCTTGTTCGGTTTAAGTGTTGAAAAAACAGACATACTCCGCAACACAGGGAGGATTTGCTGACAAAAATCTTCTGTCTGGCCACGTTTTTCCAATGCCGTTTCTCAAACTTCGCATTAGTATACAAATCACGAATAGATCTTGCCCTGTTGATGGATACCAGCTTGTTGAAAAAACTCTCACTTTCGCTCCTCGCGCTGGCCTTCGCCAGTACGCCTTTATGGAGCCACGCGCAGCAGAATGCGCGTCTGGCGTCGCAGGTCGTGGATGACCATGCAGAACACATCTTTTACGGCAGCGGCGCGATGGGAATGGCGCTGGTGGTGGTCGATAATAATCAGCAGGTCTTCCGCAGTTTCGGGGAAACCCGTCCCGGCTCCGATTTGCGCCCGCGTGAAGACTCCGTGGTGCGTATCGCCTCGCTGACCAAGCTGATTACCAGTGAAGTGCTGGTGAAAATGGCGCAGCAGGGTAAAGTCAGTATTAATGATCCGCTGCGTAAATATGCCCCGGCCGGTGCCCGCGTTCCTGCTTACAGCGGTACAAATCCGATCACATTGCTCAATCTCGCTACCCACACCAGCGGCCTGCCGCGTGAGCAGCCGGGTGGTGCGGCGAACCGGGCAGTCTTTACCTGGCCGACCAAAAGTGATCGCTGGAGCTGGCTGAGTGTCGCCAAGCTCACCGTGCCGCCGGGTGCGCGTGCCTCTTATTCAAATCTGGCGTTTGACCTGCTTTCCGATGCGTTATCGAAGGCCGCGAATCAGCCTTATACCCAGTTGCTGCGCGATCAAATCACTCAGCCGCTGGGCATGGTGGATACCACGCTGACGCCAAACGCCAGCCAGTGTTCACGCCTGATGGAAGGTCTGCGTCCGAGCCCGTGTATTAACACGATAGCAGCAGCGGGCAGTGGTGGTCTTTATTCCACGCCTGCCGATATGGGCCGCTGGATGCGTCAGTTCCTCGGCCAGCGCACCGCGACCGCCGACATGGCGCAGAAGATGTATTACAAGCGCACGGACCTGGTCTCGCTCAAAGGGATGGATGTGCCGGGAATGGCGGACTCGCTGGGAATGGGTTGGGTAACCATGGCGCCGACGCCGTTGCTGCCACGCATCATTCAGAAAACCGGCGGCGGCGGTGGCTTTATCACCTATGTCGCGATGGTGCCGCAGCGCGGTGTGGGCGTGTTCGTGGTGGTGACCCGCAGCGAACTGACCAAGTTTAAAAATATGAGTGATGGCGTGAACGATCTGGTGGCTGATCTGGTGCGCAATAACGAGATCTGATTGCTCATCTCTGCAGACAGACGTAAAAAAAAGCAGGCCCCGGTAAAGGGCCTGCTTTTTGTTTATCGGTATCCGTGCACTGCCGGATTTAGCGTTTTTTCAGCAGCAGGAACATACTGATGACGAAGAACAGTCCGCTCGGCAGCAAGGCGCCCAGAATCGGCGGAATGTTATAAACCAGGCTTAACGGACCGAAGATCTGGTCAAGCACGTAGAACAGAAAACCGAAGCAAATACCGGTCACCACACGTACGCCCATCGGGACGCTGCGCAAAGGCCCGAAGATGAATGACAGCGCCATCAGCATCATCACTGCAACCGACAGTGGCGAGAAGATTTTACTCCACATATTCAGCTGGTAACGTTTTGCTTCCTGTCCGCTCTGCTTCAGGTATTTCACGTAGTTGTGCAGGCCACTGATCGACAACGCATCAGGGTCGAGTGCCACAACACCCAGTTTGTCCGGCGTCAGGTTGGTTTTCCATACCCCGGTCAGTGTCTGGGAACCGGTGATTTGCAGCTTATCCGTCAGGTCAGACTCATCCACCTGCGAGAGTTTCCACTCGCCATTATCAAAGGTCGCGGAGGACGCATAACGGACCGACTGCAGTTTATTCTCTTCATCGAAATGGTAGATGTTGACGCCGGTCAGCTCTTTTTCACCGGCCACGCGTTCGATATAGATAAAATCGTGACCGTCTTTTGCCCACAATCCGTTCTGGGTAGAAAGCAGTGAACCGCCGTACATGGCCTGTGCACGGTAGTTACGGGCCATCTGTTCGCCCTGCGGCGCCACCCATTCACCAATCGCCATGGTCAGCAGCACCAGCGGGATAGCGGTTTTCATCACAGAGGCCGCAATCTGCATACGGGTGAAGCCGGAAGCCTGCATCACCACCAGCTCGCTGCGTGTTGCCAGCGTGCCGAGGCCCAGCAATGCGCCCAGCAATGCCGCCATCGGGAAGAAGATTTCGATATCCTTCGGTACGCTCAGCAGAGTATATAAACCTGCCCCTGCGGCAGAATATCCGCCCTGCCCGACTTTACGCAGCTGATCGACAAACTTGATGATGCCGGAGAGTGACACCAGCATGAACAGCGTCATCATGATGGTGTTGAAAATAGTGCGACCAATGTAACGGTCTAATACGCCAAACATCAGGCAGCTCCTCTCAGACGCGCACGGATTTTGCGAACCGGCAAGGTATCCCATGCATTAAGCACCAGCGCCAGTGCCAGATAGAGCAGGTTGGTCCCCCACATCCAGAGCATCGGATCCAGCTTACCTTTGGCTCCGTTGGAGCGCAGCGAGGTTTGCAGCAGGAAGAAAATCAGATACAGCAGGATAGCCGGCAGCATGCTGAGTACGCGCCCCTGACGGGGGTTCACCACACTGAGCGGAACCACCAGCAAAGCCATGATAAACACTGAAACGATCAGCGTTAAACGCCAGTTCATCTCTGCCCGCGCTTCCGGCTCAGAAGAGTGCCAGAGTTGCGTCATGGTCATCTGATCAGACTGATTAGGGTCGAGCTGCACTGTCTGATGGCCGATGACCGCCAGATAATCGGTGAAGTCTGTCACGCGGAAATCACGCAGCAGCGCCGTGCCTTCATAACGGGTGCCTTTATCCAGCATCACCTGCTGGGAACCGTCCGCACGCTGCAGCATATGGCCTTTATCAGCCACCACGACGGAAGGCCGCTGGTTGCCGTTCGGTCGCAGCTGTGCCAGGAAGACATTATGGAACTCTTTCCCTTTAACACTGCCCACGAACAGAACCGCATTGCCGTTCTGGGCTTGCTGGAACTGACCTTCCACCATTGCGGCCATGCTCGGGTTGGCTTTCGCCTCCGCCAGCACTTCGTCCTGATGTTTGGACGACCACGGGCTGAGCCAGATCGCGTTCACACCGGCAAAGAATGAGGTAAACAGCGCCAGAATGAGTGCGGCGATGACCAGTGAGCGTTTTCCCAGGCCACAGGCATGCATGACCGTGATTTCACTGTCGGTATAAAGTTTACCGAGCGTCATCAGCAGGCCGAGGAACAGACTGAGCGGCAGAATAAGCTGCGCCATTTCCGGAACGCCAAGGCCCAGAAGTGAGAGAACTAAATTTGTTGGGATATCGCCATCGACCGCTGCTCCGAGCACTCTGACCAGCTTCTGACAGAAGAAGATGAGAAGCAAAATGAACAGAATGGCAAATTGGCTCTTGAAGGTTTCCCTAACCAGATATCTAATGATGATCACGCTTAATACGCCTGTGAAAACTTGTCTTTTTGAAGGAAAATCGCTAGTTTCATCGCTAATCCGTCATTTATTCTCATCATATGGCAACCTTCGCAGCTAAAATAGTATTACAACACCGAGAATTGGGGTGTCCTATAGGAACTTGCTTATAGCCGCCAAAATAAAAACTAACGCCGTTTAAGGTTAACACAGGTCGTTAACACAATGACGGGAGAGTGTCTCCGGCGACTCATTCTAGCCGTACCTCCCGCCCTTGTCTTTAAGATTCAGGAGAGTGCATGGAGTTCAGCGTAAAAAGCGGTAGCCCGGAAAAACAACGCAGTGCCTGTATTGTAGTCGGCGTTTTCGAACCTCGCCGTCTGTCACCGATTGCCGAACAACTCGATAAAATCAGTGATGGCTACATCAGCGCCCTGCTTCGCCGTGGCGAACTTGAAGGCAAAGTGGGCCAGACCCTCTTACTGCATCATGTACCGAATATTCTTTCAGAACGCATTTTGCTGATTGGTTGCGGCAAAGAACGCGAACTGGATGAGCGCCAGTACAAGCAGGTGATCCAGAAAACCATTAACACTCTGAACGACACCGGTTCTATGGAAGCCGTTTGCTTCCTCACCGAGCTGCACGTTAAAGGGCGTAATACTTACTGGAAAGTGCGTCAGGCGGTCGAAACCTCCAAAGAATCGCTTTACACCTTCGATCAACTGAAAAGCAATAAAACCGAACCCCGCCGTCCGCTGCGTAAAATGGTATTCAACGTGCCGACCCGCCGTGAACTGACCAGCGGTGAGCGCGCCATTCAACACGGTCTGGCGGTGGCAGCCGGTATTAAAGCCGCGAAAGATCTCGGCAACATGCCACCCAACATCTGTAACGCCGCTTACCTGGCGTCACAGGCCCGTCAGCTGGCAGATGCGTTCAGCACCAACATCACGACCCGCGTTATCGGCGAGCAGCAGATGAAAGAGCTGGGTATGAATGCGTATCTGGCGGTGGGTCAGGGTTCGAAAAACGAATCACTGATGTCGGTGATGGAATATAAAGGAAATCCTAATCCGGACGCTAAGCCTATCGTGCTTGTCGGTAAAGGTCTGACCTTCGATTCCGGCGGTATTTCCATTAAGCCCGCCGCGGATATGGACGAAATGAAGTACGACATGTGTGGCGCCGCAGCGGTTTATGGCGCGATGCGCGTGGTGGCTGAACTGAATCTGCCGCTGAACGTCATTGGCGTGCTGGCTGGCTGTGAAAACATGCCAGGCGGTCAGGCATTCCGTCCGGGCGATATTCTGACCACCATGTCCGGCCAGACTGTCGAAGTGCTGAATACCGATGCCGAAGGCCGTCTGGTGCTGTGCGATGCGCTGACTTATGTTGAGCGTTTCGATCCTGAGCTGGTGATTGACGTCGCCACGCTGACCGGTGCCTGCGTGATTGCCCTTGGCCATCACATCACCGGTTTGCTGTCGAATCACAATCCGCTGGCTCATGAACTGATCGGTGCATCCGAACAGTCGGGTGACCGTGCATGGCGTCTGCCGCTGGCTGATGAATATCAGGAACAGCTGGATTCTAATTTTGCGGATATGGCAAACATCGGCGGCCGTCCGGGCGGGGCTATCACCGCCGGATGTTTCCTGTCACGGTTCACCCGTAAATACAGTTGGGCGCACCTGGATATCGCCGGTACCGCATGGCGTTCAGGTAAGAACAAAGGTGCGACCGGTCGTCCGGTGGCACTGCTGTCACAGTTCCTGCTCAACCGTGCAGGCCTGGATGGCGATGAGTGATTCCAGCGCTAAATAAGATATAATCTTCACTATCAGGGTCTGGTTCGCCAGACCTGTCACAGGCGGGCGCACCAGTTGCGCCCCTGTTTTTTTCTCAGCAGCACAGTGAACTCATCATGAAACAGGCAACCTTCTTTCTTCTCGATGCGCCGGACGCCAGTGGCGAGCTCAGCTCACACGAAGCCCTGGCCTGCGTGGTCGCCGCTGAACGTTACCGGATGGGCAAACGTGTTCTGCTGGCCTGTGAAGACCAAAAACAGGCTGAACGCCTGGATGAGGCGCTTTGGCAACGCGAACCGGGCCATTTTGTCCCGCATAACCTGGCTGGCGAAGGGCCGCGTTTTGGCGCGCCGGTTGAATTATGCTGGCCGGGAAAACGCGGTAATGCCCCGCGCGACTTGCTCATCAGCCTGATGCCTGAGTTTGCAGATTTTGCTACTGCTTTCCATGAAGTGGTAGACTTCGTTCCTTACGAAGATTCCCTTAAACAACTTGCGCGCGAACGCTACAAAGCCTATCGCAGCGTGGGTTTCTCTTTGACGACGGCCCCGACGCCCTCAGTCACCACATCGACCGACGAAAATACGAAGCGAAATGGATAAGACATATAACCCGCAAGACATCGAGCAGCCGCTTTACGAGCACTGGGAACAACAGGGCTATTTCAAGCCACATGGTGACACCAGTAAAGAAAGCTTTGCCATCATGATCCCGCCGCCGAATGTTACCGGCAGCTTGCACATGGGTCATGCTTTCCAGCAAACCATCATGGACGCCATGATCCGCTATCAGCGCATGCAAGGGAAAAACACCTTGTGGCAGGCGGGGACTGACCATGCGGGTATCGCAACGCAAATGGTGGTTGAGCGTAAAATCGCCGCAGAAGAAGGCAAAACCCGTCACGACTATGGCCGCGAAGCCTTCATCAACAAAATCTGGGACTGGAAAGCAGAATCCGGCGGCACCATTACCCGCCAGATGCGCCGTCTGGGCGATTCCGTAGACTGGGAGCGCGAGCGCTTCACGATGGATGAAGGCCTGTCTGACGCCGTGCGCGAAGTGTTTGTTCGCCTGTATAAAGAAGATCTGATTTATCGTGGCAAACGTCTGGTGAACTGGGATCCGAAACTGCGCACCGCGATTTCCGATCTGGAAGTGGAAAACCGCGAATCAAAAGGTTCCATGTGGCACCTGCGTTATCCGCTGGCTGACGGCGCGAAAACCGCTGAAGGCAAAGATTACCTGGTAGTCGCGACGACGCGCCCGGAAACCGTGCTCGGTGATACCGGCGTGGCCGTTAACCCGGAAGATCCGCGTTACCGGGATCTGATCGGCAAAGAGATCATTTTGCCGCTGGTAGGTCGTCGTATCCCGATTGTTGCCGATGAACACGCCGATATGCAAAAAGGCACCGGCTGCGTGAAGATCACCCCGGCGCATGACTTTAACGACTATGAAGTCGGTAAACGTCACGGCCTGCCAATGATCAACATTCTGACTTTTGATGGCGATATCCGCCAGGCCGCTGAAATTTTCGATACCAACGGCGAAGAAACGGATGCCTGCAGCAATGAGATCCCTGAACAGTTCCGTGGGCTTGAGCGTTTTGCTGCGCGTAAAGCCGTGGTCGCTGCCTTCGACGAAGCCGGTCTGCTGGAAGAAATCAAACCTCATGATCTGACTGTGCCTTACGGTGACCGTGGCGGCGTCGTTATCGAGCCCATGCTGACTGACCAGTGGTATGTGCGGACTGCGCCGCTGGCGAAAGTGGCGGTGGAGGCCGTTGAGCAAGGCGACATTCAGTTCGTGCCAAAGCAATACGAGAATATGTATTTCAGCTGGATGCGTGACATTCAGGACTGGTGTATTTCCCGTCAGCTGTGGTGGGGACACCGTATCCCGGCGTGGTATGACGCCGAAGGCAACGTATTTGTTGGCCGCGACGAAGCGGAAGTACGCAGCGAAAATAACCTGGGCGCAGACGTTGTACTGACTCAGGACGAAGACGTGCTCGATACCTGGTTCTCTTCCGGTCTGTGGACTTTCTCCACGCTGGGCTGGCCAGAACAGACACCTGACCTCAAAGCCTTCCACCCCTCAAGCGTGGTCGTCAGCGGCTTCGACATCATCTTCTTCTGGATCGCGCGCATGATCATGATGACCATGCACTTTGTGAAAGACGAGAACGGCAAGCCGCAGGTTCCGTTCCACACCGTTTATATGACGGGGCTTATCCGCGACGATGAAGGGCAGAAAATGTCCAAGTCCAAAGGTAACGTTATCGATCCGCTGGATATGATCGACGGTATCTCGCTGGAAGATCTGCTGGAAAAACGTACCGGCAACATGATGCAGCCGCAGCTGGCAGAGAAAATCCGCAAGCGCACCGAGAAGCAATTCCCGAACGGTATCGAACCGCACGGTACTGATGCCCTGCGCTTCACGCTGGCGGCACTGGCATCTACCGGTCGTGACATCAACTGGGACATGAAGCGTCTTGAAGGCTACCGTAACTTCTGTAATAAGCTGTGGAATGCCAGCCGCTTTGTACTGATGAACACCGAAGATCAGGATTGCGGCCTGAACGGCGGCGAACTTGAGCTGTCACTGGCTGACCGCTGGATCCTCGCGGAATATAACCGCACGGTAAAAACTTACCGTGAAGCGATGGATAACTATCGCTTCGATCTGGCTGCCAGCATTCTGTATGAATTCACCTGGAACCAGTTCTGTGACTGGTATCTGGAACTGACCAAGCCGGTTATGAATGGGGGCAACGAAGCCCAGCTACGCGGCACCCGTCATACACTGGTAGAAGTACTGGAAGGTTTGCTGCGTCTTGCGCATCCGATCATCCCGTTCATCACAGAAACCATCTGGCAGCGCGTGAAATCGCTGAAAGGCATCACGGCAGAAACTATTATGCTGCAGCCTTTCCCTGAGTTTGACGCAGCAAAAGCAGACGAACTGGCGCTGGCTGATCTGGAGTGGATTAAGCAGGCGATCATCGCTATCCGTAACGTGCGTGCTGAAATGAACCTGTCCCCGGCTAAACCGCTGGAACTGCTGCTGCGCGGCGCAAGTGCAGATGCACAACGTCGTGTGGAACAGAACCTGAGCTTTATTAAATCGCTGGCACGTCTGGAATCCATCACCATTCTGCCTGCTGGCGACAAAGGCCCGGTTTCTGTCACCAAACTGGTGGAAGGTGCGGAACTGCTGATCCCAATGGCCGGTCTGATTGATAAAGATGCCGAACTGGCGCGTCTGGACAAAGAGATGGCAAAACTGGATGGCGAGATTGCCTCCATCGAAGGCAAGTTGTCTAACGAAGGGTTCGTGGCGCGTGCGCCGGAAGCCGTCGTCGCCAAAGAACGTGAACGTCTGACGGCCTGTGGCGAAGCAAAAGTGAAACTGGCAGAACAGAAAGCCACGATTGCCGCGCTGTAATTCCGGTTATCCGTAAGCGTTAAAACACAATAAAAACGAAGGCCAGTCAGCGTAATCTGACTGGCCTTTTTTATTTAATCTGCTTCAGGGCTGAGAATCGTTGTTATGCGCGTCCACAAAAAGCTCGGTCATTTTTTTTACCAGCGTGGCAAAAAATTGGTTATTAAGAGCCGCTTTGTTATAAATCATATATATCGGCTGAGAAGGTAAATCGAACTCCATTTCCAGCTTCTGGACATCGAACGAATTTTTTACTTTTTCATAGAAACGTTCGGCAACAAACGCCAGCAGGTCAGAAACCTCAACCATTGAAATAA
The DNA here is from genome assembly GCF_019049695.1 of Rahnella perminowiae. Classification (NCBI taxonomy): domain Bacteria; kingdom Pseudomonadati; phylum Pseudomonadota; class Gammaproteobacteria; order Enterobacterales; family Yersiniaceae; genus Rahnella; species Rahnella perminowiae. The sequence goes on from NZ_JAFMOT010000185.1 coordinate 9,549, forward strand.
TAGAGAGTAATGAAGGGCTGATGTATCTGACTTTTCTTTCGTGCTGCAGCATCTTATTCACGTTCAGCCGGTTAGATAAAGCGCTGGCACTTTCCGAATCCACAAAAATATACTCTTCAGCAATTGCCTGTTCGCGTGTCACCGTTCCTTTGATGCGCGGATGTGAACCGCGGCAAATCAGGACCGGCATTTCGTCGGCAATATGCTGGCTTACCCGGGAGTGACTAATGTGCGGATGAATATCAAAAACAATGTCTGCTTTACGGAAAATCAGCGACTCTTCGATATCAGTCAGGGAGTTATTGCTAACGTGATGAATTATCTCACAATCAGGCGCCACTTCATCCAGCACCTTGCGCATCACATTCATGGTAAACATAGATAAGTAAGGTGAACAGTTAACAACAAGGCGGGTTGGTACAGAATCAAATGAGATATTCTGCAATTTCGCAATCAGATTGTCATAAGCCTCTGCCAGCCCTTCATGTATACCCACTGCAACGGTTGTGGGTGCCAGCGCCTTACCATCCCTGATGAACAACGCATCATTATAATGAACCCGCAAACGCCCAAGAGCCTGACTGACAGCGGAAGGTGTGATGCCAAGAGCATCCGCCGCTTTGGTTCCGCTACGATGAATGAAAACAGCCTCAAACGTAGTTAATAAATTGAGATCAAAATTTTTCACCATTTTAAAACGATCGGTGAGTATGTTCTCTTTCATGCTTTCCAGCCCTCTGATCTCAGGTGTGTTACGAAAATTCGTATTCTCACCCTCAATCATAGTCAAGTTACTCATTGTTGGTCTCCTTACCTGTAAGTAAATTTGATGTATTTTATTAATACAAATGATCTGATTTTATTCATTAAAATCAATTTAAAAGAAAAGCAGACAGTGATATAAAACGCCAGCTTTACACATTCTGTCTATGAGGAAATAAACTTTACTGAACTATACCTTTAACAAATTAGAATGAAAATCTGTCCGTTTTTTAGAAAAATAGAAAATTCATATAAATTTCCGATCATTCATACAGATACACCAGCATTTAAGATTACTAAATAGTACATTCAGCGTTCGAAAAGTTGTTTACCCGATAACGAGGAATAATACGCGTCAGCGATAAGTGATAGCGATTCTTAAACACTCTCCGCCTTTGCGCTGAACCTGAATCTGAACCTGGCGCAGGTTAACGTGGTATTGATTATTAACTGATATTTTATCTGGCCTTCTGAAAGGCTGGCAGAATGCCTTTCTTAAAAGAAGAAAGGGGCATCGCAACGGGTGTAACGAGGAAGGTTTGATCATGTCCCTGTACTGGAGGCAAAGAATAGTTGCCTTCAGTACAGGGGAAAAATGCTCATCTGAGATAAGTAAAACCACCGGGAAACGCCTGCGGCGTTGCATCAGCAGGCCCTAAGGTGGTATTAAAACGGTCTGTTTGATTACCTGTTATTGAAACTGAGTGAGTAACATGACGACCTCCCTTCCTGTCAGCGTGCGGGTGCGACCGATACGCCATGAAGATAATGCAGCCATCGCCAACGTGATCCGCCACGTTTCTGCCGAATTTGGCCTGACCGCCGATAAAGGCTATACCGTCGCGGATCCGAATCTGGATCATTTGTTTGAAACCTACAGTCAGCCGCGCTGCGCCTACTGGGTCGTAGAACTTGACGGGGTGGTTGCGGGCGGCGGCGGCGTCGCGCCATTATCCGGTGCAGAGAGTGATCTATGTGAATTGCAGAAGATGTATTTTATGCCGGCACTGCGCGGTCAGGGGCTGGCAAAACGACTGGCCTTACAGGCTATTGAACATGCGCGCCAGCAGGGTTTTGCCCGCTGCTATCTGGAAACCACCGCCAGTCTGACCCAGGCCATTGCACTGTATGAGCGTCTGGGTTTTCACCACATTGATTGCGCACTTGGCAATACCGGCCATGTTGATTGTGAAGTGACGATGTTAAAATATCTCTGACACCGTGTTCATCCTTTATCCGCTCTTTGCAAACAGGCATCTGAATGTTCACACATAAAGCCATTTCCGCGTTAAATGAACTGGAGCTGACGGTCTACAACTACATCGTCAAAAACGGCGATAAGGCGATGTACATGACCATTCGTGAACTGGCAGATGCCGCAGGCGTCTCGACCACGACCGTTTTGCGTTTCTGCAAGAAAATGGACTGCGAGGGGTATTCTGAATTCCGCATCCGCTTTAAGCTGTTTTTAGAACATGAAGAAAAGCCACCGGTATCATTTGGTATCAGTGAGATCATCAGTTATTTCAAAAGCATTAATAACAGTGAGTTTGATGAATTATTAGAAAACGCAGCCCGCCAGATTGCCAATGCGCAACGTATTATATTTGTGGGCGTGGGAACATCAGGTTCATTAGGCAAGTATAGCGCACGCTTTTTCTCTAATGTCGGAAAATTCAGTACCTTTATTGACGACCCTTATTTCCCGATCAACAGCGATATGTATAAAGATGCCATCGCCATTATTCTTTCTGTCTCGGGTGAAACGGAAGAAGTGCTGCGTTTCGCTACGCAGTTCAGCCAGCATAATTGCCAGATCATCAGCCTGACTAACAGCGAGAATTCAACACTGGCGCGGATGGCAGACCTCAACATCTCTTACCACATGCCACAAATAGTCCTCGAAGGGCAATATAATATTACCACGCAGATCCCGGTACTTTATATTATCGAGACTATCGGAAAGAAATTACCTTTAATAAAACGTGACTCAGCGCAATGAAAAAACAGGGTGTTTTAAAGAAGTAACAAATCACCCGATTCGATTTTTGTTATATCGTGACAATATACTTTCTTTTGCTACACTCCTGCCAACGAGTAAAAAAACAAAAAAGCTCACCTCTGTATACCCGCAGGAGAATAATAAATAATGGCTATTGATTACGCTCAGACAGCTCAGGAGATCGTTAAATATATTGGCGGCGATAATAATGTGATTAGTATCACACATTGCGCCACACGTTTACGCTTTGTTCTGAAAGATAATAAAGCGGTCGATAAAGAAGAATTAAAACGTGTGAAAGGCGTTATCACCGTTATCGAAGCCGGCGGACAAATGCAGGTGGTGATCGGCAACCACGTGAGCGATGCTTACAAACAGGTGCTGAAACTGATCCGGATTGATGAAAACGCGCCGGTTTCAGCGCCAAATGTCGGTATTGTCAGCCGTGTCATGGACGTTATTTCCAGCATCTTTACGCCTTTCCTTTATCAGCTTGCCGCCTGCGGTATCTTACAGGGGATTATCTCCTTCCTGGCCGCCGTCGGGATTATGGACGCCAGCAGCGGCACTTACCGTATCCTGAATTTTGTCTCCTGGACGGCCTTTACCTTCCTGCCGGTGATGATTGCATTCACCGCCGCGAAAAAATTCAACGTCAACCCTTTCACCGCCGTCATTACCGCCTGTGCACTGATCAGCCCCGATTACATGAATATGCTGACGGCGTTCAAAATCACGTCGGTCAACTCCGCTGACCCGGCCATGCAACAACTGATGCGCGAAGCAGTCAGTAATCCTGATATCGCCAACATTTTACAGAATGTTGTCGGCATTCCGGTTTCGGCACCCACTCTGGATTTCCTGGGGATTCCGGTGAAATACCTGAGCTATACCGCGTCCGTTATCCCGATCATTCTGATGGTCTGGGCGATGTCTTATATCGAGCATTTCTTTAATAAATTCCTGCCGGTGGTGATCCGTAACCTGTTCACGCCAATGTTCTGTATCGCGATTATGGTGCCCATGACGCTGCTGGTGTTCGGGCCGGTGGGTAATCTGATTGGCGGTGCTATTGGCGGCGTTTACAACACGCTCTATCACCTCAGCCCGACGATTGCCGGTTTTGTGGTGGGAGCTTTCTGGCAGCCACTGGTCACCCTGGGGGTTCACTGGGGCATTACACCCGTCACCGTCGGCAACTACGCCACGCTGGGTTATGACACCTTTACCGGTCTGCAGGCGTCTGCCGTCTTCGCCATGACCGGCAGCATGTTTGGCGTATACCTGAAAACCCGCAGTCGCGAAATGAAAGGTATCTCACTGTCTGCTGGCGTCACCGGTCTGTTCGGTATCACGGAACCGGCAATTTACGGTGTGGCGCTGCGCCTGAAAAAACCGTTCCTGTGCAGTTGCGTAGCAGGTGGTATCGGCGGCGCGATTGCCGGTTCCTTTAATGCGGTGTCGTGGAGCTATTGCCTGCCGGGTATCGCCGTACTGCCGGTGTTCTTCAAAGAAGGCCATATGCCGCAGTTCCTCGGTTTCCTGTTGTCGATTACTGTCGCGTTTGTCCTCGGCGCGCTGTTCACCTGGCTGGTCGGCTTCAAAGATGAGCCGGATGTCGTCGCAACCCAAAAACCGCAGGCAGAAACACCACGCGCCACCCAGGCTGAAATGAATTAAGTCACAGATTACGTTCTACAGGGCAGAAGCATTCTGCCCTCACCAGGTATCGAGGAGAATCAAATGAGCCATCAGTTACAAAAGGATTTCTTATGGGGCGGCGCGGTTGCGGCGCATCAGGTTGAAGGCGGCTGGAACAAAGGCGGTAAAGGCATCAGTATCTGCGATGTGCTTTCCGGCGGCGCACACGGCGTTGACCGCGTGATGACCGACGGCGTGCTTGAAGGTTACAGCTATCCAAACCATGAAGCCGTCGATTTCTACTCGCATTACAAAGAAGACATCGCTTTATTCGCTGAAATGGGTTTCAAATGCTTCCGCACTTCGATTGCCTGGACGCGTATATTTCCGAACGGTGACGAATTACAGCCAAACGAAGCCGGACTGCAATTCTATGATGATATGTTCGATGAGTTGCTCAAATACAATATCGAGCCGGTCATCACCCTTTCCCACTTCGAAATGCCGTGGCATCTGGTGAAAGAATACGGCGGATGGAAAAACCGTCAGGTGGTGGATTTCTTTGTACGCTTCAGCCAGGTGGTGATGGAACGCTACAAAGGCAAAGTGAAATACTGGATGACCTTCAACGAGATCAATAACCAGCGTAACTGGAAATATCCGCTGTTCGGTTATTGCTGCTCCGGTGTGGTATTCACCGAACAGGAAAATCCGGAAGAAACGATGTATCAGGTGCTGCATCATCAGTTTGTGGCCAGCGCCAAAGTGGTCAAACTCGGCCATGACATCAATCCGGATTTCCAGATTGGTTGCATGATCGCCATGGTGCCGTTGTATCCGTTTTCCTGCCACCCGGACGATGTGATGTATGCCGTCGAAGCGATGCACGAACGCTTCCTGTTCAGCGACGTTCATATGCGCGGTTATTACCCGGCCTATACGCTGAAAGAATGGGAACGACGCGGCTTTAACATCAACATGGAAGACGGCGATTTACAGGCGCTGCGCGACGGCTGCGCAGATTATATCGGCCTGAGCTATTACATGAGTAACGCCATATCGGCACACAATCCCAGTGATGATAACGGCTTGTCCGGTTTTGCGGGCAGCGTACCGAATCCGCACGTGAAAGCTTCTGACTGGGGCTGGCAGATTGATCCGGTGGGTCTGCGCTACACACTGAATATCTTGTACGAACGTTATCAGAAGCCGCTGTTTATTGTCGAAAATGGCTTTGGCGCTATCGACAAAGCGGGGGAGGACGGCATCATTCATGATGATTACCGCATCGCCTACCTGAAAGCCCATATTGAGCAGATGAAAAAAGCCGTACTGGAAGATGGTGTGGATCTGATGGGCTACACGCCGTGGGGCTGCATCGACTGCGTGTCATTTACCACGGGCCAGTACAGCAAACGTTACGGCTTTATTCACGTCGATAAGAACGATGACGGCACCGGCACCATGACGCGCTCTAAAAAAGAGAGCTTCGGCTGGTATCAGAAAGTGATTGAGAGTAACGGAGAGGTGCTTTAAATCGTAGACAGCCAGCTCCTGACGGAGCTGGCTTTTATGACTAGTAACGTTTTACCTCGAAATACGAGAACTCGCTGTATCCTGCATCTGAGTCCAGTCCGGACGCGGCAGAGTAAATGCCGATTTTTGCCCCTACCCATTTCCCCGCTGAAATTGCTAGTTGTGGCTCAACGGTTTTCCACTCTTCGGTTTCGATCTGTCTGAAAGAGAAATGACAGACACCACGTTGCAATATCTCCGCTCTGATGAACACCGCTTCGTTGCGGATGAGCGTCGACAGCACGGTTCTTTTCTGGCTCAGAACACCTTTATCGCTCATCCAGCCGAAATCAAACACCAGCGCCCATCCGCCTTCCTGCCGGCACACCGAAACCGCTCCATATCTCTCGCCATAGACAATCAAGCCGCTCTGTTCCCCGTCGTGGTTAAAATGCGGAGTCAGACGCGTAGTTACCGTAAATTGAGGTGCGGATAATTTCTGCAAAAGGAGTTGGGGTGTGTCGTACAAAGACCGCGCACCAAAAGGCCGGCAGACCAGTTTCAGCCCCTCCGGTGACGGAATAATCCAGTCACGTTGCGGATTCGCCTGCCACTGCCATTGCAGGCCAAAACGGCCGTCAGCAAAGCGGTCAGTTGTTTGCGGTTTGCAGGATTTACCCTCTTTGCCCGTCATGGGTTTTGGGTAAACCGACACGGGTTGCCCGGGCCCTGCGTCATCAACCTTCTCACCGATTTCCGGCCAGTCATCATGCTTCCAGCGCATGGGCTGTAAGTGCACTATCCGGCCATTATGTGCAGCATCCTGAAAATGCATAAACCAGCATTCCCCGTTTTTCAGCTCGACCCATCCGCCCTGATGCGGGCCATTCACTTTCGAGGTGCCCTGATGCAACACATCCCGGGCCTCAAACGGGCCGTTAATCTGTCGCGAACGTAATACAGTCTGCCAGCCACTTTCGACGCCCCCGGCAGGAGCGAAGATGTAATACCAGCCATTACGCCAATACATTTTTGGCCCTTCAATGGTCGGATGGGAAACCGCGCCATCAAAAATGATGCTTCCCTCATCAAGAAGAGATGTCGCATCGGGCGCCATTTCACAAAGCTGTAGCTGATGTTTAATCCCGGAACGGCTGTAAGCAAACGCATGAACCAGCCATGCGCGCCCGTCGTCATCCCAGAACGGACAAGGATCGATCCAGCCCTTCACCGCTTTAATACAATGCGGCTCGCTCCAGTCTTTGGCAGGGTCTGCGGTGTAAGACATAAAAATGCCTTCATCAGGCATGCTGTAAAACACCCAGAACAGCCCGTTATGATAACGAATACTCGGTGCCCAGATCCCTTTGCCGGGCTGCATATTGTCGTAGGCGGGATAGTTAATCCGCTGCACAACATGGTTAATAATTTTCCAGTTCACCAGATCTGTTGAGTGAAGAACAGGCAGGCCCGGAATATGGTTAAAACTTGAAGCCACCATGTAAATATTGTCGCCCACACAGACAATATCCGGGTCTGAATAATCCGCATACAAGACAGGGTTCTGATAATGCCCGTCACCCAAATCGGGTTGCCAGCCTGAATTTAATACATCATCCATTGAGGTTATCTCCATTATTTCGCCACCAGACCCGCCGGGATCAGGTCAGGTTTATTTTCCTGCCTGTCGGCGATCTCAGTGCTGCGTTTTGCCAGATCATTCTGGATTTTGTTCATGGTGGCATCGTCGAGTTTGTAGAAACGGGCAAGGAAATAAAGAATGAGATAGGACACCGACGGCCCCACGGTCAGGAGACCAATAATACCCGTGGTCGCCAGAGCGGTTTGTGTTTCTGCTCCCGCATGATAACCAAACCAGCCAAGTGAGAACCCGACGAAAGCGCCCGCAAAGGCCATTCCCAGTTTTAACGCGAACAGATTGCCGGAGAAAGAAAGGCCCGTAATACGACGTCCTGTTTTCCATTCTCCATAATCCGCCGCATTGGCCATCATGTTCCATTTAAACGGCTGATACATCTGGTGTAAAAAACCGATAATGAAATAAAGCGGAAAAATTACTGGCAGGAGTTTCGGCGGTACAAAAAACATCACGACGCCCGCCAGAACCAACAGCAAATTGATATTTTTAAACATCGTCAGTGTACTAAAACGCCGGGCAAAATATCCCGCTGCTATTGCCCCAAATATCGTGCCGACCACGCTGGTCGTGATAAACGTACTTTTCATCGCCGTGCCACTGATCAGACTCTGTCCCTTATCCAGCATCAGATACGTCGCGTAATACAACGTTGCGGAACTGCGCATCACCCCGGCCATACTGGAGAAAAAGGTAATGATGGCGACAATACGCCACTGATCATTGGACAGCAGCTTTTTCAAATCACTGAGAACCGACACCTCACGGGTATCCTCCGCCGTGATCCGTTCTTTAGTGAAACAAAAACAAAACACCAGCATACAAATAGCAATTGCGCCCATTATCGCCATCGTCGCCTGATATCCTGCCTGCAGATTTTCTTTACCGAAATAATCCACCAGCCACAGGGTGCCGACAGAAACCAGTAAACCGGCCAGAGAGGAGATGGTAAAACGATAAGATTGTGCAGAGAGCCGGTCTTTATCATCCGTCGTAATTACGCCTCCCAGGGCGCAGTAAGGAATATTGATAAAGGTGTAACACAGCATCAGCAATGAGTAAGTGATGTAGGCGTAAAGCAGTTTGCCTGAATGACCGAAATCAGGCGTTGTGAAGGTCATTACGGCCAGCACTGCATAAGGAATGGCAAACCATATCAGCCACGGGCGAAAATGCCCCCAGCGGGTTTTTACACGGTCAGCGATAATGCCGGTAAGCGGATCACTCACGGCATCCAGAATGCGCGTAACCAGAAACATCACCCCGACAGCGGCGGCGGAGAGCCCGTAGATATCAGTATAAAAGTAGGTCAGAAACATCGTGACCGAGGAATAAACGATCCCGCAAGCGGCGTCACCCATACCAAAACCGAGTTTTTCTATAACAGACAATTTCTTTACGGCTGCCATAATCTGACTCCAAACCATGAGGTAGAATATCTTTCAGAATTGGTATGTTAACTTTTGGCAGCTGTGTTGAATTTAACCATATTTTGCTTATGGTTTATGAAATTTACCAAACGAGAGGCGTCTCACAAAGAGAAGGGGGGTTATGCAGAAATAAAAAAAGCTGCTTAATTCAGCAGCCTTTTGTTTCAAATTCAGAAAAAATCAATGACGCTTTCCGTCATCATCTTCGTCGACAAAATCTTCATCTTCGCCGTCTTCACCTTCTTCGTCGTCATCGCCTTCGAAGTAAGTGCCCCAGCCGTCATAGCTGACGCCGTTGGCTTCGGCCAGATTCATCAGTTGCTCAACCTGGGTGTCGATCAGCTCCGCTTTCAGCGCGATTTCGCTGATTACATCACAGCACATCACGACTGAACCGTCTTCCACTTCCAGCTCTTCAGCATCAGTAACTTCATAACCCAGTTTGAAAGCTTCAACGGCCGCTTTCTCCAGAACGTCAAATTTCTCTGAAGATAAGTGGTGTTCGATAGTGTAAAGCGCGTCAGGATCACTGCCATCATCCAGCAGTTCTTCGATGATTAAGCGAGTCTCTTCACGTTGTTCTTCCAGCAATTCACGGTTTGCCATATCTCTGTCCTCAATCAATGTGACGTTTGTACGCTATTTTCACACACCGCAGGGCGCGTCTCCACTATAAACGACAAAGTTTTTACTGCGGGGTTGTATTTGCATATTCATACAGTTAAATTGAATTTAAATTCAATCCGAAATGCTTACGCGCTATGGAGCGACATCATGAGTTTGTTGAGTAAACGTCATTTTCTCAGGTTACTGGATTTTACCCCGTCAGAGATTTCGTCACTGCTGAAACTCTCCGCAGAATTAAAGGCCGCTAAGAAGAACGGCACCGAAAAAGCCAGTCTGCAAGGCAAAAACATCGCGCTCATCTTCGAAAAAGACTCAACCCGCACCCGGTGCTCTTTCGAAGTTGCCGCATACGATCAGGGCGCAAAAGTCACCTATCTCGGCCCAAGTGGCAGCCAGATCGGCCATAAAGAATCGATGAAAGATACCGCCCGCGTCCTCGGGCGCATGTACGACGGTATTCAGTATCGCGGTTACGGGCAGGATAAAGTGGAAATTCTGGCCCACTATGCCGGTGTACCGGTATGGAATGGCCTGACCAACGAATTTCACCCGACACAACTGCTGGCTGATCTGCTGACCATGCAGGAACATCTGCCGGGCCAGCCGCTGAAAGGCATGCGTCTGGCCTATCTGGGAGATACCCGTAACAATATGGGCAATTCCCTGCTGGAGGCTGCGGCGTTATGCGGACTGGATTTGCGCCTTGTTGCGCCTTCGGCCTGCTGGCCGGAAGCCGAACTGGTCGCCACCTGTGAACACCTGGCGAAAGAAAACGGCGGCAGCATCACCCTGACCGAAGATATCGCAACCGGCGTGAAAGATGCTGATTTCCTTTACACCGACGTCTGGGTTTCCATGGGGGAGCCGAAAGAAGTGTGGAAAGAACGCATTAATCTGCTGCGTCCTTATCAGGTGAACAGCGCGATGCTGGCGCTGACCGGCAATCCGCAGGTAAAATTCCTGCACTGTCTGCCGGCATTTCATGACGACCAGACCACACTTGGCAAACAAATGGCAGAAGAGTATGGCCTGCACGGGGGGATGGAAGTCACCGATGACGTCTTTGAATCCCGCCACAGCGTAGTGTTTGATCAGGCGGAAAATCGTCTGCACACGATCAAAGCGGTAATGGTTGCCACGCTCGCTAACCACTGATTTTTCCAGGCGTGCAGCAAGGATAACTTTCCTGCACGCCGTAATCTTTACATCATTTTGCACTTTATCCCGCCCGTTCCCGTCAGAAGACCGCATTTTCAACTAACCTTTTTAAAGCGTTTCATCAAAAAAACAAAAATGCAGAAGAAGGAACCGATATGAGCTCAGTGAATCTTGAGTATGTCCTGCGGCTGGAAAGCCTGCTAAGCAGGATTTACCCCCGGGAACACATCGCCGACCTGCTGAAAAAAATCCTGCATCTCGCCGACAAATGGAATTACGGCAAACACCGCACCACCGGCTGGGTGGATGGCACCAACGTTTATCTGATTACTTATGGCGATAATATCCGTCACGGCGAGCAACCACCGCTGGCGACGCTCAATCACTTCGCCAACACCTATCTGCGCGACATCATCAGTGATATCCATATACTGCCGATGTATCCCTACAGTTCGGACGATGGATTCAGCGTCATTGACTACCGGCGGATCGATGAACATCTCGGCGGTTGGTCAGATATTCATCACCTTTCGGCCAATTTCAACCTGATGTTTGACTGCGTGATCAATCATATTTCACGCTCAAGCGAGTGGATGAAAGGCTATCTGCATGACGATCCGTATTACAAAGATTACTTTATTGCCGCTAATCCTGAGCTGGATTACAGCCGCGTCGTACGCCCGCGCGCTTCGCCGCTGCTCTCACCATTTATCAAAACCGACGGCACCGAGTTATATCTGTGGACGACGTTCAGTGAAGATCAGGTGGATATTAATTTCAAAAATCCGCAGGTCCTGCTGGAAAGCATCGATGTGCTGTTGCAGTACGCCGCCAGCGGCGGGCAGTCGATCCGCCTTGATGCGATTGGCTATATCTGGAAGGAAGCCGGGACGCGCTGTATTCACATGCCTCAGGCGCACAATATTATTAAAGTCTGGCGCACCATTCTCGATGAAGTGATCCCCGGCACGCGGATCATTACGGAAACCAACGTCCCGCATCACGAAAATATCAGTTATTTCGGCGAAGGTGACGAGGCACATATGGTGTATCAGTTCCCGCTGCCGCCGCTGACCTTGTACGCTTTTCTGCGTCAGGACACCACCACACTGACCCAGTGGGCGAAGAGCCTGAATGCGGAAGCGCGTTACCCGGACACCACCTATTTCAACTTCCTTGCCAGCCACGACGGCATCGGTTTACGCCCGACCGAAACCTTCCTGACCGATGACGAACGTAAATACATGGCGCAGGAGACACTGCGTAAGGAAGGCCGCGTATCCTATAAAGACAACGGTGACGGCACGCATTCCCCTTATGAACTGAACATTAATTACCTGAGCGCACTGACCGAGCCGGAAGACAGTACCGAAATGAAAGCCCGCAAGTTTCTGGCAGCCCAGGCGCTGTTGCTGTCGTTTATCGGCGTCCCGGCGATTTATATTCACAGCCTGCTGGGCAGTGAGAACGATCTTGACGGCATGCACCAGTCCGGGATCAACCGCCGTATCAACCGTAAAAAGTTGGATCTGACGACCCTTGAAGCTGAACTGGAAAAAAAAGACGGCTTGCGTGCCCGCATTTTTTACGGGTTACAGACACTCATCAGGCACCGCCGCGAACATCCGGCGTTTTCACCACAGGCTGGCCAGCGCGTGTTTGATCTGGGCAAATCCCTGTTTGCAATGGAACGCTATGATCCAAAAACTGAAGACCGGATCAGCTGCATATTCAATATCAGCGATCATTCTCAGATGTTGAAGCTGGCAGTCGAGGGGAAGGATCTGATTGGCGGAGAAGTCTTTAACGGCCAGATGCGTCTCCGGCCGTGGCAGGTAGTATGGATCAAACACAAACTCAAAGCGCCGGAACGTCTCGGCAGGCTGCGTCGCTGGCGGATGAAGCTGATCAAGCGCACAAAGCGCTACACAATAGGCATTAAGCGGACAATGCGCTGACGTTCATTTTCACCACGGCTTTACGTACGTTGGCCGGTTCGCCGACGGCGCACAGGGGTTTATGCACTTCGCCCGGATAAAACACCACGAAGTCACCGGTCTGCATGATCATGGTTTTTTCCTGCTCACCGGCAGCCAGGAACGCAATGTCTTTATCTTCCAGCCAGTCGGTATCGACATACCCTGCCGGTAAATTGCTGAATGTCATGCCTTCGGTGCCGTTCAGCACAATCTGAATATCCAGATTACGCGCGTGGAATTCAGCACGGCGTTCAGCCTGCGGTGCCGTCGAATCATTGGAAATCAGCACAAAGACGTCGTCACCACGGATATCGTGTTTGCCCAGCGGCGTCTGTGGTGTGATGTGTTGTTTAACGTATTCAATGGCCTCGCGCAGTTCAGCGGGCAGATAAGGGACAAGATGCAGCGCGTGGATGTTTCCTGTGATCATCATAACCTCGGGTTTGTAATGCATGAGTGAAACAGCGTTTCATAAATACTAATCCTGTTTGCTGTCCGGTTGCCAGAGCGGGATCAAAATTTTGACTTCCTGGGGAATATTTTGCGACAGAACGTCATCCGCGACCGGAGAAACAATGATTATGCAACCAGATTGCATAAACCCTGAAAATGCATTCAGTGCTGCACTTTCATCCTGTTGGTCTTACGGACTATTTCTAAAAACTCACCAACAGATCACAAATTTAATTAAACCAAAAACCACCGAAATTAATCATAGTTATTTAAGGTCTGAGAGAATTTATAAATCTTTAATCATAAAAAAAGAAATTCTATGCAAAGAGAAAATAAACTCTTTGTTTTTGAGTTAATTAGAACTGCGTTAATATTATCTCATTCGGTCATTTACTCTCAGGCCAAATAATTACGCTGATATTTCGTTAATTATTCACTTTACTGAGCTGTCTAATAAATAAAACAATGACACTTATCAATCAACAGATAACCTCTGTCATCCGTTTATTCTGATGCGATCTGAATCACATATTAAATGCCTAAGCGGAATATTATTCATTTCGTTGCGGGCACATACCATTTCAGGTTGAATAAAAAATTTATTCTCCACGTCATTCATTTGCCCAAAACATTATTTGCTCTTCTTTTTACAAAAGGGATAAATATGAAACGGCATTATGTAGGATCCGAAATAGGCCAACTTCGCAGTGTAATGCTTCACCGGCCAAATTTAAGTTTACAGCGACTCACCCCCTCGAATTGCCAGGAATTATTATTCGATGACGTGCTTTCCGTTGAGCGTGCCGGGAAAGAACATGACTTCTTCAGCGAGACCTTGCGCCAGCAAGGGGTGGAAGTTTTATTGCTGACTGACCTGCTGACGGAAACCCTCGATAACCGCGAGGCCAAAGACTGGCTGCTCAGCCGGCAGATCTCGGACTACCGGCTGGGGCCGCAATTTGCCGAAGAAATTCGGGGCTGGCTGGCCGATCTTCCTCACCGGCAAACGGCCCGGTTTATGAGCGGCGGATTAACATACAGTGAAATTCCCGATACTTTTCATAATATGGTCACGGATACGCATCAGCTAAATGACTTTGTGATTAAGCCTTTACCCAATCATTTATTTACCCGTGACACTTCCTGCTGGATATATAACGGCGTATCGGTCAATCCGATGGCAAAGGAAGCGCGTAAACGGGAAACCAATAATTTACGGGCCATATATCGCTGGCACCCGCACTTTACCGATAACGAATTTATTACTTATTTTGGCAACGATGAATTCAATTACGACCACGCCACGCTGGAAGGCGGTGACGTATTAGTCATTGGTCGTGGCGCAGTATTAATAGGTCTATCGGAACGCACGACACCGCAAGGTGTGGAATTCCTCGCACGTTCACTGTTCAAACATCAGCAGGCCACCAAAGTGATTGTGCTGCAATTACCGAAACACCGCTCCTGCATGCACCTTGATACTGTCATGACACATATCGATCTGGACACTTTCTCGGTGTATCCGGAAGTCGTGCGCGACACCACTTTGTGCTGGACACTCACCGACAATGGTCACGGCGGCCTGCGCCGCACTGAAGAACCGCAGTTCGTCCGGGCAATCGGCAAAGCGCTGGGCATTGACGACATTAAACTCATCACCACCGGTGGCGACAGTTTTGAAGCCGAACGCGAACAGTGGAATGACGCCAATAACGTGCTGACCGTGCGTCCCGGCGTGGTCATCGGCTACGAGCGCAACACCTGGACTAACGAAAAATACGACAAGGCCGGGATCACTGTACTCCCCATTCCGGGCGATGAGCTGGGCAGAGGCCGCGGCGGTGCGCGCTGCATGAGTTGTCCGCTTGAACGCGACGACATCTGATCACCTATACCGGGAAAATTTCATGAATAAACCTGTTCTGGTTGTCGCCCTTGGCGGCAATGCATTGCTGCGCCGTGGCGAACCGCTCGAGGCCGATCTGCAGCGCAAAAATATCTGTCTCGCCGCCAATACGCTGGCTGCGCTATGCCAGAAATGGCGCGTCGTGCTGGTGCACGGCAACGGCCCGCAGGTCGGATTGCTGGCGCTGCAAAACAGCGCCTATCCGGCAGTCGCGCCCTACCCGCTCGATATTCTGGTAGCACAAACTCAGGGGATGATCGGCTATCTGCTGCAACAGGCGCTGAAAAATTGCCTTCCGGAAAGTCGCGTCTGCACCCTGCTGACGCAGGTGGAAGTCAGCCTGCTCGATCCGGCATTTGATAACCCGACGAAATACATCGGCCCGGTTTATACGCAGGCGCAATCGGAAAATCTGACTGCCGAAAAAGGCTGGGCGATGAAAGCCGACGGGCAGCATTTTCGCCGCGTGGTCGCCTCTCCTCAACCGCAGCGCATCTTCGAGATTGATGCCATTCGTGCGTTGCTGGATCAGCACTATCTGGTCATCTGCAATGGCGGTGGCGGCGTACCGGTTCATCAGACCGCAGACGGGCTGGAAGGCGTGGAAGCCGTCATCGACAAAGACCTCTCGGCGGCGCTGCTGGCACGTCAGTTACAGGCCGATGCGCTGCTGATCCTGACCGATGCCGATGCGGTGTACCTCGGCTGGGGCACGCCTGAGCAGCGGCCGCTGCATCACATCACTACACGGGATCTCACGGGTATGACTTTCGACGCAGGCTCCATGGGGCCGAAGGTTAATGCTGCCTGCCAGTTTGTCGATGCCTGCCACGGGCTGGCGGGGATCGGCGCTCTGGAAGAGGGTGAGGCCATTCTGGCCGGTCTGAAAGGCACCTGTATCCGCGCGGAATAGCCCGCCTTCACTTTATTATTTCAGGATGATTTTATGACTACCACATTGAAAAACCGTCATTTTCTTAAGCTTCTTGATTTCACACCAGAAGAAATTCAGCAATTGATCACCCTGGCGCTGGCGTTGAAAGACGATAAGAAAGCGGGTCATGAACGCCCTTGCCTGCGCGGAAAAAATATTGCGCTGATTTTTGAGAAAACGTCCACCCGCACCCGCTGTGCATTTGAAGTCGCCGCGTTTGATCAGGGCGCACACGTGACCTATCTCGGCCCTGGCGGCAGCCAGATCGGACACAAGGAGTCGATGAAAGATACCGCCCGTGTGCTGGGCAGAATGTACGACGGCATCGAATACCGGGGTTTTGCGCAGAAGATTGTGGAGGAGCTGGCGGAATTCTCCGGCGTACCGGTATGGAACGGGCTGACCGATGAGTTTCATCCGACCCAAATCCTGGCCGACCTGATGACCATGCTTGAACACTCGCCGGGCAAAGAACTCAGTCAGATCAGCTTCGCTTATCTGGGCGATGCCCGAAACAATATGGGCAATTCCCTGATGGTCGGCGCGGCGAAAATGGGGATGGACATCCGTCTGGTCGCGCCAAAATCCTTCTGGCCGGAAGAGACGCTGGTCGCGGTCTGCCGCGATATCGCCCGCACTACTGGCGCAAGGATCCTGCTGACTGAACACGTTGATGAGGGCGTACAGGGCGTCGATTTTCTCTATACCGATGTCTGGGTGTCGATGGGCGAAGCAAAAACCGCCTGGGCAGAACGTATCAGCCTGATGACCCCGTATCAGGTTAACGCCGCGGTGCTTAACGCCACCGGCAATCCTGACGTCAAATTTATGCACTGCCTGCCCGCTTTCCATAACGAAGAAACCACGCTCGGAAAGGAGCTGGAAATCGCTTACGGCATGAAAGGGCTGGAAGTGACGGATGACGTTTTTGAGTCTCCGCATTCCATCGTTTTTGATGAAGCCGAAAACCGTATGCACACCATAAAAGCGGTCATGGTCGCCACGCTTGGCGATGACTAAGCCCCTTGCGTGAAGGCGTTTTGCCTTCACGCCTTCTTTAAGGATTACGTTTATGCGTACATTCAAATTCCCTTCTGCCTACACCATTTTATTTGTGCTTATCGCGCTGGTTGCAGGCCTGAGCTGGATTATCCCCGCCGGTCAGTACGACATGGCGATGAATGCCGGACTGGGTAAAGAAGTCCCCGTCTCAGGCACCTATCACGCCGTGACCGGCAATCCGCAGGGGCTGGTGGATATTTTCCTCGCGCCCGTTGATGGCCTTTACAACCACACCACCGGTCAGGCTGGCGCGATTGATGTCGCCTTATTTATTCTGATCATCGGCGGTTTTCTGGGCATCGTGACCAAAACCGGCGCGATTGACGCCGGGATTGAACGGGTCACCTTCCGTCTGAAGGGCAAAGAAGAATGGATGATCCCGATCCTGATGGCCCTTTTCGCCGCCGGTGGCACCATTTACGGCATGGCCGAAGAATCATTACCGTTTTACACCCTGCTGGTGCCGGTCATGATGGCTGCCCGTTTCGATCCGCTGGTGGCCGCCGCTACCGTACTGCTGGGCGCCGGGATCGGCACGCTCGGCTCGACAATCAATCCTTTCGCCACGGTGATTGCCGCCAACGCTGCCGGGATCCCGTTTACTCACGGCATCGGTCTGCGCGTCGCCATCCTGATCATCGGCTGGCTGATCTGCGTGATCTGGGTGATGCGCTATGCCCGTAAAGTGCGCCGCGATCCCTCGCTTTCTGTTGTGGCTGATCAGTGGGAAAGCAACCGTACCCATTTTCTCGGCAACCGCAGTGAAGAACTGCTGCCTTTTACCGGCGTGCGCAAAATCATCCTGCTGATCTTCGCGCTGGCTTTTGTCGTGATGATTTATGGCGTATCGGTAAAGGGCTGGTGGATGGGGGAAATTTCCGGCGTTTTCCTTGCCGCTGCGATCCTCACAGGTCTGATTGCCCGCATGAGTGAGGAAGAACTGACTTCAACATTCATTGATGGCGCACGCGACCTGCTTGGCGTTGCGCTGATCATCGGTATTGCCCGTGGCATCGTAGTGATCATGGATAACGGCATGATTAATCATACTATTTTGCACAGCGCCGAAGGTATGGTTTCCGGGTTGTCCAGCGTGCTGTTCATCAATGTCATGTTCCTGCTTGAAGTGGTGCTGTCGTTTCTGGTGCCCTCTTCATCCGGTCTGGCGGTGATGACCATGCCGATCATGGCGCCTCTCGCCGATTTCGCCCACGTCGGGCGTGAACTGGTGGTGACCGCTTATCAGTCCGCATCCGGGCTGGTGAATCTGGTCACGCCGACCTCCGCCGTGGTCATGGGCGGTCTGGCGATCGCGCGGGTGCCCTATATCCGCTGGCTGAAGTGGGTTGCGCCATTGATGGGGATTTTACTGGTATTACTGATGTTCGCGTTAAGTCTCGGTTCTTTGATTTAAGTCTTTGTAGAAAATGATTTTTTTGCCATGTTGACGTCCTTTATTTACCGGAAATATGACCATGAAAAGAACATTACCTACACTTGAAAAAGAACATCAGCAACTGATCCTCTGCCATCAGCTTATTGCCAGTCGACGTTTTTCATCACAGGAGGAATTGCGTCAGGAACTCCAGCGCGCGGGATACAAAAATATCGGTCAGTCCACCATTTCACAGTTGCTGAAAACGCTGGGTGTCGCGAAGGTGCAAAACGCCAAAGGCAAAAAGATTTACGCCCTGAATGAGCAGTCTCAGTTCACTCCCGATGCCCAAAGGCCGGTAAACGAAATGGTCACCGATGTGGATCATAATCCTCAGTTTGTGGTGGTGCATGTCATGTCGGGATATGGTCGCGCTGTGGGCAGGATAATCGATCATCACCGGTTGCCGGAGGTTCTCGGGGTGATTGCCTCGAGTACTACCGTATTGGTGGCTCCCCGGGAAACGACGGAACTGGAGAGGGTGTGCAGGATAATCAGGCGCATACTGGCGATTAAAGAAAACCACGGCAGCAACCGTTTGCCTTAGGCCATTTTTCCGCTTGATGTCGTCAATGACCCGCGTATAATGCGCGACAATTTGTCGGGAGAACCCATGAAAAATCGCCATGTTTTGTGCTCAGATCATCGACCAAACACTGTGCCGTCAGGCAGCCCGCTGCCGTTGTTCTCCCGTGGTATTACCGTTTTACTGAAAGCCCCTCATTGAGGGGCTTTTTTTTGTCCGGAATTTGAGCGCCATACTTTTATACGTAAAGCACAGGAGAATGACTATGGCTAATCCGCTGTATCAGAAAGACATCATTTCTATCAACGATCTCAGCCGCGAAGAGCTGGAACTGGTACTCGATACCGCTGCCAGCCTGAAAGCCAACCCGCAGCCTGAATTGCTGAAACACAAAGTGATCGCCAGTTGTTTCTTCGAAGCCTCAACCCGTACGCGCCTGTCATTTGAAACCTCAATGCATCGTCTGGGGGCCTCAGTGGTCGGTTTCTCCGACAGCAGCAACACATCGCTCGGTAAAAAAGGTGAAACACTGGCCGATACCATTTCGGTTATCAGTACGTATGTCGATGCGATTGTGATGCGTCATCCGCAGGAAGGCGCGGCACGTCTGGCAACCGAATTCTCCGGCGGTATTCCGGTACTCAACGCCGGTGACGGTGCGAACCAGCATCCGACGCAAACCCTGCTGGATTTGTTCACCATTCAGGAAACGCAGGGGCGTCTCGATAACATCAAAATCGCCATGGTCGGCGACCTGAAATATGGCCGCACGGTGCATTCCCTGACGCAGGCGCTGGCAAAATTTAACGGCAACCGATTCTACTTTATCGCGCCGGATGCGCTGGCGATGCCGGGGTATATCCTGACGTTACTGGAAGAGAAAGGCATCGAATACAGCCTGCACAGCAGCATTGATGAAGTGGTCTCTGAAATCGACATTCTGTACATGACCCGCGTGCAAAAAGAGCGTCTTGATCCGTCGGAATACGCCAACGTGAAAGCGCAGTTTGTCCTGCGGGCGGCTGACCTGACGGATGCTCAGCCGCACCTGAAAGTGCTTCACCCGCTGCCGCGTATCGACGAAATCACGCCGGATGTCGATAAAACGCCGTATGCCTGGTATTTCCAGCAGGCCGGTAACGGAATTTTTGCGCGTCAGGCTTTGCTGGCGCTGGTTCTGAACGCAGACACTGCACAGTAAACTTGAGGAGAAAACGATTATGACACACGACAATAAACTTCAGGTTGAAGCGATCAAATGCGGTACGGTCATCGACCATATTCCGGCGCAGGTCGGATTTAAGCTCCTGTCTCTGTTCAAGTTTACCCAAACGGAGCAGCGTGTCACCGTTGGCCTGAATCTGCCTTCCGGTGAGCTGGGCCGTAAAGACATCATTAAAATCGAAAACACCTTCCTGACCGATGAACAGGTCAATCAGCTGGCGGTGTATGCACCGCGTGCGACGGTGAACCGCATCGATAATTACGACGTAGTGAAAAAGCTGATGCCAACGCTGCCGGACCGTATCGTTGGTGTTCTGCGCTGCCCGAACGGCAACTGTATCAGCCGTTTTGAACCGGTGGATTCCAGCTTTGCGGTGAAACAACGTGCAGACGGCGTGCACCTGAAATGCAAATACTGCGAGAAAGAGTTTGAGCATCAGGTGGTGCTCAATAACGACTGAGCCTTTATACTGGGGGATAACTTCCCGTTCCCCTTAACTCAAATCAGGAGACATTATGTCCCGCGAAATCAGCACTGAAAACGCCCCGGCCGCTATCGGTCCTTATGTTCAGGGTGTGGATCTGGGCAGCATGATCATCACTTCCGGTCAGATCCCTGTGGATCCTAAAACCGGTGCAGTCGCTGACGACATTGCTGCACAGGCGCGTCAGTCACTGGAAAACGTTCAGGCGATCGTTGAAGCCGCTGGCCTGAAAGTGTCAGATATCGTGAAAACGACCGTTTTCGTAAAAGATCTGAACGACTTTGCCACCGTTAACGCCACTTACGAAGCCTTCTTCACTGAGCATAATGCGCCATTCCCGGCCCGTTCTTGCGTAGAAGTGGCCCGTCTGCCAAAAGATGTGAAAATCGAAATCGAAGCCATCGCCGTCCGCCGTTAAACCGCGTCAGTGATGCACCAGACCAGCCTGCGGGCTGGTTTTTTTTGCCCTGTTTTCAGGCAAACAAACTTCACCTCGCCCTATAATTAAGCAGACCGGCCTCATTTCCCCCATTTTTCAGCCCGTTTTGCACGCTGGCACACTTTATGCCTGATCTTCATTGTTATTGAACGATTCAATTGCAGCCTGTCCAGTTTGTGAGGTGATGATGATCAAGATTGACCTTTCCGATTCACCCTTTTTTGATGAGATGTTAATGGCTGAAGGCAAACACCGCAGCCATTATCAGGCCTACTGGCAATGGTTGCAGCAAGCCGATCAACAGGCAGTCCAGCGCAAAAAAGAGGAAGCCGCGCTGTTGTTTCACCGGGTGGGGATTACCTTTAATGTTTATGGCGAAGATGATGGCGCGGAACGGCTGATCCCGTTCGACAGCGTGCCGCGCATTATTCCGGCCAGTGAATGGCAAATGCTCGATCGCGGGATCCGTCAGCGGGTTCAGGCGCTGAATGCCTTTTTGCATGATATTTATCATGACCAGAAGATCCTCAAAGCGGGGATCGTGCCCGCTGAACAGGTACTGGCCAACGATCAGTATCAGCCGTGCATGCAGGGTATTGATCTTCACCGGGACACTTACGCGCACATTGCCGGCACCGACATGGTGCGGGGAGGCGATGGCGAATACTACGTGCTGGAAGACAACCTGCGTACGCCGTCCGGCGTGTCTTACATGATGGAAAACCGCAAAATGATGATGCGGCTATATCCTGAATTGTTTGCCGAGCAGCGTATCGCACCGGTTTCCCGCTACCCTTCCCATTTACTGCAAACCCTGCGCGAAAGCACGACCGTCAACGATCCGACCGTCGTGGTGCTCACGCCGGGGCGTTTTAACAGTGCGTATTTTGAGCACAGTTTCCTTGCCCAGCAAATGGGCGTTGAGCTGGTGGAAAGCGTCGATCTGTTCGTGAAAGACGGCGCGGTGTTTATGCGTACCACCGCCGGACCGTGCAAAATTGACGTGATTTACCGGCGTATCGATGACGCATTCCTTGATCCGCTGGCGTTCCGCGCCGACTCGATGCTCGGCGTACCGGGTTTGCTTTCCGTGTATCGCTCTGGCGGCGTGGTGCTGGCCAATGCGATCGGCACCGGCGTGGCGGACGACAAATCGATCTACCCGTATGTACCGGATATGATCCGCTACTATCTGGCCGAAGATCCGATCCTCAATAATGTGCCGACCTGGCAATGCCGCAAGGAAAGCGATCTGTCTTTCGTGCTGGCGAATCTGGAAAAAATGGTGGTGAAGGAGGTTCATGGTGCAGGCGGTTACGGCATGCTGATTGGCCCGACGGCCAGTAAAGCGGAAATTGAACGCTTCCGCGAATTACTGCGCACCCGTCCGGAAAACTACATCGCACAGGAAACGCTGGCGCTTTCCACCTGCCCGACTTTCGTGGGGGACGGGCTGGCTCCGCGTCATATCGACCTGCGGCCTTTTGCCCTGAGCGGTGCGGAAATCCGGCTGGTACCGGGCGGATTAACCCGCGTGGCGCTGGCTGAAGGCTCGCTGGTCGTGAACTCATCTCAGGGCGGCGGCACCAAAGACACCTGGGTACTGGAAGAGAATCCGACGGAGGATGACGCATGCTAAGCAGAACAGCCAGCGAACTGTACTGGATGGCGCGTTATCTGGAACGCGCCGAGAATATTGCACGCCTGCTGGACGTGACCAATAAGCTGTCGCTGATGTCGATTCGTGACGTCAACGCACGCGATGAAAACAATGATTTGCTGGTGCCGCTGACCATGACCGGCACACGGACATTATTCAACGAACATTATCCGCAGGAATCCATGGGCAATCTGCTCAACTTCTTCGCGCTGGACAGTTCCAACCACAGCAGCATTTTCAGTTGTCTGCAAATGGCCTGGAACAATGCGCATGCGGTGCGCGGCAGCCTCTCTTCTGAAGTCTGGGAAAGCATTAATGCCACCTGGATCGAGATGAAACTGATCCGCCGTCAGGGCGTGGGTTCTGCCGGTGCGGACGCTTTCTTCGACTGGGTTAAAGAGCGCTCACACCTGTTCCGCGGTGCCATGTTCGGTACATTACTGCGCAGTGATGCCCTGAACTTTATCCGTCTCGGCACCATGCTTGAGCGTGCAGACAGTACCGCCCGTTTGCTGGATGCCAAAAATCAGTTGCTGAATGCTGATGAAGATCCGGTGCGCGAATATTACCGGATGGATACCCTGCTGCGTGCGGTCAGCGCCCGCGAGGCGTTCCACACACTTTACAAGCAGCAACTCAGCCAGAAACATATTGCAGAGCTGCTGATACTGCGCCGCGAATTACCGCGATCCTTACTTTCCTGTGTCGAAATCATGGCTGAACAGCTTGAAGAAATCGGGGGTAGCGCAGGCAATCTGCCACGCCGCCGTGTCCACACCCTGCACGCTCAGCTTCGTTTCACTGAAATGGACGAGATCGTTGAAATGGGTCTCAGCCCCTGGTTAATGCAGTTTCTGGATCAGACCAATGCCATCGCTGAGAGCATTCATCAAACCTATCTGGAGGCTCAATAATGAAACTGAATGTCACGCATCAGACGCATTACAGCTATGCACAACAAGTTAAACACAGCACGCAATATCTGCGCCTCACGCCGCAGGATTCCAGCCATCAGAAGATTTTGTCATGGGATCTGACTTTGCCGGAATACGCCACCCGCACGCTGGATGCCTACGGCAACGTATTGCATGTCCTGACGCTCGATCAGCCTCATCAGGCGATCACCATTGAAGCCAACGGTGTGGTCGAGATAGAAGACAATACCGAGGACGACCATTGCGGACATCTCTCGCCACTGGTGTTTTTGCGCACCAGCCCGCTGACGTTGGCCGACGGCGCAATCCGCGATTTCGCCAGCCGTTATTACCGGCCACAGGCGCAGCACGAAAGTCTGTGCAACCTGATGGGCGAGTTGTTGCTGAAAATGCCTTACAACCCCGGCAGCACCACGGTAAAAGACAGCGCCTCACAAGCCTTTTCCGCACAAACGGGTGTATGTCAGGATCACACGCACGTTTTCCTCGCCTGTTGCCGCAGCCTGGGCATTCCGGCGCGCTACGTCAGCGGCTATCTTTACTCGGAAGATTCAACGCATGTGGCGATGCACGCCTGGGCGGAAGCCTGGCTGGATGACCGCTGGCAGAGCTTTGATGTCACCAACAACACCTGCAAACCGAATCAGCATTTGAAACTGGCTATCGGCATAGATTATCTTGATGCATGCCCGGTCCGCGGTATCCGGTTGGGCGGAGGAAGCGAAGATATGCGTACTGTCGCGGCCGTTGCTATGCTTGACGTTCCGCAATGACCCTGAATCCCTGAGGAAACATTTTTATGACTTACTGTGTGGCCATGCGCTTGTCCTCTGGCCTGGTGTTTGTTTCAGATTCACGCACCAATGCCGGAGTGGACCATATTTCCACCTTCCGTAAGCTGCATGTTTTTCATCAAAGCGATGAACGCGTGCTGGTGATTCAGAGCGCCGGAAATCTGGCGACCACACAGAGTATTATCAGTCTGCTGCATCGCCGCTGTGTAGATGATGAGCGGGAAAATCTGCTGAACGTGAAATCGCTCTACGATGCCGCCAGCCTGCTGGGTGAAACGGTGCGTGAAGTGATTGCGCGTGACAGCGGCGCAAACCAGGGCGGCAACACGGATTTCAGCTGCAACCTGTTGCTCGGTGGCCAGATTAAGGGGGAGGGCCAGCGGCTGTTCCACATTTATCCGCAGGGGAATTTCATCGAAGCCACGCACGACACGCCGTATTTCCAGATTGGTGAAAGTAAGTACGGCAAACCGATTATCGATCGCGTACTGAGTTACGACACCGCGCTGGATCAGGCCATGCAATGTGCGCTGATTTCGATGGATTCCACATTACGCAGCAATCTTTCCGTCGGCCTGCCACTGGATGTGATGACCTATCCGACAGACAGTTTCAACGCTGCGCAACAGCACCGGATCACCGAAACACATCCGTATTTCGACATGATCCGCAAAGGCTGGGGCGAAGGCCTGCTGAGTATTTTTGCGCAGTTGCCGCCGCTGAAATTAGACGAGTAACAAACCGCCACATCGGGTCTGGGGAAAATGGACAACCTCAGACCTGCCCCGTATTATCCCTATCCCGTCCTTAATACGGATATTTGAGGTGCATATATTGTGGCAGTCACTATTTATGATATTGCCCGTCTGGCAAAAGTGTCCAAGTCTACCGTTTCCAGAGTTATCACCAACCAGACCAATATTTCGCCAGATGCCCGGGAGCGCGTGCTGGATGCCATCCGCACACTGAATTATCAACCAAGTAAACTTGCGCGGGCGCTGACGTCCAAAGGTTTTGATGCGATTCTGGTGATTTCCACTCGTTCGACCAAAACCACCGCCGGTAACCCTTTCTTCTCCGAAATATTGCAATCCATTGCCCTGAGAGCTGAAGAAGAGGGTTTTGATGTTATTTTGCAAACATCCAAAAATAGCGAAGAAGATTTGCAAAAGTGTGTCGCGAAAATAACTGAAAAAATGGTGAAAGGCGTGATAATGCTCAGTTCGCCTGCCGATGAATACATCCTGGAGCAACTGGATAATTGTCAGGTACCGGTGATGGTGATTGGCAATATTGAAGGAACGTATCAGCACGTTTTCTCCGTCGATACCGATAATTTTCAGGACAGCTACCGGCTGACAGAACATCTTATTTCGCTCGGTCACCAGGATATTGCCTGCCTGCACGCGCCGCTTGATTACCACGTATCCATTGATCGTCTTGCGGGATATAAGCGCGCCATGCAGGATGCCGGTCTGCCCGTGCAACCCGACCTGATGATTGACGGCGGTTATACCACAGAAAGTGCCTATCTGGCGGCGACAACATTATTGCAATGTGCCCGTCCGCCGACAGCCGTTTTCGCCACCGATGCTGTGAAAGTCATGAGCATTTACCGTGCGGCCCATGAACAGAAAAAGATCATCCCCGACGAAATTTCCATCACCGGTTACAGCAGTGACAATATTTCCCCCCTCCTTTCTCCGGGGCTAACTGGCATTGAAATTCCTATCCGCGAGTTAGGCTGTCAGGGTTGCGGTTTATTATTCGATAAAATTTTTAACCGCCCCGGCACTCACTCCCGCACGCTGGTGCCGACCCAATTGGTGGTGAATCATTCCGCCATACCGCTCGCGGCCAGAAAATAAAAAACCCGACCGGAAAAACAGCTTCCGGTCGGGTGATGAGGTGTATCAGAAAGAATAGGTGATCCCGACACCGGTATAATGGAATTTGGTCTTCGCATTGGCGCTGGCATCGGTATTATCGTGCAGCTGCAATTCGTAGGCATATTCCAGTGAGATGGCAAAACCGTTAGGTAAAGGCTGATTGATTAACAGCCCGAATCGCGTATCAGTTTCGCCCTCACGCTCTGCGCGGTCATCATTGTAATAATAGGTATCCAGCGTCCGGCGGGCATAAGGTGTAAGCACGGTTTTCCCGCCGGAGAACAGATCGACACTCACCGGCAAATAGATACGCGCCTCCTGTTTGGCGAATTCGCCACGCTGGCTGTCACCGGTATTCCATCCGCGATCTAAATAATAACTGACCTGCATTGCGATATCGTCGGTGAAGCTGTATTTCAAACCCGTCTCACCTTCAAGCTCTTTATTCAGATAGCCATTATCATCCATACTATTATAATAATTATACAACGCCATCCAGCCGTTATATTTCAACGTGGGACTGAGTGAAACCGACCAGTCTGGCTGAATGGTATAACGCTGGGTATTATAAGAACTGCCCTCTTTCTTCTTATCTTCATTATATTGCCACTGGTAGTTCCTGAAACCGAGCATCAGCCCCAGTGCATAATCTGCATTATCGGCAAACTGATAATGCGCATCGAATTCAACCTGATTAAACCAGTCGCTGCGTGTGTTTTGGGAATAATCAACATTATGATCTTCCTGATAAAACGCGCCGTATAAGTTCCACTTTCCTTTGCTGAAGTTAACAAATACCGTGGGTTCATAAGCGCCGTCTTTATCGCCCTGACCTTCTGTGTTCTCAGTTTCCTGCATGGCACCGATCTGCACCTGCCAGGGTTCGGCAGGTAACGCTGCGTTGCCGATCGGTACCGGTGTCAGCATTTCCGGTGAGTTATGATCTTCATTTTTATTAATACTTTCGCTCTCTGCAGAAAATGCAGACGAGCAAAATGCGCCACAAATTAATGCGGCTGCTACTTTTATTTTCATTATAATAATTCCTTTTACAGTAGGGACGGATGGATATTAAAAACAGCTAACCTCTTTTAAAATTCGTATTATTTATACATGTTAGTGAAATGGATTATTAATCTGCGGCAATCACTTGCTCTGTGTCACCATCAAAGAAATGACATTTATTTATATCAAAGCGCAGGGGTAATAATTGCCCGGCCTGATAATCGGTATTCGCGTTTGAACGGCAAACAAACTCATGACCGCCAACCGAGCAATACAACATAAATTCTGCACCGGTCAGTTCAGCCACTGTAATTCGCGCATCAAAATGTGCACTCTGCTGCTCCGCACCGGCAATATCCTCAGGTCGGATACCGAGTACCAGCGGTTTACGCTGATAACCCTGCGTATTCAGTATCGCCAGTTTGTCTTCAGACACCGGAATACGCAGGCTTTCCGTCACGAAAAAGTCACCATCCAGCGCGCCGCGGATAAAGTTCATCGCCGGAGAACCAATAAAACCGGCCACAAACATATTTTGCGGATGGTTATAGACCGTCTTAGGCGCGCCAACCTGCTGGATAACGCCGTCTTTCATGACCACAATCCGCGTTGCCATGGTCATGGCTTCGGTCTGATCATGAGTGACATAAATCATTGTCGTATTGAGTTTATGATGCAGCTTGCTGATTTCAGCACGCATCTGTACCCGCAGCTTGGCATCAAGATTCGACAGCGGTTCGTCCATTAAAAAGACTTTGGCATCCCGCACAATGGCACGCCCGAGCGCAACCCGCTGACGCTGGCCGCCGGATAATGCCCCCGGACGTCGCGCCAGGTACTCATTCAGCCCGAGGATCTGCGCCGCATATTTCACCCGCTGGCTGATTTCCTCCGGCGCAATTTTTCTCAGCTTCAGGCCAAACGCCATGTTGTCGTACACCGACATATGCGGATACAGCGCATAGTTCTGAAATACCATGGCGATCTCGCGATCTTTCGGCGCGACGTCGTTCATCCGCACGCCGTCGATCAGCAGATCGCCGGAAGATATTTCCTCCAGCCCCGCGATCATGCGCAGGGTCGTGGATTTTCCGCAGCCGGACGGGCCGACAAACACGATAAATTCCTTATCTGCGATTTCCAGATTGAAATCCTTCACCACGTGAACCTGCTTGTCATAAATTTTCTGAATATGTTGCAGTGAAATCTGAGCCATAATTTTTCCTTAAATGTCAGCCTGATGGCGCAACCATTGTTGCCTGATGACGGCCCACGTCAGCCCGCCGGTAGAATCCAGACGGTAATCGGCTCCTTCCAGCGTGGTGCCAATGCCGATGGAAAAAATCCCTCCGGCACGTAATGCATCAATCCCCGCCTGGGCATCTTCGATCCCCACGGCATGCTGCGGCGCAATATTCAGCGCCTCACAGACGTTGAGGAAAATTTCAGGATGCGGTTTGGAATTCGCAATCCGGCGGGTATCCGCGACATAATCGAAAGCCCCTTCCAGACCTAACGCCCTGAGCACCTGCGGGGCATTTTGTGAAACGGACGCCAGACCAATGAGCACGCCCTGTTCACGCAATGTGAGCAGCAATTCACAGATCCCCGGCAAAATGTCCGCCGTCGTCAGGCCGGTGAGTAATCCGACATAATCTGCATTTTTCTCCGCTGCCATTGCGTCAATGTCTGCCTGCGTAAAAGTTCCGGTTTGTCCGGCAGCAGCGAGAATTTTCAACAACGATGCCTGACGACTGACGCCTTTGAGTTGCTCATTAAACGCCGTGTCGATTGAGATGCCGATACGCTGCGCCAGCCGTTGCCAGGCGATAAAATGCAGGTGCGCGGTATCAACTACCACGCCATCAAGGTCAAAGATCACGGCTCGCGGCAGGGGTTCAGTTTTCATCATGAGATCCTTTCAGAACGAGGCTTTCCGTAAATGTGTGAGAGAGGCCGTTGATCCAGACCTTCAGCGGCTGAGCATCCGTTTTGCTGAGGGTAAATTGCTGTCGTTCGAGAGACACTGTCAGGCGCGTTCCACGCCAGCAAAGGGGAAACTGTAACCGCGTCCAGCCCTGCGGCAGCGATGGCCGGAAATGCAGTTCGCCTGACTGATAATCCAGCCCGGCAAAACCCATTACTGCGCCCGTCCAGATAGCGGCTGTGGCTGCCGCATGAATACCGTCGTCTGAAGAGTGAGGTTCCTCGCCCAGATCGATGCGGCACGCCTCGCGGTAAAACTGCAATGCCAGCGCTGTTTGCCCGGTCCGGGCGGCAACAATCGCATGCACCGATTTGCTCAGCGAAGAATCATGAATCGTACGCGGTTCATAAAAACGGAGATTGGCGGCCTGGCATTGTGGCGTGAACTGCGCGGGCAGCAGTTGCATGAGCATGACCACATCGGCCTGTTTGAGGATCTGCATCTCGTTGATTTCTGCACGGGAATAGTCCAGCAAAATGGCCTGTGTACCCTGCCGGGATTTATAGGGAGTCAGGTCGCACTGAGGTTTGCTGAGAAAGGAATCATCCTGCGCGATCACACCCTGCGCATCGGGCTGCGGCAGGTACAGGTGCGTCAGGAAATCTTCCGCCTGTGTGAAAAATGCAGCATCCTGGTGATTAAATGCCTGCAAATACCGGCAGGCTTCCCGGACGTTGTACTGCGCCATATAATTGGTAAACGCATTATTATCAATATGTTCGGTATATTCATCCGGCCCGATGACGTTGAGAATTACCCACCGGTCCCCACGCCGTTCAGTGCGGCTCATCCAGAACAGGGCTGTCTCTTTCAGCAACGCCAGCCCCATTTGTTGCATAAATTCAGCGTCGCGCGTGGCCTGAAAATAGCCCACCGTGGCATAGGCGATATCCGCCACCAGATGATGCTCAGCTAACGCTGATGCCACCCGTTGCCGCTGACCGGTACGGATATTGATCGCCGCGAATTCCGGCGTTTCCTCTTTCCCGCTGAACGCACTTTCCCACGGGAACAACGCCCCCTGATAGCCGTTACACCTGGCTTTCTCCTGCGCCTGCACCAGATTCCGATAGCGGTATTCCAGCAGTTTTCGCGCCTGTCCGGGCGCATTCAGCAGCGCAAAAGGCAGGATAAATATTTCGGTATCCCAGAATACATGCCCTTTATAGCCTTCGCCGGTCAGTCCTTTCGCCGCCACACTGGCACGCGCATCATGCGCCGGGATCATCAGCTTCAGGTGATAAAGCGCAAAATCCAGTGCACGCTGATCCTGTGGATGATCTGACGCCACGCAGACCCGCGATGCCTGCCAGTAATGCTGCCAGTGACGGGTATTTTCCATCAGCAGTTGTCCGTAACCTTGCTGCGCGTGTGCCAGCAGGGCCTCCAGGCAGCGTGCAGCGAAGGTGTTTTCAGGCAGGAAGTCCGCATCGAGCGATGTGGCAATCCAGCTGAATTTCTCCAGCGTGACCGCTTCACCGGCAGATAACGGCAGGCCGATATGTTGTAATAACTGACGGTTTTTCGCCGAAAAACTGCTGCTGGCGCGGGCGGGAAACAGGCACTGGCTGGTGATGACCGCCTGCTGCTGGCCGTCTGTGGTCTCATACCAACCCTGTAAAACGTTTTGATCGAAAACCCGCACTGAGCGCTCGTTCAGATGCTGTCTGCCGCTGTTGGTCTGCGTGGCATCCATGCCGGTACTGACGCACAGATGCGCGTCAGTATCCAGTGCGGTGACCGTTAAACGGCTCGCCACCAGCATCAGCGGAGAAAGCGCCACAAAACGACGGGTTTCGATTTTGAACCGCTGCCCGGCGGGCGACTGCCACACCAGTTCGCGGTAAAGCTCGCCGTTCATGGTGCGCAGTTCGCGCTGATAGGCAATCAGGGTGCCGGAAAGCAACGATAAACTTTCGCCGTTCAGCTCAATACGCATGCCGGTAATATCCGGCAGATTGACCAGTTCGGTGACTTCCGTCGCATTCGCGCGGTGATAAAAACCCGCGACAAACATGCCCCGCTGCTGGTCGGTATAGGCTTCCTCGTGACAGCCACGGATGCCAATCCGGCCATTGCCACAGGCATGCAGGCTCGCGTACTTATTCAGGCGATGGGGTGAAAACGGTGCTTCGGGCAGGATCTGAGGCTGGATCATAAATACACACTCTCTCCCGACTCTGCCGACGCATAGATTGCCGCCACCAGTTGCTGGACCCGGTATCCCTGTTCAGCATTTGCAACATCTGCCCTGTCTCCGCGCACTGCCCCGACAAATGCCTGAACGCTGCGTGCATGGCGTTGATCGTCAGCAACGTCCCGGTGGAATAACCTCACCAGTTCGCCCTTTTCATCGGTATATACCTGTACAGGAAACAGCGTGGCACCGGCTTTATCACCGCAAAACTCAACGTTCATGACCGATTGCGGCTGTATGTTCAGCGCAAACGAAGTTTCCAGACGCAGCAATCCGCCATCGCAAAACTCAATAGCGGCAAATACCGAATCTTCCACGCTGTATTGCTGCGGATCCCAGCGTCCGAACTGCCCTTCACTTTTACGGTTGCCGATTTTCTGAAACATCTGTGCGGTCACCTTGCGTACCGCCGGAAAACCGAGCACGTACAGGGCGGCATCCAGCATATGAATGCCGATGTCGATCAGCGGTCCGCCGCCGGACTGCGTTTTATCCGTAAAATTTCCCCAGCCGGGCACACCGCAGCGGCGTAGTGCCCGTGCGGTGGTGACATAGACCTCACCCAGTTCACCGGCTGTGACTTTTGCGCGTAAAATGCGTGCATCTTCGGCGAAACGGTGGTGAAAATCATAGGCCAGTAACCGTCCGGCCTGTTCTGCTGCCTGCCACATTTCCAGCGCCTGTGCGGCGCTCATAGCTGGCGGTTTTTCACAGAACACATGACAGCCGTGCTGCAATGCCGTGATCACCTGCTGATGATGGAAAAGGTTGGGCGTACAAATGCTGACGATATCGGGATGTTCAGCCTCCAGCATTTCTTCCAGCGAGGTACAGGCGCGGGCGATACCGTTACGCTCTGCAAATGCCTGGGCGCGCGCCCTATCGCAGTCCACGACAGCCACCAGCTCAAGCCCCGGAAGCTGGCGGTAACAGGCCGCATGGACCTTTTCCGCCACCTGACCGGCACCGACCAGCGCCACTTTCAGCGTTCCTGCCGTACTCGTTATAAATTCCATTTTGCGGCCTGTCCGTCAGAGTAAATTGCGAAGATAGGTCAGTGAATCCTGATAAGCCTGTGCCGGATTTTCTGCCCGCACACGGCATTCGAAGACGATATAGCCGTCGTAACCATCTTCTTTCAGTTGCTGAAATGCGCGACCAAAATCAATACTGCCGCTGCCAGGCTGGTAACGGTGATTGTCAGCAATGTGGACGTGGCCGAGCAGATCACGTTGCTGATGGAATGCAGCGCTGAGGCAGTCCTCCTCAATGTTCATATGGTAAAAGTCGCCGATGATTTTGACGTGCTCAAGCGCGCCTTCTTCGATATAACGGCGTGCCTCTGCCAACGTGTTTATCATGTGATCCTGATAGCGGTTCAGCGGCTCCAGATACACCGTAGTGCCGGTGCGTCTGGCCACATTTTCCAGCTCCCGCAGGGATGAGCTGACTGCCAGACGGTCGCCCGCCTGACTGCGCGGCGAGGTCATCGGCGGCAGGCGGTAGGTAAACATGCCCCAGGCGGCGGGCACGATGATCCCTTTACCGCCGGCCTGCGAAAGCGCTTCCAGAATCGCCGTGATTTGCTGCACCCCGTTCAGACGACGCTCTTCAATGAAATCGCCGATCCAACCCTCATAGCCGCCGCAGGCAGTGATCACCGGCAGGCCGGTTTCAGCAATGGCGGCTTTCACGTCGTCAAGATGGTTCACCAGCAATTTACCGTCGATCTCAAAGCCGTCGAAACCCATTGCCTTGATAAATTTGAATTTCTCCAGAATATTTTCCGGGAAGAACGCCTGATTTTGTGTACCGATTTTCATGTCTAAGTCCTTTTAGAAAGTGATGCCGAGTTTGATGCTCTGATCAGGATGTTGATCGACGTATTTCATGTAGCTTTCCGCGCTGTTGCTGAACGTGACCACCGGGTCGATCAGGTCTTCACAGTTCAGGTAGCCGTTCATCAGCAGTTCCCAGCAGGCGTCTTCGATGCGTTTACGGCTCCAGCGGGGATAGTCAGGATTGGGTTCGCTACATGCGCGGGAAAAGATGATTTTGGCGTTGTTGAAGTGGGCTTCCCGCCCGAGGTTAAAGCCTTCGGCGAAAGGTTTGGCAAAGGCGACATAAGATATAGTGCCGCCGTAAGCGATGCCGCGCAGCGCCGCCTGCAACGCCTGGGCGTTGCCGCTGGTTTCGATAATGACGTCAGCACCCAGCTTGCCGGTGAGCTTTTTAATTTCCAGTCCGATGTCAGTGCCGATCGGATTAAACACCGCATCCGCGCCGTTTTTCAGTGCAATCTCCCCGCGTTTTTCCAGCGGATCAACGCCAATCACGATGCTCGCACCGGCCTTTTTCGCCAGTTGCACCGCAATTTGCCCGATGGCACCCAGCCCGACAATCACCACGAAATCCCCTACGCGGACATTGCCGTCGCGCACACCGCTCATGGCAAACTGTGCCGGGTCATAACAGACAGCGTTTTTCCATGAGGCACCGGCGGGCATTTTGCGTAATTTGTAATTGTTCACGGCGTTGACGATCACCGTTTCGCTCAGCGGTCCGTAGGTACAGACATCATCACCCAACGCGTAATCCGTCACCTCGTCGCCCCTTTCGCAGACGGTGCCCACCACCATGTTGCCGAGCTGGAAGTCGCCGAACACAATACCCCGCGGCGCATCTGCCGGACGCGGCACAAACATGCCCCATTCAGCAGAAAATTCTTCGTCGATAAACGGGCTGACGCCGCGAAAATCTACCACTTCGGTGCCGTGTTTCGGTGCGCCAAATTTCACGCGAATTTTGACTTCATGCGCCGCGACCGGGCGGTCCGCATAATCCATCAGTTCAGCCACGCGCGGCTGGGTTGCGACCAGTTTTTTCATCGGATATTCCTTCATCTTTCATCAGTAAATTTAATGGGTTACGTCAGCCTTTTACGCCGCCGTCGGTAAGATTGCCTTTGATAAAGCGCTCAGACAGTGCATACATCAGCACCACCGGCAGCGCGGTCACCAGCGAGGCGGCCATCATTCTTCCCCAGACATAATCCGGTGTACTGAACAGCGTGTTCAGGCCGACAGGCAGGGTGAAATTGGCCGAGCTGGAAAGGAAAATAGAGGCGAAGAGATAGTCATTCCACGCCACCATAAAACAGTACACAAATACCGAAATGATGCCCGAGATCGCCAGCGGCACGGTGATGTAGAAAATGATTTGCAGCCGGTTGAGGCCGTCCATCATTGCCGCTTCTTCAATATCGTGAGGAATGGTGTCGAAGTAACTTTTCAGCATAAACACCGCAGTCGGTAACGTCTGGACCACCATGGTGATCACCAGTGCAGTCGTGGTGTCGTAGAGTCCCAGTGCCGATATGATTTTAAACAGCGGTACCACCAGCAAAATGCCGGAAAACATGTAGACGGTATAAAAGCTGGCATTGATGGTGACGCGCCCTTTAAAACGCAGCCGCGACAACGCATAAGCGCCAAGGATGCCGAAAAACACGGCGATCACAGAGGCCAGCACCGACACGGTCAGGCTGTTTTTAAAATAACTGAGGAACGGGAAAATCTGCGGGTTGAAAATGTCCACGTAATGGTGGAAATCCCACGCCTGCGGGAACAGCGTCGGATGGCGGGAAATCGCCTCTTTGCTGCTTTTGAACGAGGTCATCAGCATGATGAAAAAAGGAAATAACATCACCCCCAGAAAAATCAGCAGGCTGACATAAAAGCCCGCTTTGCGCAGGATCTTGCGGTTAGTTGCTGCCATTGATATTCACCCGTTTTCTGGCAAGAAGAATCACGATAAAGATCAGGGCAAACAGCACCATGGATATGGCAGCGGCTTTGCCTAAATCATTAAAAGCAAAGGCGGTTTTATAGAGATACACGCCCAGAATATTGACCTTGTTGGTCAGCAGATAGACGTCAGCAAACATGTAGAACATCCAGATCGCGCGCAGCGTGACCACCGTTGCCAGTACCGGCATGATGGCGGGCAGCGTGACGATGCGGAATTTCTGCCAGGCATTGGCACCGTCCATACCTGCGGCTTCGTACAAGGATTTATCGACGGTCTGCAAAATCGCCAGAAATGAGATAAAGGCATAGGGGAAGTAGCGCCAGATGGCGAACAACACCACCAGAATAAAACTACTGACCGGGTTGTCGAACCACAGCGGGGCATCTCTGAACAGGTGCAACATGTCAGCCCCGATCACATTCACAATGCCGTAGCCATTGTTGAACATGTATTTCCAGGCGAATACCAGCGAAATGGAAGGCGTGACGTAGGACAATATCACCAGCGAACGCGCCGTTTTGCGAAAGCGGAACTGACGGTTAAAAAACAGCGCGACGCCCAGCCCCAGCCCGGTGCTGCCCGCGACGACCAGCGCGGTGTACCAGAATGTCACCCAC
Source organism: Rahnella perminowiae (assembly GCF_019049695.1). Lineage (NCBI taxonomy): Bacteria > Pseudomonadati > Pseudomonadota > Gammaproteobacteria > Enterobacterales > Yersiniaceae > Rahnella > Rahnella perminowiae. The sequence continues at coordinate 45,678 of NZ_JAFMOT010000185.1, forward strand.
AGCGAATGATAAAAGCCCGGGTCACTGAGAATGCTGAGGTAGTTATCCAGCCCGACAAACCGGTTATCGAGACGCGGATTCAGCGGGATTTGCAGAAAACTGATCTGAATATTCGACAGCATCGGATACGCCACCAGCAGCCCCAGCAAAAGGATGCTAGGGGCGAGCAGGAGCAGCGCAAACCGACCGTCAGAATGGTTAAATTTACGTAATTTCATCATCTTCCCTGAGAGTTCAGGCTCCTGCGTTTAGCGTTTTTGCATCAGTGTTTCGATACGCTTTTGCCCTTCCGCCAGCGACTGCTGCGGATCCTTCTTCCCGACGGTCACGCTATTGAGCATTTCGCTGAGTACTGCGGAGCCTGTGATATCGCCCATTGCCGCGAAGTTTTTCTCCCCAACGGAACCGAAGACCTGCACGTTAGCAAACTCGTTCACCAGCATTTGTGGCAGCGTGCCAAATGCCTTAATCACCGGGTTGTTTTGCCAGGTGGCGTTACCGGTCACGCCTTTGGTCACCGGTAACGCGGCACCCGGCGACATCAGCACCCACGCCGTGGCGTTATCCGGTTTTTCGAGGAAGCTCACCCACTGTTTGGCAGCTTCACGTTCAGGCGTATCCAGCCCGTTAGAAATGGTCAGTGAGGTGATGGTGCCGTAAACAGCTTTGGATTTTTCGGTCGGCACGGCAAACCCGAGATCGTCAGCTTTGCCTTCGCTGTATACCGCCGGAAGAATATAAGTGGAGTAAATTGCCATTGGCACCGTGCCGTTCATAAAGGCATCTTTGATTTCCATGACATCATTGGAGCCGGGCATGGAGAAGGTGGCGAGCTGACGGTAATAGGCCAGCGCCTGTTGCATTTCCGGCGTATTCACCGTGATTTGCCCCTGTGCATCAAAGACGTTGGCATTATTGGAAAGCGCAAACTGCGAGAAAGCCTGTTCGGTCAGGACACTTTCAGCAGTCGGTAAGGCGATGCCGTATTTTTTCCGGGCGGGCTGATTAAATGCCGTGGCAATGCGGGTGATATCCTGCCAGTTTTGCGGCGCGGAAAATCCGGCCTCTGACAGTTGTGATTTGTTGTACCAGATCCCCTGTATCCAGCCGTGGATCGGAACGCCGGTATAGTGCTGGCCCTCTTCCGTGCGCACGATGCGTAATACGCCGGGATAAAACTGGTCTGCACCGATGCCGTCGATCACCTGCCTGATGGCATCACGGTCAATCAGTTGTTCCTGATCCATCACTTTGGCGTAATCGTGACTGACTTCGATAACGGCCGGCAGTGCGCCGGTACGGGCCAGCGTAATCACTTTAGTGTTGTAGGCGTCTTCTTCTACCGGCACCGGTTTAATGGTGATCTGCGGATTTTCCTGTTCAAATTGCGCGATCAGCTGATTAATCACCACCTGACGTTCCTGCTCGACCGAAGAATGCATAAACTCAATGGTAACTTGTTGCTCTTTAACATCCTCACAGGCCGATAAACATAATACGGATAAGACTAACGGGGCTATAAGGATATATTTTCTTTTCATTTTTATATTCATGAAGATTTCCTTTTCTAATTTATAGCCAGCCGAAATCACTGGCCTGTGAAATATCAAACCCTTAGGCTATTAAGCATTTAAATAACGACTTCTTTAATGACACAACCAGATATATTGGTAAGCCTTTAATGTTATTTCTCCGTGGCATTCCAAAGAGAGATGGCCAGGTAAAACCTGATAACTCCCCGAAGGGAAATTTATCTGAACAGGTGTTGCGGAAAGGTTGAACAGGCAAACTATTTCTTCGTTACCCTGCCCCCGGGTAAAAGCAAACACACTTTCATGACATTCAATGACACGCATCGGCGCACAAGGATGAAATGCCGTTTGTTCAGTCCGGCAGGCGATTAATTTTTTCAGTTCGCAAAATACCCGTGCACGTAATGAATCAGGTTTCGACAATATCTTTTCAATTTCAGTGACATCATATTTTTGCCGGTTAATTGCCCGGTTATGCCCGGCGATTTCTGCGCCATGAATATCGTTACGTGAACCGAGAATACTTTGAATATACACCGCAGGAACACCGGGGAACGCCAGCAAAATGGCGTGCGCCAGCATGAAGCGCTGCAAACGGATATCATCACCGTCCGCCTGCCGGTTCAGCGCATCCATATAGGTGACGTTGATTTCATACGGACTGGTGCTGCCATCCGGATTATTTTTATACGACACCCGTGCGCCTTCCTGTTGCAGCGCCTCCACCAGCCTGAGGATTTCCGGTTCCGGCAGTAATCCCCGCAACGGATTGAGGCCAATGCCATCATGTGAAGCAAGAAAATTAAAGAAGGTAGTGGCGGGAGTACAGGCATCCAGACCGGCGGCCCAGCGTTTCAGCGTTTCGCCATTTTCACAGTGTATGGCATGCAGAACCAGTGGTGGCAGCGGGAACTGATAGACCATCTGCGCTTCATCATACCCGTTACCGAAGTAACTGATGTTGTCCTGATGCGGCACGTTAGTTTCGGTAATAATCACGGTGCCGGGGGAAACATAATCCACCACAGCGCGGAATAACTTCACCAGTAAGTGCGTTTTGTGCAGATGAATACAGGAGGTGCCGGGTTCTTTCCACATGTAGCCGACCGCATCGAGACGCACATACTCAGCGCCTTCTGCGAGGTATTTCAGCAACACGTCCAGCATATCGCGCAACACGTCAGGATGCGCAAAATTCAGGTCGATCTGATCCGCGCTGAAGGTGGTCCAGACATGGCGGGTTTCGCCATTTTCACAACGGAACGCGGTTAACAGCGGCGACTGTCGGGGGCGGGTCACGCCAGATAAATCACTATCCCCGTTCAGGCTAATAAAATAGTTTTCGTATTTCGGATTACCCGCCAGAAATTGTCTAAACCATTCACTGCTGGCGGAAATATGATTGCACACATAATCAAACATCAGCCGTGAAGATAATCCAAGCTTGCGAACATCTTCCCAGTCCCCCGCCACCGGACTGACTTGCTGATAATCAATTACGGAGAAACCATCATCCGACGAATAAGGATAAAATGGCAGAAGATGCACAATATTAAAAATATCCGCCAGATGACGCTGATAAAAATAATCAAATACGGAGAGTGTTTTTTCTTGTTTGTTTGTGAACTGATCTGCGTAGGTGATCAATACCACATCTTTTTCATCCCATCCCTGTTTGGCAGTATAGGCCATTTCATTTCTGGCAACTTCAATACGTGTAAACAGATCATCTAAAAATACCGGTGACAGTTTCCCGGCATATATGTCTTTCAGTAATCCCTTAATAGCGTCCATGATTCTTCCTTTTCCGTGGGACCGCTCCCACAGAAAAGGAAACTACTCCTGCGTCCGGAAGTTGTCAACGAGGCAAACAGGCCGGAAGAATCAATACAGGGAGAAAAAGAGAATTATTATTGCAATCTGTGAGCAGATTCAAAATAAAGAGGATAAACGAATAAAGGATAAAAAAGCAGGGATTATCCCTGCTTATCCATCTTCTCAACGATCTTCTTCTCGACCTCAAACGGGTCGATACCACGCAGTTGCAGGCGACGGAAACGGATGATGTTAAATCCGTTCATCAACAGAAAACTGCCTTCAATCAGTGAGCCACCAATCGAGCCAAGCCAGATGTTGTGCGCTACCCAGCAACACGTAGAGCACCACATAATGCAGCGGGTTGTCAGTCCGCTGGTACGGAACAGTGCCCAGGTACTGACCACGGTCGCGCCGACGGGCAAGAGTTCCACCCAGTGGTGGGCACGGCTTAGCCCGAGCACCAGCGTCAGAACGATGAAAATCACCATAATCCACTGATTACGGGTACGCAGGGAAATCAGTGTGCGCAGGGAATTGAGTAAGGCGCTCATGCCTGCAGGGGCAGCCCCCATCATCAGAAAATGCACGCCAATAATCGCGCTGTAGGCAGAAAGTTGTTGTTTAAAGCGGCGGTCGCTGCGGTTGAAAAACATTGTGATGCCAACCATAAAGGCCACAACACCCACTGACTGGGCAAACCAGTAATACGTCATTTGTCAGGCGTCTCATACGTGAAATGCTTACGCTGCAAAAGCAAACGGCGCTTCATAATTGAAACGCCGTTTCATTCTAACGAGAAAACTGAATTGTTACAATGTGACACCGCTTTTAAAGATGGCTAATTCGCGGAAATCATTAAGTTCGTTTTTGGCTTTGCGGCCATCAGCGATCGCAACGATCAGATCCACAAATTCACCCAGCAACTGATCCATACTGACATCGTGGATCAGGCGTCCGGCATCAAAATCGATCCAGTGCGGTTTTTTTGCTGCCAGTTCACTGTTGGTGGCCAGTTTCACTGTCGGCACAAAGCCGCCGTAAGGCGTGCCGCGTCCGGTACTGAACAGCACCATATGACAGCCTGCACCGGCCAGCGCACTGGTGGCGACGGCGTCGTTGCCTGGCGCACTGAGCAGATTCAGCCCAGGCATAGTCAGGCGTTCGCCGTATTTGAGTACGTCCACCACCGGGCTTTGGCCCGCTTTTTGGGTACAACCCAGCGATTTTTCTTCCAGCGTGGTGATCCCCCCGGCTTTGTTACCCGGAGACGGGTTCTCATAAATCGGCTGATTATGTTCGATGAAGTATTGTTTGAAATCGTTCACCATGTGAACGGTTTTCTCAAACGTACTTTCATCGCGGCAACGGCTCATCAGGATCCGTTCTGCGCCAAACATTTCAGGCACTTCTGTCAGCACGGAAGTACCACCGTTGGCGATCACATAATCAGAGAAACGCCCCAGCAGCGGGTTAGCCGTGATACCCGACAAGCCATCAGAGCCGCCACATTCCAGCCCGAATTTCAATTCGCTGAGTTTACCGGGCACACGTTTGTCGTCACGCATTACGGCATACAATTCGCGCAGACGTTCCAGACCCGCTTCCACTTCGTCGTCAAATTTTTGCAGCGTCATGAAACGCACACGCTCTTCATCGACTTCGCCCAGCGTTTCACGGAATACGTCCACCTGATTGTTTTCACAACCGAGGCCGATCACCAGCACCGCACCGGCGTTCGGATGGCGTACCATGTTTTGCAGCATCGTACGGGTGTTCACATGGTCATCGCCCAGTTGTGAACAACCAAACGGATGCGTGAACAGGTAAACACCATCGGTGCCTTCCGCATCATTGGTCTCTTTAAGGAAACGTGACTGGATCTGACGCGCGATACCGTTGACGCAACCGACGGTCGGGATCAGCCACAGTTCGTTACGGATCCCCACCTGTCCGTTTTTGCGGCGAAAGATCTGCACATCGCGATCCGCCATTTGTTCCGGCAGGCTGGCGAAGTCCGGCTGATACTGATATTCGTCCAGATCGCTCAGGTTAGTTTTGCCGTTTTGCGAATGGATATGCACACCTGGTTCAATCGCCGTCAGCGCATGCCCGATCGGCAGACCGTATTTCACGATGTTTTCCCCCGCCGCAATCGGGCGCAGAGCAAACTTATGACCACGTGCAACAGGCTGAGGCAACACCACGGTGTAACCGCCTGCTTCGACCTGCTCACCCGCGTCGATATCGCGCAAAGCAACGGCGACGTTATCAGCGGTATGGATTTGAATGATACTTTGCATAGTTGCTCTCTTAGCTGTAAGCCGCCAACGCATCGCGCATGCCACGGTCTTCAATTGACTGCAATTGTTCGGTCACTTTTGCCGTCAGACCCGGCACGGTATTCAGATCACGTCCCCAGTGTTCTTCATCCGCCAGCACGGTCTCGACCAGCCCGGCCAGCGGCAGGCTGCCGTTGCGCACGTTGCCCCAAAGTTCGGAGAAGCGGCTCAGCCAGTGTGCATCGTCCTGCAGCGGATAAATTTCACCGTTACGTTCGCCACGATAAAACGCCAGCAATGCTGCCAGCGCAAACGTCAGGCGCGGCGGCAGGAGCTGATTCTTTTCCTGGCTCGCCAGCAGTTGCGGCAGAATGCGGGTGCGGTATTTGGTCATACCGTTCAGGGCAATCGACAGCAACTGATGCTGGATGAACGGGTTGCGGAAACGGCTGAGTACCGCCTGAGCAAAGGACGTCAGTTCATCCTGCGGCAAATCCAGCACCGGAGAGATTTCCTCGGCGATCGCCAGTTCGACAAAGCGGCTGATTTGCGCATCATTCATCGATTCGCCCACGGTATTCAGCCCTGACAGGAAGGCCACAGGCACCAGTGCAGTGTGCGCGCCGTTAAGGATCGCCACTTTGCGTTCTTTATACGGTTTGATGTCGTCAACCAGGCGGATATTCAGCGGCAGTTTGTCCAGACGCAGTTCCTGAGCGAGACTTTTTGGCCCCTGGATCACGAACAGATAGAAGTGTTCGGCGCTGTCGAAGAAACTGTCCTGATAGCCCAGTTCTTCCTGCAGGCTGTCAACTTCACTGCGCGGATAACCGGTGACGATGCGGTCAACCAGCGTTGAACAGAAGGTGTTGCTGCTTTCCAGCCACTGAGTAAATGCCGCTGGCAACGCCCACTGTTGTGCGTAACGCAGCACCAGTTCCTGCAATGCTTCACCGTTGTAGTCGATCAGTTCACAGGGCAGCAGAACCCAGCCTTTATCAGCCGCACCGGAGAAATGTGTGAAACGTTCGAACAGTAACCGGGTCAGTTTGGCCGGGAAGCTGGCCGGAGGCGTATCGTCCAGACGGTCACTTTCCACATAGCTGATACCCGCTTCAGTGGTGTTAGAGAACACGAAGCGGATATTCGGATCGCGGGCCAGCGCCAGATACTCATCAAACTGATGGTAGATATTAATTTCACGGTTAACGGAGCGGATGATCCGGGTATCACGCACCGTTTGCCCTTGTTCGTTCAGGCCGCTGATGATGGTGGTATACAGGCCATCCTGCGTGCTGAGTGAAGGCGGGAAGTCGGTGTCAATCGGACGAACCACTACGATCCCGGCATCCAGATCGGTATGTTCGTTCAGCAGGTCGATTTGCCAGTCGACAAACGCCCGCAGGAAATTACCTTCACCGAACTGAATAATTTTGTCCGGATGTTGACGGCCAGGGAAGTCACGGCGATTTAACCTTTGCATCTCACATTCACCTTAATTTGCTCAGACTCCGGTCTTTGAGGGCGGGAAAATTGCCCCGTGGCCGTCGTTGTCTATTGGGATAGTTGTTTGTTATTTAAGTATTTATTTTCAGGAGCGCAGGAACCTGCGCTCCGTCGTACTGCTCAGTTCCTGCAGATCAATTCAGTTCAATCTGGAAATACTGTTTCGCATTATCGAAGCAGATGTTTTTTACCATGCTGCCCAGCAGTTCGATGTCTGCCGGTGCTTCGCCATCTTCCACCCAGCGACCGATCATCTGGCACAGAATGCGGCGGAAGTACTCATGACGCGTATAAGACAGGAAACTGCGGCTGTCGGTCAGCATGCCAACGAAACGGCTGAGTAAGCCCAGGTTAGCCAGCTGCGTCATCTGACGTTGCATACCGTCTTTCTGGTCGTTAAACCACCAGCCGGAACCGAACTGCATTTTGCCCGGCATCCCTTCCCCCTGGAAGTTACCGACCATGGTGCCGATCACTTCGTTATCACGCGGGTTCAGGCAATACAGGATAGTTTTTGGCAGGCCACCGGCCAGACCTTGTGCGCCCAGTAATTTAGACAACGGTTCAGCCAGCGGCTGGTCGTTAATCGAGTCAAAACCGACGTCTGCGCCAATCAGCTGGAACATACGGGTATTGTTATTACGCAGCGCGCCAATGTGATATTGCTGTACCCATTCACGACGTTGATATTCAGACGCCAGGTACAGAAGAACGCCGGTTTTGAACTGAGCAATTTCTTGTGCAGTTGGCGTTTCACCACTCAGACGACGGGCCAGAATGCCATCCAGCGTTGCGTCATCCGCTTCACCATAAACCACCACATCCAGCGCATGGTCTGACACTTTGCAACCGTGGGCCGCGAAGTGATCCATACGTTTTTTCAGGGCATCGCGGAGATCGCTGAAACGGGTAATGGACACATCAGCGGCAGCTTCCAGTTTCTTCATGTAATCCACAAAGGTTGCCGCTTCGATGTTGAAAGCTTTGTCCGGGCGCCAGCTTGGCAGCACTTTGATATCAAAAGCGGAATCCAGGGCGACAGCTTTATGATGTTCCAGTGAATCGATAGGATCATCCGTGGTACCGACCATTTTCACGTTCATCTGTTTCATAATGCCGCGGGCAGAAAATGCATCCTGCGCCAGCAATTCATTACCACGTTCCCAGATTTCGCCTGCGGTAGACGGCGAAAGCAGTTTACCGGTGATGCCAAACGGACGGCGCAGCTCAAGGTGAGTCCAGTGATAAAGCGGGTTACCGATAGTGTGAGGAACGGTTGCCGCCCAGGCGTCAAATTTTTCGCGGTCGCTGGCATCACCCGTACACATACGTTCAGGCACACCGTTGGTACGCATTGCGCGCCATTTGTAGTGATCGCCTTTCAGCCAAATGTCATACAGGTTTTTGAATTTGTAGTCCTGCGCAATCAGCTCAGGCGGCAAATGGCAGTGGTAGTCAAAAATGGGCTCATCTTTCGCGTAGTCATGATACAGGCGACGTGCGAATTCAGTGTCGAGAAGGAAGTCTTCCGTTAAAAACTGCGCCATCTTAAGTTCCTCATCATCAATTCTGTAGAGTTATCACTCAATGGTGCGAAGTTATCACACCAATTTAAGCTATCGTCCAGTACTTTTTAACGGACAAAAGCCGCTAAACCGCCTGATTTCATTCCAAAAAAACAAACTAATTCTCTGTAAAACAATGGCTTTATCGCCATCAGGTACTGGTGCTTATTATCCTCACAATCAGAGTGTCATTTTGTGATGTCACTCAAACTTTAAATCTGTATGACAAGTTAATTGATGCCCAATGTAATAAAAGTTCGGTGTTTCTTTAATTACACCTTTCCCTTCAGCCTGCCCCCGCCCGTGCCACAGCGGAGCACCATCACGTAAGGCTCCGGCGACCGGATGCTCATTTGTCGTACGGATTATCTCTCATAAATGAACAAATAAGGTCGTTCATTAACTGTGCGTTTTAAATGTGATCGTTTCGTAAAGTTGTTACACCAATTACGTTTCGATAATCAGATTGTCATTGTTACTGATGGTTCTAAAAGTGTGAAGCTGATCATGCGAAAGGCCACTTTCATTGTAAAATCAAGTAAATAAGTCTGTAGTTAAAAAACTTACGTAACCACACAATATAAATGTGGTTTTGTGATGTCATTCAAATTTTAAATCTGTATGACAAGTTATCTTTGCATCGCCCGGACAAGAGCGTCAGAGATTACCTGCCACGTCCCTTCGCTGTTGCCCGGGCAAAACACTTCCCGGGTGCAGTCATCCCTGGCGAAGCAGTAATTCTGGTGTTCAGGACGTTCATCGGACACTTACGCACAGATAACAATAACGCAGTGCGTAATAACACGGGCAGCTCCCAGTGAAATCATCTGGCGGCCACGTTCCCGAAAATACTTTAAGGAAGCCAGAACCCCACGCTTGTTCAGGTGGTGCGAAATGCGCCCTGACAGCCTGATGTTGTCATCGCCGGATTATTTACTGGGAGAGAGTTAAATGGGTAAGATTAAAGGGTTACGCTGGTACATGATCGCCCTGGTGACATGCGGCACTGTATTAGGTTATTTGACACGTAACGCCATTGCAGCCGCAGCGCCAACGCTGATGAGCCAGTTAAACATCACCACACAGCAATATTCATACATCATCGCCGCCTATTCTGCCTGCTATACCCTGATGCAGCCGGTCGCCGGTTACGTTCTCGACGTCATGGGCACCAAAGTAGGCTATGCCATGTTCGCCATCATGTGGGCAGTCTTCTGTATGGCGACCGCGCTGGCGAGCAGTTGGGGTGGCCTGGCTATCGCCCGCGGTGCCGTCGGTATGGCTGAAGCCGCGATGATCCCTGCCGGCCTGAAAGCCAGCAGTGAATGGTTCCCGGCCAAAGAGCGTTCTATCGCCGTAGGTTACTTCAACGTCGGTTCATCAATCGGCGGGATGATTGCGCCGCCACTGGTCGTCTGGTGTATCGTGATGCACAGCTGGCAACTGGCCTTCATCATTACCGGTGCACTGAGCCTGATCTGGGCGCTGAGCTGGCTGGTCTTCTACAAGCATCCTAAAGATCAGAAGAAACTCAGCACTGAGGAACGTAATTACATTCTGGAAGGTCAGGAAGCACAGCATCAGACCAACAACGGCAAGAAAATGTCTGCCTGGCAGATCCTGCGTAACCGCCAGTTCTGGGGCATCGCGCTGCCACGTTTCCTGGCGGAACCTGCCTGGGGGACGTTCAATGCCTGGATCCCGCTGTTTATGTTCAAAGTGTATGGCTTTAACCTGAAAGAAATCGCGATGTTTGCCTGGATGCCGATGCTGTTTGCAGACCTCGGTTGTATCCTGGGCGGCTATCTGCCACCGTTATTCCAGAAGTACTTCAAAGTTAACCTGATCGTTTCCCGTAAGCTGGTCGTGACCATGGGGGCGGTTCTGATGATTGGCCCTGGCATGATTGGCCTGTTCACCAGCCCTTACGCCGCTATCGCTTTATTGTGTGTAGGTGGTTTTGCTCACCAGTCACTGTCCGGTGCGCTGATCACTCTGTCTTCTGACGTGTTCGGTCGTAACGAAGTGGCTACCGCCAACGGTCTGACCGGGATGGCAGCCTGGATGGCAAGCACCATGTTTGCTCTGGTGGTCGGTGCGCTGGCCGATACCATCGGTTTCAGCCCGCTGTTTGCGGCCCTTGCTGTCTTCGACCTGCTTGGTGCCATCATCATCTGGACAGTCTTGCAGAACCGTTCTGCTGTAGAACCTGTCCCGGCTCCGCTGAAAACCGCGAAAGCCTGAGTTCTTGTTTGTCAGCCCGGTAAGTATCTTTACCGGGCTTTGCTTTTTCTGCCCTTTCTGCGGTGCCTTTCTGTCCAATGTACGGTGCATCAACCTTTCGTAAAACGTATACTGGCACTGGTATAATAAATTTACAGGTCTGTCCGACACTCACTTCTTACAGGTTTCACTACTTTAAAGAGCACTCATATGGAATCCACAGACACCAGACGCCTCTATCAACAACTGGCTGCCACGCTCAAGGAACGCATCGAAACAGGCTTATATCCGGTTGGCGAGAAGCTGCCCGCCGAACGTCTGATTTCCGATGAAATGGATGTCAGCCGCACGGTCGTGCGTGAAGCGATTATCATGCTGGAAGTTGAAGGTTATGTAGAAGTCCGTAAAGGGTCGGGAATTCATGTGATGTCCAATCAACAGCGCCACCTTGTGGTGACCGATTGTGGCAGCGAGTTTGGTACCGCCGGTCCGTTTGAGCTGTTACAGGCACGTCAGTTGATTGAAAGTAACATCGCTGAATTCGCCGCCACGCAGGTCACAAAGCAAGACATCATGCGTTTGATGGAGATTCAGGAGCATGCGCGCCAGGAAGACCGCTTCCGCGATTCCGAATGGGATTTAAAATTCCACGTGCAGGTGGCACAGGCCACGCAGAATAATGCCCTGGCGACTATCGTGGAAAAGATGTGGAGCCAGCGTTTGCATAACCCGTACTGGCGCAAACTGCATGAGCACATCGATGAGAAGTCTATTGAGAGCTGGTGTGAAGAACATGATCTGATTTTGAAAGCCTTGATCCGCCGTGATCCGCACGCCGCCAAACTGGCGATGTGGCAGCATCTGGAAAATACCAAACAAATGCTTTTCCGCGCCACCAGCGATGATTTCGAGTTCAACGTAGACCGTTATCTTTATTCAGAAAACCCGGTTGTTCATCTCGATCCGCCGTTACTGAATACTAAATAAATTCCCCTTAAGGCAGGTTAATTCCCCCAACCTGCCTTTTTCCAGCTTCTGCTTTCTCCCCGTCAATCCTGTCAGGCACTGTCGAGTAGTGTCAGTCAATGTAAAACCCTTTTCCATAATGTGCTTCAGACTTAAATGATCGGTCTCAACACGCTATATTTACCTGTCTGAGTTATTGTTATTTTGTTACAGTTAGACCACTTTTTTTACCCGTTCAGGCCCGGTTAAACAGGCGCCGGGACGCGTAAATCCCCGAAGAACTCATGACCAGAAGCCCGCCAGGGAAAAGGCGACCTTATCAGTAAAACAGGCAGCGTCGAGACGAATTCTCCGCTGATGTCTTTCGCTGACCCACTGAAAATGATGGAGTTTTACTACACCGATGGAAATTATCAGTTCGCTTATCGATGCCCTCTGGCAGCAAGATTATAAAACCCTGGCTAATCCGCAATTAGTCTGGGCGTTGTACCTGATTTTATTCATGATTATTTTTCTGGAAAACGGTTTGTTGCCTGCGGCTTTTTTGCCGGGCGACAGCCTGCTGATCCTGGTGGGCGTGTTGATCGCCAAAGATGCCATGAATTTCCCCCTCACCATTTTCCTGCTGACCAGTGCGGCCAGCCTCGGTTGCTGGCTGAGTTACGCTCAGGGAAAATGGCTGGGCAACACCCGAATAGTACAAAGCTGGCTGGCCCATTTACCTGTGCATTATCATGAACGTGCGCACGCACTTTTCCATAAACACGGTCTTTCCGCCTTGTTAGTCGGGCGTTTTCTGGCCTTTGTACGTACACTGCTGCCAACCATTGCCGGGCTGTCAGGCCTGAGCAACAGCCGTTTCCAGTTTTTCAACTGGGCCAGCGGGTTGTTGTGGATCCTGATCCTGACCTCGCTGGGGTATTTCCTCGGTAAAACCCCGCTGTTCCTGAAGTACGAAGATCAGGTGATGAACTGCCTGATGCTGCTCCCTGTCCTGCTGCTGGTCGGTGGCCTGGTCGGTTCGATTGTCGTGTTGTGGCGCAAAAAACATGCAGACCGACAGAACAAAGGCAAGAACGCATAATGAAGCGCAGATTGTTCAAACGTTCATTTATCTGGCCTGTGCTGCTCATACTGCTGGCCGCCGCCGCTATGATCGGGCTGGCAGTATCACGTCTGCCGGCACCGGCCGGCGCGCTGCAAATCCGCCCCGCCAGAGCGGGCATCTCCTTACCTGATGGTTTTTATGTATACCAGGGGCTAAGCCAGCACGGTATCCATATTAAAAGCATTACGCCACTGGATGATGCTTTGGTGGTGCAACTGGACACCGCCTCACAACGCAAAATGGCCGAAACCGTATTACAGGACATTTTGCCAGCCGGATTCATCATCCGGTACTACGAACCTCCGCATGATAAAACCTGGATGGCTAAACGGGATCTTGACCGCATCAAATTTGGATAAGAAAACGCGCAGGATTTGTCTCATATCACCGCCTATTCAGCGGTGATATGATTTAGACGCTACACATTCAGAAAAAAATCATTAATGGAATTAAGTGCCACACTCACTTAAACGTCAAAAGGAAACCTGACGATGAAAATCACGCTATCTGCCCTCACGCTTGTTCCTGCATTGCTGTTCACCACAGCCGCTTTTGCCGCACCTCAGCCGGAAAGTTGTGTAACCAAACAACAGGAAATCCAGAAACAAATCGGCGAAGCCCGTGCGCATAACAACCAGAACCGCATTGACGGTCTGGAGAAAGCATTACGTGAAAATAAAGCGCATTGCACCGATGCAGGTCTGAAAGCTGAAAACCAAAAACGTGTTGATGAAAAACGTGAAAAAGTTGCCGAACGTGAGCAGGAGCTGAAAGAGGCTCTGGCCAAAGGCGATCACGAAAAAATCCTCAGGAAACAGCAAAAACTGGAAGAAGCGACGTCAGAACTCAAAGAAGCGGAAGGCCATTAATCGCTTTTCAGCCTGACAGATTTTATCTCATGCCACAGCGGATTTTCAGTGATCTTGCCTTTTGAAACAGATGATTCGCATTTGCGATCACCCGAATATCCGCTATGTTAAAAGTTCGAATCAGTTAACGTATGGAGTGACTTACACATGGCTAGTAATACATCAGAACAACTGCGCGCTGAACTCAAGTCATTGGCGGACACCCTGGAAGAAGTTCTCCAGACCTCTACCGACAAGCCGAAAGCTGAACTCGATAAACTGCGTGGTAAAGCAGAATCCCTGCTCAAAGATACCCGTGAGCGTCTGAGTGACACAGGTGATAAAATTGCCTATCAGACCAAAGAAATTGCCGGCAAAGCTGACGATTATGTGCGTGAAAAACCCTGGACGGGCGTCGGTATTGGTGCCGCGGTCGGTGTTGTGATTGGCGTTCTGTTAGCCCGCCGCTGATTATGGCTGAACCAATCAAACCTGCGCCACAAGGGCCGGGAAAAGGGTTATTTGACATCGTTTCACGCATTGCTACCGTGGTGGTAAGCATTGTTGAAACACGTGTCCGGCTGGCCGTGGTTGAGCTGGAAGAGGAAAAGGCCAATATTTTCCAATTGCTGCTCATGGCTGGCATTACCCTGATATTTACCGCCTTTGGTCTGATGAGTTTGCTGGTGGTTTTATTCTGGGCCATTGACCCGGCCTATCGCCTTACGGCGATAGCAACGACGACCGGCGTGTTGCTGCTTCTGGCGGTGATCCTGGGTGCGATGACGCTGGCGAAAGCCAAACGTTCAACCCTGCTTAGCCTCACCCGTAAACAACTGGACATCGATCGTGCCCTGCTGGAAAAGGATGACGAGCTATGAGTATCCCGAACCGTGCTATCGAAAAAGTCAGGTTGATGCGCAAAATTGAGCGTCAGCGCAGCGAGCTTTCTCAGGCCGGTTCAGACTGGCTGGATGCCACCGCGAAAGTGGATCACTATTGGGTAAAACTCGTGGATATGCGTAAATATCTGGTTGTCGGCTCCAGTCTGCTGGCCGTTTACGGTATTCGCCATCCCAGCGCAGTGGTTCGCTGGTCACGGCGCGCTTTCGGCATCTGGGGCACCGTAAAATTGTTCCGTAAAACCCTCGGCAACAAATAGTCTCAACCTCCGCAATCAAAAAGGGCTGATGGGCAAACCATCAGCCCTTTTCTTTTTGAATAACAACCCCGTGGCTGTTCAATTTATTTGAATCATTCAGACAGATTTACTTGCTAACATAACTTATTCATCCGACTTATTATCTCGTCATCAACTGATGCGGTAACGGCAGGAAACATTTTCCGACCGGGCCGGTAACACTTTTAACCCAATTTGGGTATATCACTCTCGGAGTCGAAGATGAACAAGTTACAAGACACTGCTTTGCTGGTTGCGCGTATTTTGATGCCAGTGCTTTTTATCGTTGCAGGCTGGGGCAAAATTAACGGTTACACCGCGACTGCGGGCTATATGACGTCTATGGGCGTGCCAAGCTTCTTCCTGCCACTGACTATCTTGTTAGAGTTTGGCGGTGGTCTGGCTATCTTGTTCGGCTTCTTTACCCGCACCACAGCGCTGATCACGGCAATTTTCACTATCCTGACGGCTCTGATCTTCCACACTGATTTTGCACAGGGCGTGAACCAGATGATGTTTATGAAAAACCTGTCTATCGCTGGAGGATTCTTCGTCCTGTTTGCTTCCGGTCCTGGTGCATTCAGCATCGACCGTCTGATCAAGAAAAACTGGTAATTGCTCCGACACCAGGGAGTGACAGCTCAGCTATAATTAAATAAGACACTATGTCAGACCTGCAGGGCGATGTGATTTATCACCTCGCCCTTTTTTATTACTTATCGGTAAATATCCCCTAAATCATTCGAGTTGCATCAAGGCGGCAACTGAGTAAATCCCCGGGAGCATACAATAGTATGTGACTGGAGTTTGAGAAGACAGCCAACGCAGAGGCAGCTCGAAGGATGATGGGGAAGGAGGAAAAATGGGGCAACTAGTCAATGGCGTTTGGCAGGACACCTGGTACGACACCAAGTCAACCGGCGGTCATTTCAAACGTTCAGCAGCGCAGTTTCGCAACTGGATAACGCCTGACGGTGAACCGGGCGAGCATGGCGTTGGCGGCTTTACCGCAGAACGTGACCGTTATCATCTGTATGTTTCACTGGCCTGCCCGTGGGCGCACCGCACCTTACTGATGCGAACCCTCAAAGGACTGGAGGAGATGATTCCGGTATCTGTGGTACATCCGCTGATGCTGGAACACGGCTGGACGTTCGGCACCGATTTTCCGGCAGCCACCGGCGACGATTTGTATCATCTCAATTATGCCTATGAAATCTATCTGCGGGCGCAGAATGATTACACCGGCCGCGTCACCGTGCCGATCCTGTGGGATAAAAAGCAGCAAACCATCGTCAGCAATGAATCCGCTGATATCATCCGCATGTTCAACAGCGCATTTGATGCCGTGGGTGCCAAAGCCGGAGATTACTATCCGCAGGCATTACGCTCAGAGATTGATGAGATCAATGAGTGGGTGTATCCGCAAATTAACAATGGTGTCTATAAGGCGGGTTTTGCAACGTCTCAGGATGCCTACGACGAAGCGGTTGAGGGTGTGTTTAGCGCGCTGTCCCGTGCTGAGGAATTGCTGAGCAAGCACCGCTATCTGACCGGCAATCAGCTGACCGAAGCGGATTTGCGTTTGTGGACCACACTGGTGCGTTTTGATCCGGTGTATGTCACTCATTTCAAATGTGACCGCTACCGCATCAGTGATTACCCGAACCTGTATGGTTTTCTGCGTGATATCTACCAGATGCCGGGCATTCGTGAAACGGTGGACTTCGCGCACATTCGTAATCACTACTTCCGCAGCCATGCAACCATCAACCCGTATGGCATTATTTCCACCGGACCGGCGCAGGATTTAGACTCTGAGCACGGCCGCGATACCCGTTTTTAATTTCGCTCTGCTCCTTCCCCTTTCACCAGGGGAAGGTTGGCATCGGGTATGGGTTTACTGAATGAAAACGCTATGACTTCACTTCCCGCGTAGCCAGTAGCTTTGGAATTTCACGCAGGAACCAGGCTTTCGCCTCACCCATGCTGTCGCGACGCCACGCCATGATAATATCGATTTCACGGTTATATTCCGCACTCACCACCCGCAAACGCCCTTCCTCGATATCTTTCTCGACCATCGGATAAGGCATTGTCGCCACCCCTAATCCCGCCAGTAACGCTTTACGCTTCTCTTCAATGGTGCTGACCGTCAGACGCTGCTGTTTATCCAACAACTGAACGGTTAATACCGGACGCTCACGGGCGGTATCCGCCACGGCGATCCCGCGATATTTAACCCGGCTGACTTCCGACAGCGGCTCGGCTTCAAGGTGGATCGGGTGATCCGGCGCGGCCACATAGATACTGGCCAGCTTATACAGTTTACGGCTGTTAATTTCGGTAGAAGATCGGAAATGCATATCCGGCGCGATCACGATATCCGCGCGGCCTTGCTCAAGACGTTCCCACGCCCCGGCGAGCACTTCGGTGATCAGAGAAACCTGCGTATTGGCTTTCAGCGCCAGCTTTTCAATCAGCGGGAACAGTTGCGCGGCCGGCGATAAGGCTTCACAGACAATGGTGATATGGGTTTCCCAACCGCGGGCCAGCGCTTCGGCATCCACCGTTAGCTTGTCTGCAGCTTCCAGCAACACCCGTCCGCGCTCAAGCAACATCCGGCCAACATTGGTGAATTTTGTCCGATGACCTGAACGGTCAAATAACACCACATCCAGTTCTTCTTCCAGTTTCTGCATGGTGTAGCTCAGTGCAGACGGGACGCGGCCCAGCTCATCAGCAGCTGCGGCGAAACTCCCCCTGCGGTCAATCGCATCCATGACCCGTAATGCTTCCAGTGTGAGTGCGCGATCCTTAGCCATTCTTTTCTCTTTCAGGAAATTTGAATATAGCGACCAGATTAACTGGCTAACAATCACACGTCCAGACGCTTACCATTTATACATCGAAATTTTTAAGAGAGGCGACCGCCATGATTACCAGCAGAACGGCAAAAGAGTGCGGTACCGCTGACTTTGGCTGGCTCCAGGCACGGTATACATTCTCCTTTGGCCATTACTTTGACCCCAAACTGATGGGCTATGCGTCTCTGCGCGTCCTGAATCAGGAAGTGCTGGCACCCGGCGCCAGTTTCCAGCCACGCACCTATCCTCGCGTGGATGTGCTGAATCTGGTTTTACAGGGTTCAGCGGAATACCGTGACAGCGAAGGCAACAGTACCGGGGTCAGTGCCGGTGAAGCCGCATTGCTGTCGACGCAGGCGAATGTCAGTTACAGCGAACTGAATACCAGCACCACCCGGCCACTGACACGGATGCAACTGTGGCTGGATGCCTGCCCTGAGCATGAGAATCCGCTGACGCAGAAAATGACGCTGCCAGAGGTCACGCATTTCCTGCTGGCCTCACCGGACGGTGAAAACGGGAGCCTGCAACTGCGGCAAAAGGTGTGGATCCATCATCTGGATTTAGCGGCAGGTGAAAAAATTACGCTGCCGGTACGCGGGCCACGCGCATATTTGCAATCGATTCATGGCCAGGTGGATGCTCTGGGAGCAGCCAGCCGTGAACTGCAAAAACTGGCCTGCGGTGATGGCGCATTTATCCATCAGGAAAACAGCCTGACGGTTTCTGCCTGCACCCCGCTACGGGCGCTACTGATTGATATGCCACTCTGATTCTCCGGCCCTTGTTATAAAAACCACACCGCACAAATTCTTTTGTGCGGTTTTTTGTACACCTGTTTATCAGTTTCCCTCAGGGAAATGATATCCGGTCCTGCTTTTTTCGTCCTGTCATCGTGCAATTTGCGGGATAGACTAACCTTTTACCGTGATTCGATGAGACAGACCACCTATCCTTTCAACTGTCTGAAAAACAAATAAATAACCTCAAAACAGTCAGCTATTAAAAGTCATGAATGATCATTAATATTGATACTTAAATCTTTATATTGATATTTGTATTTATAATATTCATTTAAATGATCTTACGGGTTGTATTTTGATAATTAAATTATAATTTATTTTTATCTTCTTTATTGCCCTATTATCTATACGAACGCTTTATTTTGATTTATGCTTTTCAACGCTGGTCAGGGAAATGGGGTTTTATAATAAGGAGTGAGATGTACTAATAGCTTTAAAACGTTATACATAACATTAAGACATTAGTCTTATTATATTACTCCCACTGTATTTCAGCGGGATCGTATTACTATGTCATTTTATGAATATATTTCAAGCCTAAGGATTAAGGTATGAAAAACGCAATTAATGCGCTAAAGCGCAAAGCAAATCAATATCAGGAACTTAAGAAACAACGCGGTGTGACCTTACTGGAAATCATCATCGTGCTGGGCATTATCGGTATTATTGCTGCAGGTGTTGTAATCCTGGCAAACCGTGCCTTTACTGCACAGGATATCAGTGACTTAGCCGATAATACCAACTCAGTGCGGGTAGGGACGACTGAAGCTTATAAAGACAGTGCAGAATACCCTGCGATGGTGAGTGCTGTAGATCTGACTAAGTCGACAATTGGTACTGCAACCGACACGACTGGCTCAATAATTTCTACGTTAGTTAAGATGGGGAAAATTTCTGCGGCTGAAGCCTTCAATGGCATGTCAAATGATGCGTTTGAAATTGGTGGGGTGAAATACGTCTCTGAAGATGCAAAAGCGAAAGGCTTCTACCTGGTGATAAACGGGCTGGAAACAGAAGACTGCCGTAACATTGCTTCCCAGCTGGGCGGACAATGGGATTATGTGGCTTCTGGTACTGCAGCAGCCGGCGCACTCGTAACACCACAACCCGCAGAGTTATCCGGCGAACCTACCACGTCTATTCTCAAAACCCTGACTGCCGATACCCTGAGTCCGACAACCATCGTGGCTGCAGGATTCTGCGATGCATCGACAGGTTCAGATAATGCGCTGATTTTAGGCAGTAAATAATTGTTTTTATGAGTACAGGAGCCTGCGGCCGTTATCGTTGCAGGCTCATTTTCGATGACTTCCATAACGATGGGAATTTTTATGCCAAAGGTAAGCAACAGCAAAGGTTTTACCTTACTGGAAATGATCGTTGTAATGGGAATCATGGGTCTCGTTTTTACTTCATTCGCTCTCTTTAAAAAGAAACAAATAGAATCAGTGGCCAGAGAAAACCTGACCAATATTATTGCGAACGAAGTGCATGGCATGTTGCAATTTATTAACAGGGATGAAATTCAGATTACTGAGGACAGCGACGCTGATGGTGAAATGGATTTCATAGTGAACCCGCTTTTCGACAGAACGATTTCTACAGCTAATGAAAAAGGTAAAACCTATGGCTGGCGTGTAGAGGATCAGGCTTTCAGCACTGACCCGAAAGATACTGACCATTTTATTCAGTGGGATAACACATTGTCTCGTGGTTATTTCACCAGCCATCGCTGTTACAACACGGGCAACAAGAAAGTCGCTGATAAGGAATTCAAGGTTGAAGATTTAGCCTGCAATCAGCCGGCAAACAACCAGGATAAATCTCTGGTATTAGAACGTGTGGATCTGGTGGGTGACGAAGAGACACGAACTATTGATCGCGTTGATTTCTACGTGAGTTTTCATCCGGGAATTAACGGTAAAAATGATATGGATAAATTTACTATCGAAAATTATGCGACCGCGTTTAGTAAAGCATTCACTCATTACGACCTGGCATATCAACACGCTGACTATATCTATCGGCGGGAAGCAAAGGGCACCGATGTAGCAAATTTCGGCACCGGCTGGAAACTGCTGAAAACCCATGACGCGAAGACAGATGACGAAGCGGTACCTTTCGGCAGCATGGTGTCCTACCTCGATAAGATTGATCAAACTGCCGCTCAGCTGGGGGTTAGGTTTAGTTTTAAGGCAGGTTTGGGGAAAGTGATAAAACCCGATGGCTTAGTCGGCGTGGATAAGCTCTGCTGGAATCTTAAAGAAAATATGATGACGCATTGCCTGGAAGTTGAAGACGGTACAGGCCGGAACAATGAGGAAGGCATCATGCATCTGACGGCCAAAGATGCTAACAACCAAACTGTAACGGGAACATTAATGGCGAATGTTATTTTTGAAGGTGAAGCTTTCGATCCTGAAAAAGGAAATATCATTGCGCTCATGACCAGTCCGGTTGTTTCCTATCAATCCTTTGGCAATAAAAAAGACAGGGGCACCAATGATGTCATTATTGATGACCCGGATAACTATGATAAAAGCGTCACCGATGAGCCAGGGTATATTAAAATTCCGGTGCAAAAATGCCCCTTAGCGCCTCCGGCCCCGGGTAATCCCCAAAATGCGCCGCGAGTACTTTATCCACGGCTGGCTGCTGCAATCTCATCCATTGTCGCTGATGTAGGCAAACAGGGAAACGCAGGCAGCGAAAGTGAAGGCGGGGAGGATTTTTCTGATTTCTCCAACAGCGAAAATAACCGGACAACGACAAAAGGCGTTTTAGATCATTTAAGCGGTGTTGCCGTACAGGTGAATCTCATCCGGGAGAATGACAAGAAAATATCTCCTGACGATTACTGGGTCATCAGCGCCACCAGTGGCGTGTTTGATAATATTTCAGGGAAAGGTGTCAGTGTCATTAATCCAAGTTCACTTTCAGTTGTGCTGACTTCATGGTGTAGCTCGATCAAACAACCCGCTGCTGGGGCTGATGCCCCCCCCATGCCGCCCTATTAGCGCAACGTAAATGAAGGTACGGCACTGTATTTTTATGAAAAATTTCAGGATGAAATAAGATGAAAATTAAAATGATTGGATGCGTTATTATACTGTCCGTGGCTATGGGGCAATATGCACATGCAATGGTCAATGCCGATGGCACTATTTCAGCCACATCTCAAACCCCTTCAGTGAGTCCATCCTCACAAACAGGCCGCAACCCCTTTTCCGGCGGGAATTCTCCCTCGTTGCCCATTCCTGCTGAACCTAAGGGCGTCTTATCAACTCCTTTACAAGTGACTTTGTTATTGAATAGCGGTGATCTGCTGAGCCAGGGTTTACAGAAATGGGCCAGGGACTCCGGATATAAATTACTTTGGCAAAGTAAAAGTGATTATTTGATTTTTAGCCCCATCACCCTGACAGGCAAAAATGAAGACGAGGTGCTGACAGGTTTAGGGGATCTTTTTGCTTCTGAAAATTATGGATTAATCATCAAAAACTATCAGAAGAACCGCGTTTTACTTGTTGATGATATGTAACGACTGATTTTCAGGATAAGGATATATGAAAACTAGAATTGGATTAATTACATTGGTATTGCTTATTCAGGGGTGTAACCATGAATTCAATCAGACATTTGCACGTGAAAATGTTAAGGATACATTACCGGGAGCGACTTCTGCAGGAGAAATGAAAGTTAAACCTTATGTGAAATATGATGCTGCTTATTTAGGTAAAAAAGTGGATTACAGTTCTACGCGGCAAACACTGCTCGCTAAAAAAGTTACTGTGAACTCCTATGAACCCACTGATCTGAATACCGTGCTCGATGCTTTACTCGCGCAAACAGGTGTCAGCCATAAAGTAAATTTGGCTTTCCCCGACCAGAAAGGCCTTGAAGGCGGTAAAGTAAACATTGAAGCACACAGCATTAATTTCACAGGGACTTTTGAAGAATTCATGCGCTATATTTCAGCCCTTTACGATGTGAATACTACCCTTGATGAGAATAATATTCTTAAAGTGGATGCTTATAGCGTGTATGCCATAAAACTCGATTTTTATGGAGAAAATAATAAATTTGAAGCCAGTCTCGATCTTTCGAATGATGCGGTTAGCAATGGGGGACTGAAAGGAAAATCAGAAACTAAATTCGAATCTACATTTTGGGATGACGTTGAAGACATGGCAGAAAAGTATGTCTCAAGCGGCATGTATACCGTATTTAAAGATGCTTCCATCGTAACGCTAACCGGACGGCCGTCAGAATATAAAGCGTTGAATGATGTGTTGCAAAAATACCAGGCTGACAATAATCGCCAATTCATTGTCACCTACAAAATTTTCACACTCAATAAAGAGAAAATGGAAGAGTATGGTGCAGGTCTGAACATGTCCTATATAGACAGCGGTGAAAGCATTGTTATTAATACTGCCATGATGAATACAATGGATAGTGGAATGACGCTCGGTGCGGGTGCTGATCATGCACTCAGTGTATCGGCCAAATTGAACGCACTCTATTCCCTGACGGGCAGTAAAGTTCTGCAGAGCGGGACATTTGTCACCCGTAATAACACGCCGGTACCGCTCAATATGACAAATTCTCAATA
This sequence comes from Rahnella perminowiae, assembly GCF_019049695.1. Lineage (NCBI taxonomy): Bacteria > Pseudomonadati > Pseudomonadota > Gammaproteobacteria > Enterobacterales > Yersiniaceae > Rahnella > Rahnella perminowiae. The sequence continues at coordinate 68,988 of NZ_JAFMOT010000185.1, forward strand.
CTATGTTTCCGGGCGAACACGCACCATTAATAATGATAATGGTCAGGAAGATGTAGAGATCGAAACCTCTGAAATCATTACCGGCACCAGTTTTATTATTACCCCACGGATCAATAAAGACGGGCGGGTAGAAGTCACCAGCGGTTTTACCAAGAGTCAGTTAAATTCTATTGATGTTTTCGACACCGTACAGTTGCCCAATGTGACTACCACCGAGATGTTTAACTCTACAGCGGTTACGCCGGGTAGTTTACTCATGGTCGCGAAGTATGAAATGAATGACCTGAGTAAAAATAAAGAATATCAGCTGTTAGGTTATAGTGAAAATACAGCTGACGATGAGAATACCGTCGTGATGGTTGTGGGTATTGACTATTATCGTGCACCTCTGAATCATTAATTATTGGATGTGACAGTCATGTTAAATACACTATCGCGCAATAACATATTGACCGGTTTAATCTGGGACTTACCCATACACGATAATATGGCGCCGGGATATCTAAAATGGATGGCAAACATACGGCGTAGTCACCGGAGATATATTTATAGTGTTCAGGGGGATGCTGAAGTCAGTGAGCTTATCGGTTATTCTGAAAGAACATCTCCGGGTTGTGAACCTTTTGCTGTCCATCTTAGAAATCTCTATGGTGATGGATTCTATTATTTCTCGGCAGGTAAAGGACAGATTTACTTGCTGATGATCATGGACGGTATCATTATCAGCGGCAGTGACTGTGTTATTACCGAAAATTTCTTTCAGGAAATGGTGGCTTCGTTGCCTGAGTCAAAATACGCCAGACTTCAGGTAACTGAAATTTCATTGGCACAATTAGACACTATTGCTGAATCTTGTAAATCAAATCAGAAAATTTTCAAAAAGAAACAACGTATGTTTTGGAGCGCAGTAGGATTTGGCATATTTTTGTTACTTATTGCGTCATCTGTTTTTCTATATACTATTATTTCCGGATAAAAAATGATCAAAAAATTAAAATTACGGAAAAATACGCTACCGGTTTCTAAGAATACTAAATTAGGTATTGCCGCCGCCACTCTGGTATTGTTGATTGCGGCAGGTTTTGCCGGTTGGTATTACTTAGTGTATGTACCTGACCAGGAACTGAAAGCAAAAAAAGTTCGTGAACAAACACAACTGGCCGCAGATGTTAAAGTTGTTGACGCCTTCTATTTGAAAGCGCTCACGGGAGGGAGTATTTCGGCCTTCACTAAACTGGCCGTTGAGATAACTAATAGTTATAGTAAATTGTATGACATGAATTATACGAATGAAACATTCTCTTGTGATGCACAAAAGTGCGCATTCAGTTATCAGTTAAGCAAGGGAGCGATATTTAGCGTTGCCCAAAAAATTTTCTGGGGAAAAACCTATAACGCTAACTTTTCTGAAAACACTTTTGATTTTACAGAGGTAAAATCGGGTCTCAGCGAAAATCCCCTCCTGAATGCCTATAAAAGGAAGCAGGAAATTTCGCCTCCTGCCTGTAGCGATGCATTGAATTATATTTACTCCTATAACTCTGCGACGGGAAGCGAACAGGCGCTGAAAATAACCGCCCTGCCAGGCGCTGCTGTAATAGCAACTGAAAAGAAAATCTCACAGAAAGGTAAGGCGAAATATTACGGTTTAAACGTTATTTCGTGGGAAATGTCACTTCCCAAACCACTTCATTATCTGGATATATTGAATATCGCCAGCGTACTGGAACGTCATGCCTTTAAGGACGCTTTTATCATACAAAAAGTTGATAGTAGCAAGGAAAATAAAATTACAGGAGTAATGGTATGCAGAAGCGGAAAATAATCCTCACTACCCTGGTTGCTTTATTTTCGACCAGCAACTTTGCCGACGAGATCAGCACAACCGGTCAGAATATCTCTCCCGTCCCTGCGCCTGTACAGGAACATATTTCCAGGCTGATGGAAGAAGACATGCAGTTTAATCAGTCTCAGCGACTACTTTCCCAGCAACTTGTCTTGGCGAAATTACGGCTTGAGATGGCGAAAATCAAAAATGAAGCGGCTGAACTGAATCCGGTATCCGCGATGCCAATCATGAATGACGGGCCTTCAGGCGAAGAGCCGAAAACCGAATCAGCGCCGGTGGATGAGCCCCGGGTGATGATGTTGTCGCAAATTGCAGGCATTACCAAAGCGGCTGTTTCCGTGGGCACGAAAACAGTATTCGTGCGTATAGGTGAAGTCTTTTCTGCTAACGGAAAGCGCTATACGGTACATCAGGATAAAAACGGGCAGCACTCGTATGTTCAGGAAATTTCCGGGTGATACTCGATTTTGTCCGGCTTACCGAAGAATCCCTTCACAATGGTGAATGGACTTTCTCTGAAATAGAAGATCATATGCTTCTGGCCCGCTCGCAGGGGCAGGAGTTTCTGGTCTCCCAACGCTCTGTAGTAGAAGAGTTGCATATTATTCAATATGAAATTCGCAAACTCAATGATGTTCATCGTCATCAGGTACTCGGGGTAGCCGGGGTCAGCGAAAGCGTTTATTTCAAAATTTTCGAGCTGGTTTCATTACAGAAGCTCAGCAGTGTGGCCCTGGATATCAGTGAAACGCAGAAAGAGCTCGAGGCGATATTAATTGAAGCGGTAAATATGGGAGCCAGTGACCTGCATATAACCCGCAACGATATCCTGGCTCAGCTGGAAGTGCGTGTAAACGGTATGTTGGTGCCCATGATGCAGATGGCATCCAGCAAATGTGATGAACTGGTTTTCGTGCTGTATAACGTCCAGGCCAGTACACGTGACACCACGTGGAACCGCACTATTCCGCAAAGCGCCAATATCCTCTACACACTTAATAAACTCAGTTTCCGCTTCCGCTATGCGCATTTCCCCATTTTTGGTGAGACGAACGATTGCTATCACGCCGTGTTGCGTATTATTCCTTCCGGATTATCGAAAAGTGCCGTCGCAAATCTTAGCAGGCTGGGTATTTCAGATGATGAGTTAGAAGATTTAAAAAAAATCCTCAGTAATCCTTATGGTGCTTACATCATTGCCGGTACGACCGGTTCGGGTAAATCTACAACGCTGAAGAATTTAATGGAATGGCTGCAAATAAACCGCTACAGCAGCAGAGGGTGTTTCCTGACGGTCGAAGACCCGGTTGAGTATCAGATCTTCGGTGCCAAACAAAGCTCTGTCGTCAGTGTAGAAGGCGGCGGTTTTCATTCTGCGATTAAATCTGCACTGCGCCGGGATCCGGACGTTCTGATGGTGGGGGAAATACGTGACAATATTTCGGCCAATGCACTTGCCGGTGCCGTAGAGAGCGGGCACTACTGTTTCACGACCGTGCATGCCGGGAATATCGTCTCATTACTTCAGCGTTTATCTGCGATGGGTATCACCAGCGATAAACTTTCTACACCCGGTTTTATTGCCGGATTGCAGTGCCAGAAGCTGGTTCCGGTTATTTGTCCCCATTGTCATCGTTCCGTTGAAATGACATTCGGTGGAAAAACAATGTCGCTATATGAACAAAATGAATCTGGTTGCGTTCATTGTAAATATACCGGCATCAGCGGCAGACAGCTGGTGATGGAGTATATGCTTCCCACTTACGATGAACTGGCGGCGATTTCAAAACAGGAATGGTTGCAGGTTTATACCCTATGGCGGAAAAAAAGGCTGTCAGCACCTGGCCTGAGCGAAGGGTTTGAAATAAAAGAAAAGGTCTTCGCTGAGATACTTCGCGGTCGGGTTTGTGCAGCCTGGTTTAGCATGGAATTTGGTGACGTCGAACAGGAAAACATGGCGGTGATCCTTGGCAAAATTCAATAAAAAACAACGATTATTTCTCTATAAATTCTGTGCTGACATGATCAGCACAGAATTACCACTTTACGATTCTTTGTTAAAACTTCAGGTTGAAGGAAAAAGCCTGTTGGGATCTGGCTTTGCCAAAAACATTGGCATATTAACCAATAACATGAAAGCAGGTCTGACGGGTGCATCTATTGCGGTCATGTTTGATGGCCTTGTTCCACAAAGTGAGCTGAGTGTTATCAATGCAGCCGAACAGAGCGGCAGTCTCGCTGACGGGTTTATAACCTTAGTTAATGTCATCACTTATAATAGTGAGTTAAAGAAAAAACTGACGTCTGCCGTCCTCTTTCCTTTCATTATGCTGATCCTTTCATTAACAGTGATCGCAGGCTACTCTGTCAAAGTATTTCCTGCCTTTGAAAGTGTTGTCCCTGTGACTAAATGGCCAGGTATCACCCAGTCACTTTATTCTTTTGGTCTATCCCTGGTCGCAGGGTTATGGATCTACATGTTAATTGCTATTATTTTGACCGTCTTTATTATCCGGTTTGTCATGATTAATCTTTGCGGCTCATTCAGGAATAAATTTCTTGACCGCATTTTACCCTTTTCCACTTACAAGCAAATTGCGGCCTCTATCTTCCTCAACAATCTGGCGCTAATGCTTAAGAATGGGATCCCACTGAATGATGGCCTGGCGATCATTTTATTGAACTCCAACCGATGGCTGAAAAATCATATCAACACTATGCGGGAGAAAATGGCGATAGGGTTAGGATACGGTGATGCGCTGAACACCGGATTATTTGGCCCTGAAACTTTGCTAAACATTAGCCTCTATGCGGGCTTATCGTCATTTAATGAAGTATTAACCTCTGTATCGCATAAATCAAGAGAACATATCAGAGAATATATTCAGAAATTATCCGGTTTACTCAAGTCATTATCTACCCTCGTTTTAGGTGGCTGTGTTATATGGGTTTTCGCAGCACTATTCGCCCTTTCGGATACATTAGGGAAAATGGGCGCAAGCGGTTCTTTTTAAAAGGATGTATGATGAAAAAAATAATTATGCTTTTCATTATCTTGAATATAGCATCGGTTAATAGCTTTTCGGCCACGATACCTAAAGGAGGCGCGTTCAAATTTGCTGAACCTGATAGCGGTGGCGGTACAGCACAACCGCTGGATATGCCCCTCGCGTTACCTATTGCTAATTTTTTTGGATATACCCGAAGTGGTAACAAATATTCCTATGAGGAGAAAAACTCCCTGCCAATTGCAATAAATATTATGTATATAGAATCCTCTTCCGGACACGTTCCTGCCCAGCGTTTGCCGGAGATAACAGATGACAATTTTGATTTCTCAGAACACTACCTTCACTATGATACACAAGCCAATTACAGCTGGGTGAGTGGCGGTAAAGAAGGAGACTGGGGCCTCCCCATTATTAATGCGAAACCCTATCAGAAAGGCGACCCCTTCCCGGCAATCACGGCATGTTCAGGTACGCCTGTCACCCTGAAAGAGCAACGTTATAAATGTAAGCCAGCAATGACCAGCTCTACGCGAAACCTCTCTTTATATGATGAACTGATTGAACTGGCCGCCAGCAAAAATCAAAAATTATGGGTTGGCACGGTTATTTTCCCCCGGGCTTCAGACGGCCCTGAAGGTAATACCAGTAATAACAGCACGGGAGGGGAAGGACATGAACTGGTTGTTTATCTTCCTCATCGCCATATGGAAGTCATACACTTAGAAGCCTTGTTGCTCGGCGATGCGGATGGAAGTGAACCGCGGCTTGCTGCCTGGACAATTCAGAGTGATGACGGAGAATATTTCTTACCCTATGTGAGTTCCAGAATCAACAATGATTATCCTGCCAATTATGCTTTCGTTTCAAACGGGAAAGATACACTCAATCATCGTAAAACGGAGAGTATGTATCTTATTCCCTACTACCTGGATAACGAGAGGATAGCCATAACTGATGTTGCAGCAATTCATACTCGTCTTGCCGGAGGTGTGCATTGGTCGGGTCTCTGGGAAGGAGAGGGGGCTATTAACGAGCAGGGTATACGGGGTAGTGATATATTTACATGCCTGAATGGTGCTAAAGGATCGGTGGATGATTATACCGACTTAACCCATTTCCAGGATCCGGCTGTCGATTCGTTTAGGGAAGTGCCCGGTTTCAATATTATCCATGTTCCGGAAGGGCAGAAAGGATTTACCTTTGCACAAATGATGGGAAAGCAACCGACATCAGACAATGCTTATATTTGCGACACCAAAGGCACTCAGTTATTTTCGCAGCGATTAGAAATTGCAACGGAAGAACGACCAAATATATTCATTGATTTTATGGAAGTAAAAAAAGGTATCACAGAGAAATAATGCTCTCACTGAAAATACCGTATTCTTCAGTTCATTCTCGCAGGGAATTATTTAATGACGCTTTTCTATTTTTGGTTTTATCCTATCATGGCACTGATATTCGGATTATTTATTGGCAGCTTTATTAATGTAATGATTTACCGGCTTCCGTTAATGATTTTTTCCGAATTAAGCCCGGAACCGGATGCGGTAAAAGTGAATCTCTGGTGGCCACCTTCACATTGCCCGGCATGTGGTGCGCCGGTCTGGAAACGTGACAATATTCCTGTCCTAAGCTGGTTATGGCTTAAAGGTAAGTGTCGTCATTGTCAGAGCACTATCTCCCCACAGTATCTGATATCCGAAATACTGTGCGGTAGTGTTTTTACCTTGCTGACCCTGGTGGCGCTGCCGCAGTTTACTGAAATTCAGGTTTGTTGCTTTTTCCTCTATTTCTGCCTGCTCTACAGCTTGTCAGTGATTGATTTTCAGCATTTGATTTTGCCTGACGGTTTAGTATCGCTGCTGCTATGGAGCGGCTTACTGGGTTCGGTTTTGGGTACGACTGATATTGCGCCTCGCTCAGCGATTTGTGGCGCAGCGCTTGCCTGGCTTTTGCTTTATACCCTCATGGCAGCCTATGAAAAATTACGTGGCCGCGAAGGATTAGGTTATGGCGACGTTAAACTGATGGCTGCCATCACCGCCTGGCTGGGCATGGAAAAACTCCCTGAACTGATTCTCTGGTCTGCAGGGTCCGGTATTATTGTTTACCTGCTCTGTACAGTACTCAACAAACGCCGGTCGCTGGATGAAGACCATCCTGAATCCGCCAAACATTACATCCCCTTCGGACCTTCAATCGCCATGGCCGGGCTGGTGATGTTTTTTATTGAGCGACTTTAATCCATGCGCCGGGTATTACTTTTCCTGCTGCTCATTCCGCTTTTAACTCAGGCGACGGACGATGTGGCGGTAACGCTGGCTCTGATTCAGGCTACGCGTCCCGATGTTGAAGTTATTGAGGATCATTTTTCTTCAGCAATGTTACTGACTGCCCCAGGAGACAAAGTATCAGAGGGGAATACAGAGACATCAAAAACATCGTCAATTCGCTATCCCCACTTCCTTTCGCCATTAAATATTCCGTTGCGGATCACGTCCCCGTTCAGCCTGCGGTGGCACCCCCTCATGCAACGTTTTTCCCCGCATGAGGGGACTGATTTTGCCGCGCCACGGTTAACGCCGGTGCTGGCTACGGAGAAGGGGATCGTCGTGGAAGCCATGTCTCATCCGACTGCGGGAAATTACGTGGTAATACGTCATCCGCTCGGGTGGCGTAGCCGCTATCTGCATCTTGACAGGATCACTGTGGCCACCGGGCAAGAAATTGAACGGGGCAAAGTGATTGGCTACTCCGGGAATACCGGACGCAGCACCGGGCCACATTTGCATTTTGAGCTGATGTATCACGGGCAGACAATGGATTCAGCAAAACTCCTGTCGGCTTCAGAGACAAATACTGTTCTGCCTGCCGCAGCCGTCAGTCCGCCGAAACCTGCGGTTCCGAAAATTATATTGGTCACGGAAATAGGCGGTCAGGAAAAAGTGATGGTGAAATATAAAGGGAAAACGATCTACGCCGGTGCAAACCAGACAGTGTTTGGACATTACAAAGTTCTGTTGCAGAACGGACGTTATCGTTTGTACAAGCTGTCCTGAAGGGAACAAAAGCGGGTGTATCCCTGAGGGGAACACCCGCTTTTGTTTTCAATGGAGTGGAGTTGACCGTTAAGCCGGGTTCTGTCGTGGACAGTCATTCGTCTAGGCCAGCAATCGCTCACTGGCTCAAGCAGCCTACCCGGGTTCAGTACGGGCCGTACCATGTGAACCCCTATTTGGCCTTGCTCCGGGTGGAGTTTACCATGCCACGAACTGTTGCCAGCCGCGCGGTGCGCTCTTACCGCACCCTTTCACCCTTACCTGATCCCGCTTGCGCGGGCCATCGGCGGTTTGCTCTCTGTTGCACTTGTCGTAAGCTCGCGCTTCCCAGGCGTTACCTGGCACCCTGCCCTATGGAGCCCGGACTTTCCTCCCCTCCTTCTGTCTCCCCCGAAAGGGACGGCAAAGAAGCGGCGACTGTCTGGTCAACTCCGCGGCGGATAATAGGGTATTACGCCCTATTTGTCACCCTCTTGCTCATCAAGCGCGTATTTATACAACGCATTCTTCTTCACACCGTGGATTTCAGCGGCCAGCGCGGCAGCTTTTTTCAGTGGCAGTTCTTTTTGCAAAAGCGCCAGAGTACGCAGGGCTTCTGCCGGTAACGCTTCGGTATCCACTTTATGGCCTTCAACAATCAGCACCATTTCGCCGCGCCGGCGCGTTTCGACCTCCTGCACCCAGGCCAGCAGCTCGCCGACAGGCGCACCGTGAATATTTTCCCAGGTTTTGGTCAGTTCACGCGCCAGCACCACATACCGCTCAGGCCCCCACACTTCGACCATATCCTGCAGACTGTCGAGTAAACGATGCGTTGATTCATAGAAAATCAACGTGCGCGGTTCTTCAATCAGTGACTGCAACGTATCTTTACGGGATTTGGTTTTAGCGGGCAGAAACCCTTCGTAACAGAAACGATCAGAAGGCAAACCCGCCGCACAAAGGGCGGTGATCGCCGCACAGGCACCGGGTAACGGCACCACGCGGATACCGGCTTCGCGGCAGCGACGCACCAGATGATAACCGGGGTCATTAATCAGCGGCGTACCGGCATCCGAGACCAGCGCAATGGTCTGGCCTTCCTGCAATTTCGCCAGTAAATGCTCGGCTTTCTGCTGTTCGTTATGGTCATGCAGCGGGTACATTTTTGCGGTGATCGCGAAATGTTGCAGCAGCAATCCGGTATGGCGGGTATCTTCTGCAGCAATCAAATCGACACTGTTCAGTACGGCCAGCGCGCGTTGGGTAATATCCCCTAAATTGCCAATTGGCGTCGGTACGATATACAGCGTTGAGGCAGAAATATCTGCTTGATCGTCTTGATTCATTGTTTCATCCGGATTGCCGATTTAATATTGAGCATCTTAAAAAAACATCACTGGAAACTGAATGCCTTCCTCAATGACCTTTCGTACCCGTTCGGGACGTTTACTCCCTGCCATCATCGTGGCGATGCTTCTCGCCAGCTGTTCTGGCCAGGCGCCGCAGGCACCGACAGAAAGTGTCCAGGGTGCAGCGTCCGGCAGCTCTGACTATTATTTGCAGCAGGCGCAGCAAAGCAGTGATGATAACAAGGCTGACTGGCAATTGCTTGCAGTGCGTGCCCTGATACGCGAAGGCAAAGCGCCTCAGGCGGCGGAGCAACTGGCTAAAGTACCGCAAAATCTGACCGCCGCTCAAACCGTCGAGCAGCAACTGACCAGTGCAGAAGTGCAGGTTGCGCTGAAAAATTATCCGGCAGCCGCCACCAGCCTGAGCCAGCTCGACCCTCACAGTCTGACCAACGATCAGAAAGCCCGTTATTATCAGGCGCAAATCGATGCCAGCCAGGGACGCACCAGCCTCGGCGTGATCCGCGCCTATATCGCACAGGAATCGCTGTTACAAGGACAGCCACATCAGGACAATATTGACCACACCTGGATGGCGTTGACGCAGCTGTCCCCGCAGGACGTCAGCAGCATCGTGATCAATGCTGATGAAAATACGTTGCAGGGATGGCTGGATTTACTCAGCGTATGGCAAAGCAACAAACAGGATCCTGATTTGCTGAAAGCCGGGATTAAAGACTGGCAACGTCGTTATCCGGTGAATCCGGCAGCGAAAAGTCTGCCAACTCAGCTTAATAATGTGCTGACCTTCCAGCCTGCCTCAACCGGCAAAATTGCACTGTTCCTGCCGATGAGCGGCCCGGCACAAGTTTACGGGAATGCCATTCAGCAGGGCTTTAATGCGGCCATGAACGGTCAGATCAGCCAGCCGGCGCCGCAGGCAGCCACGGCGGATGCTAACGCACAACCGCAGGTACCGGCTGACCCGAACGCGGCCGTCAGTACCTCCGCACCGGATGCCGGCGCACAAAACACCCCGGCGCAGACCGATCCTTCACCGGCCCAGCCGGCCGCAACGCCGGCGGCGGCCCCCGTTGCCAGCAGTAATGCGCAGGTGAAAGTGTATGACACTAATGGTCAGCCGCTGGCCGCACTTCTGACGCAGGCTCAGCAGGATGGCGCAACGCTGGTTGTCGGTCCGCTGCTGAAAGATCAGGTGAATGAACTCTCTTCTGATCAGACCCCGCTGAATGTTTTAGCGCTCAATCAGCCAGAAACTGAGAAAAACAGCCCGAATATCTGTTACTTTGCGCTCTCGCCGGAAGACGAGGCACAGGATGCTGCGCGCCACATGTGGTCTGAGCAGAAACGTATGCCGCTGTTACTGGTGCCGCGTGGCAACTTCGGCGACCGTATCGCACAGGCTTTTGCTAATGAATGGCAGAAACTGGGCGGCCAAACCGTGCTGAAACAAGGTCTCGGTTCAGCCGGTGAATTACGTTCTTCTATCGGCAGCGGTATCCGCCTGACGGGTACGCCGGTCATCGCCAGTGATGCCGCCGCGCCAGCACAAGCGCAGGGCGTGACTATTGGTGGCATTACTATCCCGGCACCGCCAACAGATGCACAGATTACGCAAGGCAGTACCGGGGGGGCGGTGGATTCCGTCTACGTTGTCGCGACACAAAGTGAACTGACGCTGATCAAACCGATGCTGGATCTTGCCGTAAATGGCCGTTCACATCCGGCAGTCTATGCCAGTTCACGTAGCTACCAGGCAGGTGCCGGGCCGGACTACCGTCTGGAAATGGAAGGCGTACAGTTTAGCGATATTCCGTTGCTGGCAGGCGGTAACCCGGCGCTGATGCAGCAGGCAGCCGCGAAATTTGGTAACGATTATTCACTGGTTCGTCTCTATGCGATGGGTATCGATGCGTGGAGTCTGGCGAATCACTTCTCCCAGATGCGCACATTGCCTGGCTTCCAGGTTTCCGGCAGCACCGGAGATTTGAGTGCCAATGGCAACTGTGTCATCCACCGTAAATTGCCATGGCTGCAATACCGCCAGGGCTCGCTGGTGCCAGTTTCTTCTTAAGAGAAAACTGAAACAGCATGACTGAGATCGGAATTCTCAACGATTACAGGTACAAGGACGTACTGATGAAGCCTTTTTTGTCAAAGACGCGGGCGTGCGGCGATAAATACGAAGCCTTTGCACGGCGCTATCTCGAAAAAGCCGGGTTAACCTTTGTGGCGGCCAATGTGGCCTGCCGTGCCGGTGAAATTGACCTGATTATGCATGACCAGCAAACCTGGGTGTTTGTTGAAGTTCGTTACCGGCGCAACGCCAGTTTTGGTGGCGCAGCGGCCAGCGTAACGGTTCAAAAACAGCAGCGCCTGTTACGCGCTGCGTCTTTCTGGCTTGCAGGAAAGAATGCAAGCTTTGACACATCATCTTGCCGTTTTGATGTTTTTGCCATCACCGGCAGCCAGGTAGAATGGCTGCGTGATGCCTTCAATGCGGAATAAATATTACGACGACTGACTGGACGACAACCCGTGCTGGATAGAATCAAAGTCTGCTTTACAGAAAGTATCCAAACTCAGATTGCGGCGGCAGAAGCTTTGCCTGACGCGATTTCCCGCGCCGCGATGACGCTGGTGCAATCGCTGCTCAACGGCAATAAAATTCTGTGCTGCGGCAACGGCACCTCTGCGGCAAACGCACAGCATTTTTCCGCCAGTCTGATTAATCGTTTTGAAACTGAACGACCGAGCCTTCCTGCAATCTCATTATGTGCAGATAACATTGTGCTGACTGCGATTGCCAACGATCGTCTGCATGAAGAAATTTATGCTAAACAGGTGCGCGCCTTAGGTCAGGCGGGTGATGTTCTGCTGGCCATTTCTACCCGCGGCAACAGCCGTGATATTGTCAAAGCCGTTGAAGCAGCGGTAACCCGTGATATGACTATTGTCGCATTAACAGGTTATGACGGCGGCGAACTGGCGGGTTTACTGGGGCCTCATGATGTTGAGATCCGTATTCCGTCTCATCGCAGCGCCCGCATTCAGGAAATGCATATGCTCACAGTTAACTGTCTCTGTGACCTGATAGATAACACGCTGTTCCCACACCAGGACGATTAAGGAGATCACATGAAGGCGAGTCCTCTCTTTGCAGTATTGTTAAGCGCCCTTCTGTTACAAGGCTGTGTCGCCGCTGCGGTAGTTGGTGCAGCTGGCGTCGCAACAAAAACAACGACTGACCCACGTACGGTCGGTACGCAGGTTGATGACAGCACGCTGGAAGCCCGTGTTTCTAACGCGGTGAGCAAAGATAAACAACTGAAAGACGAAGCCCGTATCGTGGCGACAGCGTATCAGGGTAAAGTCCTGTTAACCGGTCAGGCACCGACGGCGGATATGGCCTCACGCGCCAAACAAATTGCGATGGGTGTTGAAGGCGCAACGGAAGTGTATAACGAAATCCGTACCGGTAAACCGGTCAGCATGGGCACAGCGTCTATGGACACGTGGATCACCACCAAAGTCCGTTCTCAGCTGCTGACCAGTGATTCGGTTAAATCATCTAACGTCAAAGTCACTACCGAAAACGGCGAAGTATTCCTGCTGGGTCTGGTGACGCAGGAAGAAGGTAAATCTGCGGCGGGGATTGCTGCTGGCGTGAGCGGCGTTAAACACGTCACTACGGCATTTACCTACGTCAAATAATTCAGTGCGTGATAACAAAAAGGACAGCCTGCGTGCTGTCCTTTTTTGCGTTAATGACCCGTACTAATGAAGTTTATGTTCTTGCAGAAAAGACTCCCCGCCGAGCTGGCTCATCTGGCGCAGTATCCATTGCTGACGGCGAATGACATACGCGGAAGGCGCGTTGACTTTGAACAGGTGCGGATTCGGCAACACGGCCGCCAGTAACGCAGCCTGAGAAGCGGTCAGGCGACTGGCTGGCTTATGAAAGAAATGCTGCGCAGCCTGCTCGACGCCAAAGACGCCGTCGCCAAACTCCACAATATTCAGGTACACCGTCAGAATGCGACGTTTTGTCCATACGGTTTCAATGCCCACCGTCAGGCCGGCCTCCAGCCCTTTACGCACCCAGCTGCGCCCGTCCCACAAAAACAGGTTTTTAGCGGTCTGCTGGGACAGTGTGGAAGCCCCCCGCATTTTTCCGCCGTCTTTATCCAGCACCGACTGAATAGCATCGACATCAAATCCCCAATGGGTCGGGAATTTTTGATCTTCTGCTGCCATTACCGCGAGCGCCATGGGCGCGGAAATCTCACGCATTGGCACCCAGTCCGAATGAGCAACATAGCCAAAATCACCGGTAAACCACGCGGAAATCTGTCGTTCCACCATCACGGCAGAAAAAGGCACGGGTATAAAAGAAAAAAGAAGGATGCCCGTTATCCATAAGCTGAGTAAAAGCAGGATTGCGCGTTTCATCCATAACAGCGGCAACCGCAACCCGCTCTTTCGAGTCATTTTATTCATTTGGCGCTTTCCACAACACATCCGACCATCTAATCAATCTCAATAATAACCTGCAAGATCAGGCTAGCGAAATGGTGAACAATATTGCTAACAACTCAGCAATAACAATGAAACTTTTACTTACATTCAGCCCAGTTAATTCCAATTAAACTACTGCCATCAAGGAGTTCCGGCAAATAGCCTGAAATGCTTACTTTTTTCACGATGGATAATTTTTAAGCAAAAAAGTAAAATACTTGTAACCTAATCCGCGAAAAATACGTTAGTAAAATTTATGATTAAGATTGACAAAAGTGAATCAATTCTCATCGATTATTCATGGGCGAACAGATGCACTAAGTCAAATAAATTACCCGTAATGTATAAAAATCAGCATCCCGGATGACTTTTTATCAGATAAAAAATGCATCAACCTAAGTGAAATTTTTTCATTTAACATAAATTTCAGGTCGCTTGGGGCTTCCGAAAAGTCAGCTCGTTAAAATTCGACATAAAAACAGATATTACAAAGGGTTATACATTATTTTAGATTTTATAGAACCGGTTTCAGAAACGAGCATATCGCAAATCCGCCGGTAAAACAGTCTGCTCGTGTTCAGTTCCATAAGCAAAATTGCATGTCGCCGATACAACATCAACAGGCTTCATTTGTATTCTGTGAAAAATCCTGCGATAAAGGCTTGATGTTTTGTATAGACAAAGACTAATCTACATCACAGTTTTTAATGAATGTTGTAACAGCCTTGCTTATATTTGTTATGTTGATTGCTACAGGATGTATTAGACTTTAAAACTGAATTCCAAGACCTGCGAAAACCAAACCCTAAAAACTATCGTGGGTTACCTCTTTCCCTGGTGTTGGCGCAGTATTCGCGCACCCCGGCCTCGGCTGGGGTTATTTTTTTTCAGCGTTTGACGTCCAGTCACGCAATACTTTGATGTCATTGCGCCATTCAGCCTTCAGCTCATCAACCCATTCCTGAACATTATCCCACCAGGCAGGCAGCGTCGGGGTCTGGATCTGTTGTGCCAGTTGCTGTAAATGTTTCAGGCCAACGGAACCGGCCGCACCTTTGATTTTGTGGCCTTCCTCGGCAATCCCTTTCTGATCGCGCGCGGTCATGTTGGAATCCAGCACAGCCAGATAGCCCGGCATCATTTTTTCAAACATATCCGCACTCTGATAAATCAGTTTCGCCCCGACCAGGTCGATGTACTGCTCGAGCATGGCGGTATCAAGCAACAATTCGCTGTCTTTCATCACTACAGGCTCCTTTTCCAATACGCAAACGTCAGGCTGATGATCCCAGAACTGCTGAATCATCGTGGTCAGTGCGGAAACAGACAGCGGCTTGCTCAGCACATCATCCATTCCCGCATCAAGATACTCTTTTTTGTCTTTCAGCACGTTTGCTGTCAGGGCAATCAGCGGCGGCAGAGATTGCCCGGCGTAATCGGTACGCAGCTTACGGGCGATATCCAGTCCGGTCATGTCCGGTAGCTGAATATCCAGCAGCACCAGATCGAATTCGTCGGGATCAAACATCTCCAGCGCATCATGGCCGTTCATCGCCACTTCAACGCTGTTGCCTAACTTCTCCAGCACCGAACGCGCCACAATCACGTTCAGCTCGATATCTTCGACCAGCAGCACATGCAGCGCCGGTAACGGCATGTCTTCTTCGTCACCGGCCAGATCAGCCGGTGCATCCAGCATCGGTGCGCGGACAGTCAGCGTAAAGCAGGAGCCCTGCCCCGGCACACTGCTGACGGTGATATCGCCGCCCATCGCCTGCGCCAAACGTTTTGACACCGCCAGTCCGATACCCGTACCGGTTGCCGGTTTACCGCCGTTGCGATCTTTTACCTGATAATACATGGCGAAGATTTTGTCCTGCTCATCCTGCGGGATCCCCAGACCGGAATCGCGCACAACAAAGCGCAGCATATCGTTCGGCTCATAATGCACGCTCAGTACAATCTGACCTTCGCGGGTAAATTTGACGGCGTTGCCAATCAGGTTCCATAAAATCTGGCGCAGACGCGTGCCGTCCGTCGTAATACTGCGCGGCAACGGCAGATCAGGCTCCATGATAAATTTCAGCCCTTTCGGCTGAGCCAGCAGGCCGGAAAGATTTTCAAGATCAGTCAGGAATTCGGTAAAATCGACCGGCTGGTTATCAAGCTGCACTTTGCGGCGTTCGATTTTATCCATTTCGATAATATCGTTGAAGATATTACCGAGGGTGATGGCGCTGACATGGATAGTTTTCAGGTAGCTGTGCTGTTCTTTATCCAGTTCAGTATCGAGCAGTATGCGGCTTAGCCCGACGATGCCATTAAGCGGAGTACGCAGCTCGTGGCTGATCGTTGAGATAAAGGTGGTCTTCTCACGGCTGGCATTCTCTAACGCGTCCTGATAGCGCTTACGCTCGGTAATATCGCGTCCGAAGCCCATCAGCCCGTGCCGCTTGCCGATGCGGTCATAAAACGGCACTTTGCGCAATTCAAAGCAGGCTTTACGTCCGTCCGGATAGACCAGCCATTGTTCGTAAGTCAGGGAAACATTGTGACGGAAAACCTTCTCGTCAGTCTCAACCACTTTCTCGGCGATATCCGGCGTGTAAACATCGTTGGGCGTCAGGCCGATCAATTGCTTCTCACTTTTGCCGGTCAGCAGTTCCATCGCACGGTTACAGCCGGAGAATTCTTTGTCTTCGTTACGGTAATACACCAGGTCCGGCGAGGCATCGAGGAAAGAGCGTAATAATGCAGATTGCTGACTCAGTTCGATTTGCGCCTGTTCGCGGTGCTGCATTTCAAGTTTCAGCTTATCGACCACCGCCAGACGTGCTTCTTCCGCTTTCACACGGTCGGCGATTTCCTGATTCAGCTGGGTGATATTGTCTTTGAGTTGCTGATTCAGTTCGAGGTCGCGGTGGCGCATTTCCTCCAGTTTATCGACCAGACGCGCTAAACGCTGACGTGACTCTTCAAGCTGTTCAACCACCACCGACAGGAAATAAACCGCCCAGGGCGTAATCAGCAAACCAAAGAAGATGGAACGAACGACGTCGATACTCTCAACCTGCCCGCGCAGGAGCATAGTGACCGCCATCTGGACAATCATTGCCAGCACCACCAGCGCAGATGCCAGCAACAGTGAAAATCTCACCAGCCCCAGCTTGACCATCAGATCGACATAATACTGCGCTAAAACCCGGATTTGCTTCATAACGTTTCCCTTAAAACGAAGTCCTCTGAATCATACCGCAAAACCTCCCCGGCGTGATGGCAGGGCATAAATTGAACGTGAAGTTTGCGAGATGCACCTTGCAGGGGCTTGTCATGGTGCAATGCAGGTAAGGGGGGCAGAGTATTGACTATTATCTGCGGTGATATTATTAATATCGGCTGGCTTTATCAGGCCGCAAGCATCGCCAACTGCCGTCCGGCTAACATTTTTTCCTTTTATCCTCCGAATATCTTCCCTGCCGGCGTATTTCGCACAGGCATAACTATTCATTATTACTGCAAATAAAGTCACTCCTGGCAGTATGAATAATTCTTATTACAAACCCGCGACTAACACATTATTACTGTCAGGTTAAAAACAGTGACAAACCGCATGTGCACAGCATTTTCCAGTATAAAATACTGGTAATTACGCCCCTGCCAGCATGGTGCGGAGATCTTACGCTTTCCCCATAGTGAGTCAGCTCACACTTTACGGGCATGACCCTATCGAAAATACGCCAATAAAAACACCATAAATTAAATATATTTCAATAAGTTAAATCGCTTTATATCACTTTTAATATAACTTAAATCGCCATTTGACCTGTCTGTGCTTTCTCGCTAAGTTGGGAGTCCGCTGGAAGCAATCTCGACGGGTGAGCAACTCGTCATATTTATGCAGTAATTGAAGACTCCCTCATTAAAACAAGTCAACCACCACTTGTGAGAACCATCACGAGAGGACTTTGACGGAGATGTCCGGGCAATCAACGCACCGCAAGAGTGCGCGAAATTGCGGATAAACCTCTGTGTATAAGCCCGCTCGCGATTGGTGTGAGAGTCTCGCAGAGCCTGGGGAGGTTCACGTAATGTTGTACGATAAATCCCAAGAGAGGGACAACTGTGGTTTCGGCCTGATCGCCCATATAGAAGGCGAACCTAGCCATAAGGTCGTGCGTACTGCGATCCACGCACTGGCCCGTATGCAACACCGTGGTGCGATCCTTGCTGACGGCAAGACCGGCGACGGCTGTGGCCTTCATTTACAGAAACCTGACCGCTTCTTCCGCATGATTGCCGAAGAACGTGGCTGGCGTCTGGCGAAAAACTATGCCGTTGGCATGCTGTTCCTCAGCAAAGATGAAAAAGAAGCGGAGGCAAGCCGCCGCATTGTTGAAGAAGAGTTGCAAAACGAGACGCTGTCCGTGGTGGGCTGGCGTGACGTTCCGACTAATCCGGACGTACTTGGTGAAATCGCGCTTTCCTCCCTGCCCCGCATCGAACAAATTTTTGTCAACGCGCCCGCCGGCTGGCGTCCGCGTGACATGGAGCGTCGCCTGTATATGGCGCGCCGCCGCATTGAGAAACGCATTCAGGATAAAGACTTCTATGTCTGCAGTTTCTCCAACGTGGTCACGATCTATAAAGGCCTGTGTATGCCGGCGGATCTGCCACGCTTCTATTTAGATCTGGCCGACCTGCGCCTGGAATCGGCCATCTGCCTGTTCCATCAGCGTTTCTCGACCAACACCGTACCGCGCTGGCAGCTGGCTCAGCCTTTCCGCTATCTGGCGCACAACGGTGAAATCAACACCATCACCGGTAACCGCCAGTGGGCACGTGCCCGTGCGTATAAATTCAAAACGCCGCTGATCCCTGATCTGCAAGATGCTTCACCTTTCGTGAATGAAACCGGTTCGGATTCCAGCTCGCTGGATAATATGCTCGAACTGTTCCTGGCAGGCGGGATGGATTTGCTGCGCGCCATGCGCTTGCTGGTGCCGCCAGCCTGGCAACAAAACCCGGACATGGACGACGACCTGCGCGCGTTCTTCGATTTTAACTCCATGCACATGGAGCCGTGGGACGGTCCTGCCGGCATCGTAATGTCAGATGGTCGTTATGCCGCCTGTAACCTTGACCGTAACGGGCTGCGCCCTGCGCGCTATGTCATCACCAAAGACAAGCTGATCACCTGTGCCTCTGAAGTTGGCATCTGGGATTACCAGCCTGATGAAGTGGTCGAAAAAGGCCGCGTCGGACCGGGCGAGCTGATGGTGATCGACACCCGCAGTGGCAAAATTCATCACTCCGCTGAAACCGATAACGACCTGAAAGGCCGTCACCCTTACAAACAATGGATGGAGAAAAACGTCCAGCGTCTGGTGCCGTTCGAAGACCTGCCGGAAGATCAGGTGGGCAGCCGCGAGCTGGAAGATTCGTTACTCGAAACCTTCCAGAAGCAGTTCGGCTACAGCAGTGAAGAACTCGATCAGATCATCCGCGTGCTGGGTGAAAACGGTCAGGAAGCCGTCGGTTCCATG
The DNA here is from genome assembly GCF_019049695.1 of Rahnella perminowiae. Lineage (NCBI taxonomy): Bacteria > Pseudomonadati > Pseudomonadota > Gammaproteobacteria > Enterobacterales > Yersiniaceae > Rahnella > Rahnella perminowiae. Next base: position 88,323 of record NZ_JAFMOT010000185.1, read on the forward strand.
GGCGATGATACGCCATTTGCCGTGCTCTCCAGCCGTCCGCGTATCGTGTATGACTACTTCCGCCAGCAGTTTGCGCAGGTCACCAACCCGCCAATCGATCCGCTGCGTGAAGCCCACGTGATGTCTCTGGCGACCAGCATTGGCCGTGAGATGAATGTGTTCTGCGAAGCCGAAGGTCAGGCTCACCGCCTGAGCTTCAAATCGCCAATCCTGCTGTGGTCTGACTTTAAACAGCTGACCACGCTCGACAGCAAGCATTATCGCGCTGAAACACTGGATATCACGTACGATCCGACCGAACAAAATATGGAGCAGTTCGTCCAGAAACTCTGTGACGAAGGCGAACAGAAAGTGCGTAACGGCGCGGTTCTGCTGGTGCTGTCTGACCGCAACATCGCCCCGAACCGTCTGCCGCTGCCTGCGCCCATGGCCGTCGGTGCGCTACAGTTGCGTCTGGTTGAGAAAAGCCTGCGCTGCGATGCCAACATCATTGTTGAAACGGCCAGCGCCCGTGACCCGCACCATTTCGCCGTGCTGATTGGTTTCGGTGCCACAGCGGTTTATCCGTATCTGGCCTACGAAACGCTGGCAAAACTGGTTGACTCGCAGGTCATCGAGAAGAAATACCGTGAAGTGATGCTGAATTACCGTAACGGCATCAATAAAGGCCTGTACAAGATCATGTCCAAAATGGGCATCTCAACCGTTGCCTCTTACCGTTGCTCTAAACTGTTTGAAGCGGTCGGTCTGGCGAAAGATCTGTGCAACACCTGCTTCAACGGCGTCGTCAGCCGTATCGGCGGTGCCGGTTACAGCGACTTCGAACAGGACTTGCTGAACCTGTCCAAACGCGCATGGCTGAAACGCAAAACGTTGGATCAGGGCGGTCTGCTGAAGTTTGTCCACGGTGGCGAATACCATTCCTATAACCCGGACGTGGTCACTACCCTGCAAACTGCCGTCAACAGCGGTGATTACGACGATTATAAGAAATACGCCAAACTGGTTAACGAACGTCCGGTGGCCACACTGCGCGACTTGCTGAAAGTCACGCCTAAAGGCCAGCCGATCCCTGTTGATCAGGTTGAACCGGCGGAAGGTTTATTTACCCGTTTCGATACGGCTGCAATGTCTATCGGCGCACTGAGCCCGGAAGCGCATGAATCTCTGGCCGAGGCGATGAACAGCATCGGCGGACGTTCTAACTCCGGGGAAGGCGGCGAAGATCCGGCGCGTTACGGTACCAATAAAGTGTCCCGTATCAAGCAAGTTGCATCAGGTCGTTTCGGGGTAACACCGGCGTATCTGGTGAATGCCGATGTTATTCAGATCAAAGTGGCGCAGGGTGCAAAACCAGGCGAAGGCGGCCAGTTGCCGGGGGACAAAGTGACGCCGTACATCGCGAAACTGCGTTATTCCGTGCCGGGCGTAACCCTGATTTCTCCACCGCCGCATCACGATATTTATTCCATTGAAGATCTGGCGCAGCTGATTTTCGACCTGAAACAGGTCAACCCGAAAGCAATGATTTCGGTGAAGCTGGTTTCTGAACCGGGCGTCGGCACTATCGCCGTCGGCGTGGCAAAAGCCTACGCCGATCTCATCACGATCGCTGGCTACGATGGCGGCACCGGCGCAAGCCCGCTGTCTTCCGTGAAATACGCCGGCTGTCCGTGGGAACTGGGGCTGGTGGAAACACAACAGGCGCTGGTGGCGAACGGGCTGCGTCACAAAATTCGTCTGCAAGTGGATGGCGGCCTGAAAACCGGCCTCGACATCATCAAGGCAGCGATTTTGGGGGCAGAAAGCTTTGGTTTCGGGACTGGCCCGATGGTGGCGCTGGGTTGTAAATACCTGCGTATTTGCCACCTGAACAACTGTGCAACGGGCGTGGCAACTCAGGATGAAAAACTGCGTCGCAACCATTATCACGGTCTGCCGGAACGTGTGACGAACTACTTCCGCTTCATTACCCAGGAAACCCGTGAAATCATGGCCGAACTGGGCATCAGCCAGCTGGTGGACCTGATTGGCCGTACCGACCTGCTGACCGAGCTGGACGGCTTCACCGCCAAGCAAAACAATCTCGACCTTTCTGCGATACTGGCAACGGCCACGCCGCATGAAGGTAAATCTGTGTACTGCACAGAAAGCAACCCGGCATTCGATAAGGGTCAGCTGAATAAAGACATTCTGGAACAGGCATCACCCCATATCGATTCGAAGCAGAGCAAAGCGTTCTACTTTGATATCCGCAACACTGACCGTTCAGTGGGTGCCATGTTGTCCGGGGCGATTGCGGAGAAACACGGTGATCAGGGTATGGCGGCTGATCCGGTGCGCATTAACTTCAATGGCACCGCGGGCCAGAGTTTCGGCGTCTGGAACGCTGGCGGCGTAGATTTAATGCTGACCGGCGATGCAAACGACTATGTGGGCAAAGGCATGGCCGGTGGCCGTATTGCTATCCGCCCGCCAATCGGTTCTGCGTTCCGCAGCCACGAAGCCAGCATCATCGGCAACACCTGTTTGTATGGTGCAACCGGTGGCAAAATGTTTGCGGCAGGCCGTGCGGGTGAGCGTTTCGCTGTCCGTAACTCCGGTGCTATCACTGTGGTAGAAGGCATCGGTGATAACGGCTGTGAATATATGACCGGTGGTATTGTGTGTGTGCTCGGCCGTACCGGCGTCAACTTCGGCGCAGGCATGACCGGTGGTTTCGCTTATGTCCTTGATGAAGATGGCGAATTCCGCAAACGTGTTAACCCGGAACTGGTTGAAGTGCTGGAAGTGGCCGATCTGGCTATCCATGAAGAGCATCTGCGCGGTTTGATCATCGAACACGTACAGTTGACCGCATCGACCCGTGGTGAAGAGATTTTGGCGAACTGGCCGGAGTGGGCGCCTAAATTTGCCCTGGTAAAACCGAAGTCCAGTGATGTCAAAGCATTGTTGGGTCACCGTAGTCGTTCCGCAGCTGAGCTGCGGGTACAAGCGCAGTAAGAGGTTAAGATGAGTCAAAACGTTTATCAATTTGTCGACTTACAGCGTGTTGATCCGCCTAAGAAAGCGCTGAAGATCCGCAAAATTGAGTTTGTGGAAATTTATGAGCCGTTCTCAGCGACGCAAGCCGCCTCACAGGCAGACCGCTGTCTGTCGTGCGGTAACCCTTACTGTGAATGGAAATGTCCGGTACATAACTATATTCCGAACTGGCTGAAGCTGGCGAACGAAGGCCGCATCATGGAAGCGGCAGATCTCGCGCACCAGACCAACAGCCTGCCGGAAGTCTGCGGGCGTGTTTGCCCGCAGGATCGTCTGTGCGAAGGTTCCTGCACCCTGAACGATGAGTTCGGTGCAGTGACCATCGGTAACATCGAACGCTATATTAACGATAAAGCCATTGAGATGGGCTGGCGTCCGGATATGTCTCACGTACAGCCAACCGGCAAACGCGTGGCGATTATCGGCGCAGGGCCGGCGGGTCTGGCCTGTGCTGATGTCCTGACCCGCAACGGTGTGAAAGCGGTGGTTTACGATCGCCATCCGGAAATCGGCGGCTTGCTGACTTTCGGCATCCCGGCCTTTAAGCTGGAAAAATCGGTGATGACCAAACGTCGTGAAATCTTCACTGAGATGGGTATCGAGTTCCAGCTCAATACTGAAGTCGGCAAAGACGTCACCATTGATGCACTGCTGGCGGAATACGATTCTGTGTTCCTCGGCGTCGGGACTTATCAGTCAATGCGCGGTGGTCTGGCGAATGAAGATGCACCGGGCGTTTACGATGCCCTGCCGTTCCTGATCGCCAATACCAAGCAACTGATGGGTTATGCCGACAGTCAGGAAGAGCCTTACGTCACCATGGATAAAAAACGCGTTGTGGTGCTGGGCGGGGGTGATACCGCGATGGACTGCGTGCGTACCTCAATCCGTCAGGGTGCTACTCACGTGACCTGTGCATACCGTCGTGATGAAGAGAACATGCCGGGCTCACGTCGTGAAGTGAAGAATGCGCGCGAAGAAGGGGTTGATTTCAAATTCAACCTGCAACCGCTGAGCATCGAACTGAATGATTCTGGCCGCGTATGTGGTGTACGCATGGCGCGTACTGAACTGGGCGCACCGGATGCTCATGGTCGTCGTCGTGCTGAAATCGTGGCGGGTTCCGAACATGTAATGGAAGCCGATGCCGTGGTGATGGCATTTGGTTTCCGTCCTCATAAAATGGAATGGCTGGCAGCCCACGACGTTGAGCTGGATACCCAGGGGCGTATCGTGGCACCGGAAGGCAGCGACAATGCCTTCCAGACCAGCAACCCGAAAATCTTCGCCGGTGGCGATGCGGTTCGCGGTTCCGATCTGGTGGTGACCGCTATTGCTGAAGGCCGTAAAGCAGCAGAAGGCATCATGAACTTCCTCGAAGTCTGATCCATCGCCTCATAAAAAGGTCTGCTAACAATGGTTGGCAGACCTTTTTTACGCATAACTCAAAAGAATTCCTCATGACATCCCCCTTTTCTGCCGGTTATTCGTCGAATATCCTCATAGCGTCAGGCTCAGCTTCGGTTCAAGCGAATAACGTGTTCAATGATGACACAGCAAATCTGCACTGCCGGAAGGAGAAGTCAGCGGACTGAAGGCAATAAAAAACCCCGCGTAACAACGCAGGGTTTAAGCACGGAACCGGAGTGAGTGGGTTGTTACTTCACTACGCGCAGTGCCGGACGACCACCGCGTGGCGGCGTTGGCGGCTCATCGTTCGGATCTTCTTCAGCCACATCGGGCAAATCGCCATCAATGACTGACATCGTCGGTTCTGCCGGCTCATCAGCGCTCAGATCACCCTCAAAGGCACCTTCGGCTTCATAAGCTGGTTCCGGTTCGAACATGGTACCGGCACCGTTTTCGCGGGCATAAATCGCCAGAACAGCGGCAATTGGTACAAACACGTTACGCGGTACGCCACCAAAACGGGCATTAAAGCGTACGTCATCGTTACCCAGTTCGAGATTGCCGACAGCACGCGGCGCAACGTTCAGGACAATTTGTCCGTCACGCGCAAACTCCATCGGCACCATCACGCCTGGCATCGTTACGTCAACCACCAGATGCGGGGTTAACTGGTTGTCGAGCAACCAGTCATAAAAAGCCCGCAGCAGATAGGGGCGACGCGGAGACATGTCGGTCATCTCCATACCTTAACCTCGGGTATGCAAACGCATTTCGCGCTCTGCTTCGGTCAGGGAAGCCAGGAAAGCATCTCGTTCGAAGACGCGAGTCATATAACCTTTCAGCTCTTTAGAACCGGCACCTGCCAGTTCAATACCCAGTTCCGGCAAACGCCACAGCAGCGGAGCCAGGTAACAATCAACCAGGCTGAACTCTTCGCTCTTGAAGTAAGGCATGTATGAGAAGATTGGCGCAATAGCCAGCAGCTCTTCACGCAATTGCTTACGCGCGGCATCGGCTTCGCTTGCCGAACCTTGCTCGATCTGACGCATCAGCGAATACCAGTCATTTTCGATGCGGTGCATCATCAGACGGCTCTCACCACGGGCAACCGGATAAACCGGCATCAGCGGCGGATGCGGGAAGCGCTCATCAAGATATTCCATGATGATGCGGGATTCGAACAGGGTCAGTTCACGATCAACCAGCGTCGGTACAGTGCGGTAAGGGTTGAGGTCAATAAGATCCTGCGGCAGGTGATCCATCTCAACCTGCTCGATCTCGACACTGACACCTTTCTCCGCCAGTACGATACGTACCTGATGGCTAAAAATGTCGGTCGGGCCGGAAAACAGCGTCATTACCGAACGTTTGTTGGCAGCGACAGCCATGAAAACCTCCAAGTTTATCTAGAATATTACAGCGAGTTATCGCCAGCCTGCAGTTTTTGTCCCGTAGTTTCATAGACAACCATCGGCAAGGCGAACCCAGCCAGGAAGCGCGGCAACGTCAACTGCTCGGCGAACAGGTACAAAAGTGTGTGATAGTTTACCAGATTTTACGCAGGCTGTGGGGCACGGTGAAACGATTTCATGGCGAATTGTGTGTCAGGAGATCATTTTCTTCCGCAATTACCGAAAAAAAGACATAAAAAAACCCGGTGAAACACCGGGTTTTTGACGCTGATTTTCGTGCCGAAGCACTGAGCTGCAAAAGCAGCAGAAAATTAACGTTTGGAGAACTGAGGACGACGACGTGCTTTACGCAGACCGACTTTCTTACGTTCAACCTGACGAGCATCACGGGTAACGAAGCCTGCTTTACGCAGTTCGCCACGAAGATTTTCGTCATATTCCATCAGTGCACGGGTGATACCGTGACGGATAGCACCAGCTTGACCGGAGATACCACCACCTTTAACGGTGATGTACAGGTCGAATTTCTCAACCATGTCGACCAGTTCCAGTGGTTGACGAACTACCATGCGGGCAGTTTCACGACCAAAGTACTGTTCCAGGCTACGCTGGTTAATTACGATGTTACCACTACCCGGTTTGATGAAAACACGAGCGGCGGAGCTTTTGCGGCGACCAGTGCCGTAGTATTGATTTTCAGCCATTGCCTATAATCCCGAATTAAATGTCAAGAACTTGCGGTTGTTGCGCCGCATGAGTGTGCTCGTTACCCGCGTAAACTTTCATTTTACGGTACATTGCACGACCCAACGGGCCCTTTGGCAACATGCCTTTAACCGCGAGCTCGATCACGCGTTCAGGACGGCGAGCGATCATCTCTTCAAAGGTCGCTTGCTTGATACCACCGATGTGGCCGGTGTGATGGTAATAAATCTTGTCGTTACGCTTGTTGCCAGTGACAGCAACTTTTTCTGCGTTCAGAACGATGATGTAATCACCAGTATCAACGTGCGGAGTGTATTCCGCTTTATGTTTGCCACGCAGACGGCGGGCCAGTTCAGTGGCCAGGCGACCTAAGGTCTTGCCGGTAGCGTCAACTACGAACCAGTCACGTTGTACGGTTTCCGGTTTAGCTGTAAAAGTTTTCATTAAAAGCTTACCCAATTAAAGTTACACGTTGGCGAACACCCGAACGCTTACTTGTTTATAAAATAAGTATTTGAGGTTCACACGACCATCGTCCAGCAAACCTACCCCTTCGAATAGCCAATGCTGGCACTTATAAAGTTTCGGGAAAAAAACTTTGTAGTAACGTGGGGTCGCAAGATTATAGAGAAGTCTCCTGCAAAGATCGAACCCTTTTTCGACAAAAAGGAAGATTTCCCTCCCCGCCTTCTGAGGGTTCACCCTGCAGGCTTTACTGACGCTTTTTATACCACGAACTGATCAAAAAATAACCATACAAAAAATCACGGCAGATGCGGCCGTCTGAGGTACTCCTCGCTCTGCATCTCCTGCAGACGTGACAGACAACGCTGATATTCGAATTTCAGCCGTTCGCCCTGATAAATGTCAAACATCGGGACGGCGGCGGAAATGACCAGTTTTACATGGCGCTCGTAGAATTCATCGACCAGCGCCAGAAAACGCCGGGCTGCGTTCTCACTGTCTGCGCCCATCACCGGCACATTGTGCAGCAGTACGCTGTGATAGATTTTCGACAGCGCAATATAATCGAGCTGGCTGCGCGCCTCTTCACATAAGGTATGAAATTCCACCGCCAGCACGCCATCAACGGCGGCAATAGCCTGCAGCGGACGATGATTCACTTCCAGCAGCGGTCTTTCGCCCGTCTGCGCACCGCTGTGATTGCCGGTCAGTTTCCCTAACATTGAATGCATCGCGTCAGCAGTTTCCGGCCCCGCAGGTGTCAGCCATAAATTGGCCTGCGTCAGCGTGCGCAAACGGTAATCGATACCTGCATCCACATTGAGCACATCGCAGTATTCTTTAATCAGATCAATCGCAGGCAGGAACCGTGCCCGTTGCAGGCCGTTGCGGTACAGCAAATCAGGCGGAATATTTGATGTCGCAATCAGCGTGATACCCCGGGCAAACAGGGCCTGCAATAACGTCGCCAGCAGCATCGCATCGGTAATATCCGAAACAAAAAACTCATCAAAACAGAGCACATCGGTTTCTGCTTTAAAGCGGTCCGCGATCACTTCCAGCGGATCCTCCTGCCCCTGAAGTTGCGTCAGTTCTTCATGGACGCGCAACATAAAACGGTGGAAATGCAGGCGAAGCTTGCGATCACCGGGCAGGCTGTGGAAAAACAAATCCATCAGCCAGGTTTTGCCGCGCCCCACTCCGCCCCACATATACAGCCCCTGTACCGGTCGCGAAGGGGTTTTCTGCGGACTTTTGGTAAACAAACGACTCAGCAACCCGCCACGGCTGGCAGACCGGGGACGTGTCAGGGGCTGCGCGGACAATGCCTGGTAAATCGTATCGAGCTGTGCGACAGCTTGTTTCTGAACGGCATCCGCCTGGAACTCACCGGCATCCACAGCGTTCTGATAAAGAAAAAGGGGTGATTGAGATTGCATCTTCGTTAACGTCCCTGAGAAAAAAATTTTATGTTTTTCACGTCGTTTAGCCGCTTTTTTGCCGTGGATTCGCCGCTTTTCCCGGCTGTCTGTGTATGAAAAAACCAACAGATGGCAGTGATTTTCCCCGCAGGATTCCACTCTGACAAGGTTAACGGTTATAGTGGAGCTATTGCATGACGCATGCGTGTAACAATTACGTTAAAACCATTGTGTAAAAAAGTTAAGTCATAAAAGTTACGTGAAAAAGCCCTGCGGGACAACGAAGTCAAAATAGGAGTCATTATGACCTGGGAGTATGCACTCATTGGATTAGTGGTCGGTATCGCAATTGGTGCGGTGGCGATGCGCTTTGGTAATCGTAAATTACGTGATCAACAAGTCATGAAAAACGAACTGGAGAAAAGTAAAGCCGAACTCGACGAATACCGTCAGGAGCTGGTGGGCCATTTTGCCCGCAGCGCAGAGTTGCTCGATAACATGGCGACGGATTACCGTCAGCTGTATCAGCACATGGCTAAAAGCTCCAACAATTTACTGCCCGATATGCCTGAGCAGGATAATCCGTTTAATTATCGTCTGACCGGTTCTGAAGCCGATAATGATCAGGTGCCGGTGCAAATGCCACGCGATTATTCTGACGGCGCGTCCGGTTTGCTGCGTGGCGAGCGTCCGGTTCGTAAATAACAGACGCCCCTGACCTGCACAACAATCGTTATGCAGTTACGGCACATGTCCCGTGCGTGTGCCGTTCTCAAGACCCTTCCCGTGTTGTGAATCACCGTTCTGTTATCCATAACTGACGTCCATTACAGAAAGCGAGAGAGTTATCGTGATGAAGAAAAAGTTATTTTTGCTCAGTGTGTTAGCTGTTAGCCTTGGATTAACTTTCGCTTCTGCGCCTATGGCGAATGCGGCTTTACCAACGGAAGTTCAGGGACAACCTTTGCCAAGTCTGGCACCGATGCTGGAAAAAGTATTACCCGCCGTCGTGGGCGTTCAGGTTTCCGGCACCCAGCCGCCAAGTGCGGATGTACCACCAGAATACAAGTTCTTCTTCGGTCAGCAGGATCCGGAACCCAATCAGGGGCCGCAGCCTTTTGAAGGGCTGGGTTCCGGTGTCATTATTGATGCCGCCAAAGGCTACGTGCTCACCAATAATCATGTGGTGAACAACGCGGATAAAATCAACGTTCAGCTCAACGATGGCCGCGAATACAAAGCCAAACTCATCGGCAAAGACGATCAGTCCGATATCGCGGTGATCCAGCTGATTGATGCTAAAAATCTGACACAAATTACGATGGCGGATTCCGATAACCTGCGTGTAGGCGATTTTGCCGTTGCCGTGGGTAATCCGTTTGGGCTCGGCCAGACCGTGACATCCGGCATTGTTTCTGCCCTTGGCCGCAGCGGCCTGAACCTTGAAGGGCTGGAAAACTTTATTCAGACTGATGCGTCGATTAACCGCGGTAACTCCGGTGGCGCGCTGCTCGACCTGAAAGGTGAACTGATTGGTATCAACACCGCCATCATTTCCTCGCAGGGTGGCAGCGTCGGTATCGGTTTTGCTATTCCGGTGAACATGGCGAAGAATCTCAGCCATCAGCTGATTGAATTTGGCGAAGTGAAACGCGGCCTGCTGGGGATCCGCGGCAGCGAAATGACACCGGAACTGGCACAGGCATTCAAACTCGACAGCCAGCGCGGCGCTTTCGTCAACGAGGTGTTGCCGGATTCGGCAGCGGCAAAAGCCGGTATTAAACCGGGTGACGTGCTGATTACCCTGCAGGGTAAAACGCTGAGCAGCTTTGCTGAGTTACGCGCGAAAGTGAGCACTGCCGGCCCGGGAGTCACGATGCAGATTGGTTTGCTGCGCGATGGCAAACCGATGACTGTCAGTGTCACGCTGGATAAAAGCCCGGCCGTGGAAGTCAGCATTGAGAAACTCAATCCGGCATTACAGGGGGTGACGCTCAGTGATACCACCGATAAAAAGACCCAAGGTGTGCATGTTGATGACGTGAAGAAAGGCACGCCGGCGGACCAGATCGGCCTTGAAAAAGGTGATGTGATTATTGGTGTCAACCGCGAGCCGCTCGAAAATCTGGCAGCCTTCCGCAAAATTCTGGAAAGCAAACCGGACCTGATCGCACTGAGCATCTTGCGTAAAGGACAAAATATCTACTTATTCATGCCGTAAAGCGTTGAAAATCGGACGCAGGTGCTGCTGCGTCCGATTAAGTCATGCTATTCTTCCCTCACTTTTATCTCGCATCCCATACACCCATGTTTGTTAAGCTCTTGAGATCCGCTGTTATCGGCCTGATTGTTGCTGGCATTTTGCTGGCGGCGGTACCTATGTTGCGTAAAAACATCACAGAACCGCTGTTTGACAAAAACTTCGCCCAGAACAGCGAAGAACCCGTCAGTTATAACTCAGGCGTCCGCCATGCTGCTCCGGCCGTGGTGAATGTCTATAACCGCAACATGGGTAACAGTACACAGAACGAACTGGCCATCCGCACACTGGGTTCCGGTGTGATCATGAATGACAACGGCTATATCCTCACCAATAAACACGTGATCAATAATGCCGATCAAATTATCGTCGCCTTGCAGGATGGCCGCGTATTCGAAGCGTTGCTGGTCGGCTCTGACAGCCTGACTGACCTGGCCGTGCTGAAAATCAACGCCGGAAATCTGCCGGTCATCCCGATTAATCCACATCGTACCCCGCATGTCGGTGATGTCGTGATGGCAATCGGTAACCCCTATAACCTCGGTCAGACAGTCACACAGGGCATTATCAGCGCCACCGGTCGTATTGGCCTCAGCCCGTCCGGCCGCCAGAACTTTCTGCAAACCGATGCCTCGATCAATCAGGGGAACTCCGGCGGTGCGCTGGTGAATTCGCTCGGGGAACTGATGGGGATTAATACGCTGTCCTTTGACCAAAGTAATGACGGCGCCACGCCGGAAGGCATCGGCTTTGCTATCCCGACCGCACTGGCGACAAAAGTCATGGGCAAGCTGATTCGTGATGGCCGTGTTATTCGGGGTTATATCGGGATCAGCGGGCGTGAAGTTTCCCCTCTGCACGGGCCGAACAGCGGGCTGGATCACATTCAGGGAATTGTGGTGAACGAAGTCACGCCAAATGGCCCGGCGGCAAATGCGGGTATGCAGGTCAGAGACGTGATTATTAACGTCAACAACAAACCGGCCGTTTCCGCTATCGAGACCATGGATCAGGTAGCAGAAATTCGTCCGGGAACCGTCATTCCGGTAGAAATTATGCGTGATGGTCAGAAACTGACATTGCAGGTTACGGTGCAGGAATACCCTGACCACTGACAACCATTCATTGCAGAAACGAAAAAGCCGGAAAGGTTTCCCCTTCCGGCTTTTTTATTGCGCAGGCGTTATGAATCACTCGCCTTTAAAGCGCTCGATTTTTGCACCCAGCTGACGCAGTTTATCTTCGATACGCTCGTAGCCACGATCGATGTGATAAATACGGTCAACCACGGTCACACCTTCGGCAATACAACCCGCCAGAACCAGACTTGCAGAGGCCCGTAAATCGGTCGCCATCACCTGAGCGCCAGACAGTTTTTCAACGCCATGGCAAATGAGGGTGCTGCCTTCGATTTCAGCGTGTGCGCCCATACGGATCAGTTCAGGTATGTGCATGAAACGGTTTTCAAAGATGGTTTCGGTGATCACACCTGTACCTTCTGCTACCAGGTTCAGCAAGCTGAACTGCGCCTGCATGTCAGTCGGGAAGCCCGGATGCGGCGCGGTGCGGAAGGTCACTGCTTTGGCGCGTTTGCCATGCATATCGAGACTGATCCAGTCTTCGCCCACTTCAATATCGGCACCGGCTTCACGCAATTTTGCCAGTACGGCATCCAGCGTATCAGGTCGGGCTTCGCGACAGGTAATCTTGCCACCGGAAATCGCCGCCGCCACCAGGAAGGTGCCGGTTTCGATACGGTCAGGCACCACGCGGTAAACCCCGCCGCCCAGACGGGCAACACCTTCGATGGTAATTTTATCGGTACCCGCACCGGTAATTTGCGCACCCAGTGTATTGAGGAAATTCGCGGTATCGACGATTTCCGGCTCACGCGCGGCATTTTCAATAATGGTGGTGCCTTCAGCCAAGGTCGCCGCGCTCATGATAGTGACCGTTGCGCCCACGCTGACTTTATCCATCACAATGTGCGCGCCTTTCAGGCGGCCATCGACAGAGGCTTTCACATAGCCTTCTTCCAGAACAATGGTCGCGCCCAACTGTTCCAGACCCGTAATATGCAGATCAACAGGACGTGCACCGATAGCACAGCCGCCCGGTAAAGAAACTTCGCCGCGACCGAAACGCGCCACCAGCGGGCCAAGCGCCCAGATGGAAGCACGCATGGTTTTTACCAGGTCATACGGCGCACAAAACTCATTCACCGCACTGGCGTCAACGAAAACAGAACCGTTACGTTCGATTTTGGTGCCCAGCTGGCTCAGCAGCTTGATGGTGGTATCGATATCTTTCAGGTGAGGAACGTTCTGGAGTTCAACAGGTTCTTCAGCAAGCAGTGCGGCAAACAAAATAGGAAGTGCTGCATTTTTTGCACCAGAGATAGTGACTTCACCACTCAGGCGAGTCCCACCCTGTACACGAAATTTATCCATTATGACTGCTCTCTATTTATTAAAACGACAGGTCAGATAGGAGGAAGCTGCCGGAACGCCGGCAGTCTTATAAACCGCTCAGTTTACGGTCACGCGCCCATTCTTCAGGGGTATAAGCCTTGATAGACAGAGCGTGGATTCGATTGTCGGCGATGTATTCCATCAGCGGCGCGTAAACGGTCTGTTGTTTTTTCACGCGGCTCATGCCATCAAACATCGCACCAACGACAATGGCCTGAAAATGACTGCCATCGCCAGTAATGTGGGCTTCGTCCAGTGCCAATGCCTTCATCAGCACGTCTTTAATTTCACTCGTTTCCATAGGGATCTATTCTTCTGAAGAATCATAACAGCCCGATATCTTATAGGGATTGGCGCAATTCTTAAACCACGAAAAAGCCCCTGACGAAGAGTTTCGCACAGGGGCTTTATGGACATACCGATAACGCTTCATATCCCACAGCCTAACCCACGGGAACTGCTCAACTATTTATTCAACAGAACAAGTCGTGGTCTCCGACGGAATAATGTCCTGAAGGTTATACAAAGCAATCAGTGTTCTCAGCCTGTCAGTGATACCCGCAATCGTCAGCGTAATCCCCTGCTGACTGGCTTCCTCGCGTAAATGCACCAGCAAAGCCAGGCCAGAAGAGTCAACACGCGCCAGCCCGGAGACGTCCAGACAGGTCACGCCGGGCATCAGCTTTTTGCGTACATCCCAAAATGCCACCAGCGTTTCGCGATCTAACTCACCGTGCAACGACAGTCGCGGCGGCTGCGATTCCCAGCGCAGGGCTTCACTCATTGTTGTTTATCCAGCGTGATCGGCTGAGCAGCGGCTTGTTTCAGGCGCTCAGTCAGGCCATCAATACCTTTCTGGCGCAAAATATCTGCCCATTCGTTCTGTTTGGTCGAAATCATGCTGACGCCTTCGGCGATCATGTCATAAGCCTGCCAGTCGCCGGTGCGGCTGTTTTTACGCCACTGGAAATCCAGACGAACCGGAGGACGGCCGTTCGGATCGGTAATCGTGACACGGATAGCAATGATGTCTTTACCCGCGTAGGACTGCTCAGGCTGCACCGTATAGTTCTGGCCGTTGTACATCGCCAGAGCCTGGCCGTAAGCCTGTTGCAGGTAGTCTGAGAACGCCGCGAAGTAAGCGTCGCGCTGTGCAGGTGTCGCCTGTTGGTAATAGCGGCCTAACACCAGCGCGCCGGCGTATTTGATTTGCACATACGGCAACAATTCTTCACGAACAATCTGGCGCAGATAGTTAGGATCCTGCTTGATTTTCGGTTGTTCGGTTTTGAGGCGGGTGAAGGTTTTGCTCGCCGCTTCATTCATCACGCTGTAAGGATTGGTCTTGTCCACGGCGGCATTCGCCAGCGGAGCCATAACCACCAGCAGTGCAGCGATCACTAAACGTTTAAACATACTTATTTCCTCTTTTATGGAGAATCCGTGATGGCAAATTGTTAATGGGCAGCCGGTTGCGGCGCCGTATTGGCGTCAGGTGCAGCATTCCCTGCAGGTGCCGCCGTTGCGTCAGGATCAGCCTTACCATCGCCACTCTTATACAAGAACTGACCAATCAGGTCTTCGAGAACCAACGCTGATTTAGTGTCCTGAATAACGCCACCGTTTTTAAGGATAGTCGTTCCCATTTCAGGGTCTTCAAAACCAATATTCAACGCCAGGAATTGCTCGCCCAGCAGACCAGACGTGCGGATCGCCAGCGTACTGGTGCTCGGGATCTGGTTGTATTTCTGGTCGATATCCATTTCTACACGTGGAGAATAATTTTTATCGAGCGTGATGCTGCTGACGCGGCCGATCACCACGCCACCGACTTTGACCGGTGAACCGCTTTTCAGGCCACCGATATTGTCGAAGTCAGCAGAAATACGGTAAGTCGGGTCGGAGCCGATTGAACGGATGTCGGCCACTTTAAGACACAGGAAGATCACAGCAATCAAAGCGATGATTAAAAATGCGCCTACCCAGATTTCACTCTTTTTCGTTTGCATGGTTTAATTTCCAAACATCAGTGCTGTCAGCACAAAATCCAATCCCAGCACCGCCAGTGACGAATGCACCACAGTACGTGTCGTTGCCCGGCTAATCCCTTCGGACGTCGGTATCGCATCATAGCCATTGAACAATGCAATCCAGGTCACGGTGATAGCGAAAACAAGGCTTTTAATCAGACAGTTAAGCAGGTCGGTCCGCCAGTCTACGGCAGTTTGCATCGCTGACCAGAAGAAACCACTGTCGATGCCTTTCCAGTCCACTCCCACCAGCGATCCCCCCCAGATCCCCACGGCAACAAAAATCGCCGTCAGCAAAGGCATGGAAATCAGACCGGCCCAGAAACGCGGTGCCACAACGCGGCGCAGCGGATCAATGGCCATCATCTCCAGGCTGGAGATTTGCTCGGTGGCTTTCATCAATCCCAGTTCAGCGGTCAGCGCAGAACCCGCGCGCCCGGCGAAAAGCAGTGCAGTGACCACCGGTCCAAGCTCGCGCAGTAAAGAGAGCGCCACCATCATACCGAGGCTGGCCTCAGCGCTGTAGGTGGTTAAAATCAGATACCCCTGCAAGCCAAGCACCATGCCGATAAACAAACCGGAAACCAGGATAATCAACAGGGAAAGTACGCCAACGCTGTAAAGCTGCTTGATCAGCAGCGGCCATTGTTTGGCAAATTGCGGCTTACCGACCAATGCCCGAAAGAGCATCAGTCCGGCACGACCAAAAGACGCACAGGTGTTTATCCCGCGACGTCCGACTGAGGCGAGTGCCTTAGTTAACATAAGCAGATAACTCCATCATCCGAGCAACTCGGTTTTGTAATCACCGGCCGGGAAACGGAAAGGCACCGGTCCGTCGGCAATACCATCCAGGAACTGACGAACGCGCGGATCAGGATTATTTTGCAACTCCTCTGGCGTACCTTCTGCGATGACATGCTGTGCGGCCACGATATAGGCATAATCAGCAATGCTCAGGACTTCAGGCACGTCGTGGGAAACCACAATGCACGTCACGCCCAGCGCATGGTTCAGCTCATCAATCAGTTTGACCAGAACGCCCATGGTGATCGGATCCTGCCCCACAAAAGGCTCATCGAACATAATCAGCTCAGGGTCCAGCGCAATGGCACGCGCCAGTGCGACGCGCCGCGCCATACCACCGGACAATTCGGCAGGCATCAGATTACCGGCACCGCGCAACCCTACCGCTTCCAGTTTCATGGTCACCGTACTGCGCAGTAATTCCTCCGGCAATTTGCTGTGTTCACGCAACGGGAACGCCACATTTTCGAACACAGTCAGGTCAGTAAACAATGCACCGGACTGAAACAACATGCTCATTTTCTTGCGCGACTCGTACAGCTTGCGACGGGACAATGTCGGAATGTTGTCGCCGTCGAACCAGATTTCGCCGTTGTTGGGCGTAAGTTGACCGCCGATCAGACGCAGCAAGGTGGTTTTACCGATCCCCGAAGGCCCCATGATTGCGGTGACTTTGCCACGCGGCACTGTCATATTTATCTCTTCGAAAATGGGACGATCGCCACGCACGAAACTCATGCCTTTGATCTCAACCAGATTCGATTCGCTTTGACTCATTCAGTTTTTCCCTTCGGAATGCTTTCGCTAAGAATACGTCTGACACGCACAGGGTATCGTATAACTTTGGTATTTTTACAAAAACTTACCCCGGTTTCGTTACCAAAGTTGCCATCGATTTACTTTTCAGCCACAGATGGTCAAAATCAACCAATTACCATTTTAAATTAAAAGCCTTCATCGTCTAACATACAGGAACTTGGTGGCATTGTTTTCAGACAAAATGTCGCCTTAGCTCATGTTGACGAAGGAATCGCCTGCCCGTAAAGGCAACGAACCTCGCATTATACCCAATAAAGGATGTTTCATGCTTCTCGCTATCGTACTGATGATTGTCGGCTTGTTACTGTTAGTGTATGCCGCTGATCGTCTGGTGTACGGAGCCGCAGTGCTGGCACGCTCGATAGGCATCTCCCCGCTGGTAATTGGTATGACTGTCGTCGGCGTCGGAATATCTCTTCCTGAACTGGTCGTTTCCACCACCGCGGCTATCAACGATCAGATGGATTTGGCCATCGGAAATGCCATTGGTTCGAATATCATTAATATTCTTCTGATTTTGGGCGGTGCCGCCCTGATTCATCCACTTTCCGTTCGTTCTGATATATTACGCCGCGAACTCCCATTATTGTTACTGGTGACGGCTCTGTGTGGTTTTCTGTTAAGCGACGGAGAACTCAGCCGGCTTGATGGTGTTTTGTTGCTGGCCAGTGCAGGCGTGTTCATGATGCTGGTGATAAAAATCGCCCGTGCTGCCGAAAAAGAAGGCCTGGATACGCTGACCTATGAGCAAATGTCCGAACTTCCACAAGACAGCAGCAATACGGTCGCATTTTTATGGCTGGCGCTGGGCTTTATCATCATGCCCCTGGCATCGGGCATGATCGTTGATAACAGCACCGTCATCGCGCGTTATCTGGGTGTCAGCGAACTGGTGATCGGCCTGACGGTCATCGCCATCGGTACCAGTCTGCCGGAACTGGCGACCTTTATCGCCGGTGCTATCAAAGGCGAAGATGACATTGCGCTGGGTAACATCATTGGCGCAAACATTTTTAATACCTGTCTGGTGCTGGGATTACCCGCGCTGGTGGCACCAGGTTCGTTCAACCCGGACGCATTTCATCGCGATTATTGGGTCATGCTGGCGGTCAGCGTGGTGCTTTCCGGGCTATGCCTGATGCGTAAACACCGTATCGGCCATTTAGCCGGTGCATTATTGCTGTGTGGATTTATCGCCTATATGGCAGTGCTGTTCCTGTTACCAGACAGCATTGCCTTCTGAACTCTGTCAGGAACCGACTATGGCTAACGATACCTTCGCCCCCGGTTTTGATTTTCAGGCCGTCGGACGTGATGTACTGAAAACAGAACGTGAAGGACTTGAGCAGTTAGATCAATACATTAACGGTGATTTTACCCGCGCCTGCGAAAAAATTTTCGCCTGCAATGGCAAAGTCGTTGTCATGGGCATGGGCAAATCCGGTCATATTGGCCGTAAGATGGCCGCCACCTTTGCCAGTACAGGCACGCCGGCCTTCTTTGTGCATCCCGGTGAAGCCAGCCACGGTGACCTGGGCATGGTGTCAAAGCAGGATGTCGTCATTCTGATTTCCAACTCCGGTGAAGCCCATGAAATTCTGGGGCTGATTCCGGTACTCAAACGCCTGGGCATTACGCTTATCTGCATGACGTCTAACCCTGAAAGCACGATGGGAAAAGCGGCGGATGTCCATCTTTGTGTAAAAGTGCCCAAAGAAGCCTGCCCGCTGGGGCTGGCACCGACCAGCAGCACCACAGCGGTGCTGGTGATGGGCGATGCTCTGGCTGTCGCACTGCTGGAAGCTCGCGGGTTCACACCGGAAGATTTCGCCCTGTCACACCCTGGCGGAGCACTGGGTCGCAAGCTGTTGCTTCGCGTCAGCGATATCATGCACACCGGAGATGAGATTCCGCACGTCAGCCGCGAGGCGTCGTTACGGGATGCGTTGCTGGAAATCACCCGTAAAAATCTGGGCATGACGGTTATCTGCAACGATTTGATGAAAATCGAAGGGATTTTTACCGATGGGGATTTGCGACGCATCTTTGATATGGGTGTCAACATCAATACGGCATCAATTGCGGATGTGATGACGACAGGCGGCATTCGCGTACGTCCGTCACTGCTGGCAGTTGATGCGCTGAATTTAATGCAGGACAAACACATCACGTGTGTGATGGTTGCTGATGGTGACCAGTTGCTGGGTGTGTTACATATGCACGATATGCTGCGCGCTGGCGTAGTTTAATTGAGGAATTCCCTAAATGAGTAATAGCGCAGCCCTGGCGGAAACCTGCTACGGTCCGGTCAGTACGCAAGTGCTTGAACGGGCGAAAGCGGTCCGCCTGCTGATTTGCGATGTCGATGGCGTCATGTCTGATGGCCTGATCTATATGGGAAATCAGGGAGAAGAGCTGAAAAGTTTCAACGTTCGCGATGGTTACGGTATCCGCTGCCTGCTGACATCCGGCATCGAAGTCGCGATTATTACAGGCCGCAATGCAAAATTACTGGAAGATCGCGCTAAAACTCTGGGTATTCGCCACTTGTATCAGGGCCAGTCGGATAAGCTTTTGGCCTTCCGCGAACTGTTAGATACACTGTCTCTTCGGGCCGAAGAAGTGGCATACATTGGTGATGACCTGATTGACTGGCCGGTGATGGCCGAAGTGGGTCTTTCTGTGGCGGTTCAGGATGCACATCCTGTTTTGTTACCAAAAGCGCATTATGTTACCCGTATCGCTGGCGGGCGTGGTGCAGTTCGCGAACTGTGTGATTTGATTCTGCTGGCGCAGGGCAAGCTGGAGGACGCCAAAGGGCTGTCGATATGAGTAAAGCAAAACTTTGGGTTATTCTGGCGCTTACCGCCATTGTCCTGGTGCTGATTGGCTGGTCATTGTCTGACAACAGCGATGATGTTCCGCAGGTGGTTAACGATCAGGATCCGACTTATCAGACTTCCCACACCGTTACGATGGTATATGACCCGATGGGCAGCCTGACGTATAAACTGGTGTCAGACGAGGTAAAATATTACACCACGGATCAGGTGTCGTGGTTTACTCATCCGGTCGCGACCATGTATGACAAGAACAAAGTAGCCACCTGGGTATTACGTTCCGATAAAGCGAAACTGACTCAGGATAAGATGCTTTATCTCTATGGGCATGTGCAGGCCGATAGCCTGACGCCTGAGACATCACAGCTGCAAAGAATCAAAACGGACAATGCACAGGTTAACCTGACGACACAGGACGTTGCCTCAGACGATGAAGTGACGCTTTATGGTACAGGTTTTACATCTAACGGCATGAAAATGCGTGGTAATCTGCGTGATAAAACAGCAGAGCTGATCGAAAAGGTATCGACTTCCTATGAAATTCAAAGCAAAAAATAAAATCCGTGATCTTCTGATCGTCAGCTCATTGTTAGCCGTCAGCGTTCCGGCATTTGCCTTAAAAGACGACACAACGAAACCGATCACCATTGACTCGGCAAATCAGGCACTTGACGTCAACACCAATACCGCGACGTTTACCGGCAATGTGGTGGTGAATCAGGGCACGATCCAGGTTAAAGCCGATAAAGTGGTGGTGATACGTCCGCAGGGTGTGTCCGGTAAAGAAGTGGTAGAAGGTTACGGTAACCCGGTGACGTTCTATCAGATGCAGGACAACGGTAAACCGGTAAAAGGCCATGCCCAGAAAGTCCGCTACGAAGTGGAAAATGACCTCGTCACGCTGACCGGCAATGCTTACCTTGAGCAACTGGACAGCAATGTGAAAGGCGACCGCATTACTTATCTGGTACAGAAACAGCAAATGGAAGCTTTTAGTGATAAGGGTAACCGTGTGACGACCGTTCTGGTCCCTTCGCAGCTGCAACAAAAAACGCCTGCAGCGGGCGGCCAGCCGACCAAAAAGAGTAACTGATATTTTATGGCTAAATTAATCGCAGAGAATCTCGCCAAGGCATACAAAGGCCGTAAGGTCGTTGAAGATGTCAGCCTGATGGTCAACTCGGGTGAAATCGTCGGGTTATTGGGCCCAAATGGTGCGGGTAAAACCACCACCTTTTACATGGTCGTGGGCATTGTCCAGCGCGATGCGGGCCGTATCATCGTTGATGATGAAGACATCAGCCTGCTGCCGCTGCATACCCGCGCCCGTCGCGGTATTGGTTATCTTCCGCAGGAAGCCTCCATATTCCGTCGTCTCAGTGTATTTGATAACCTGATGGCGGTGCTGCAGATCCGTGATGATCTGACCAAAGAACAGCGTAATGACCGCGCGAATGAATTAATGGAAGAGTTCCATATTTCTCATTTGCGCGATAACCTCGGTCAGTCACTGTCCGGTGGTGAACGACGTCGTGTGGAAATTGCCCGTGCGCTGGCAGCAAACCCTAAATTCATCCTGCTGGATGAACCGTTCGCCGGGGTTGACCCGATTTCCGTTATCGACATTAAAAAAATCATTGAGCATTTACGTGACAGCGGCCTCGGCGTACTGATCACTGACCATAACGTGCGCGAAACACTCGACGTTTGTGAACGCGCGTATATTGTCAGTCAGGGGAAATTGATTGCCCACGGCACGCCAGCCGACATTCTTGCTGATGAACAAGTTAAACGTGTTTATCTTGGTGAAGAATTCCGTCTGTGATCTGTGCCGCCGGAACCGTGCCTGTTTCCACCTACACTGAAACAGGCCGTCTCTGACAGAAGTGTTGCCGTTTTCACTCATCAACGGAATTAAGCCAAGATATGAAGCAAGGTTTGCAACTCAGACTCAGCCAACAACTGGCTATGACTCCCCAGTTACAACAGGCCATCCGCTTGTTGCAACTGTCCACGCTTGAGCTCCAGCAGGAGATCCAACTCGCGCTGGAGAGCAACCCTCTGTTGGAACAAACTGACCTTCATGAAGAAATCGACTCGGTAGAAGCCACCGACAGCGAGGGGTTAGACACCCGCGAGGCGCTCGAGCAAAAAGATATGCCGGAAGAATTGCCGCTCGACGCGACCTGGGATGAGATTTACACCGCAGGCACGCCGTCCGGTACCGGTAATGATTACAGCGACGACGAGCTGCCCATTTATCAGGGTGAAACCACCCAGACCCTTCAGGATTACCTGATGTGGCAGGTTGAGCTGACGCCGTTTTCTGATACTGATGCCGCGATTGCCACATCAATTGTCGATGCGGTGGATGACACCGGTTACCTGACCGTCTCCCTTGAAGACATCCTCGAAAGCGTCGGTGATGAAAACATCACGATGGAGGAAGTTGAGGCCGTGCTTAAACGCGTTCAGCGTTTTGATCCGGTGGGGGTGGCAGCACGTGACCTGCGCGATTGTCTGCTGATCCAGCTGTCTCAATATGCCACTGACACGCCTTTCATCACTGAAGCCCGTCTTATCATCAGCGAACATCTCGATTTGCTGGCGAACCATGATTTCCGCGCACTTATGCGATCAACCCGGTTAAAAGAAGATACACTCAAAGGAGCGATGCTTCTGATCCAGTCTCTGGATCCGCGTCCGGGTCAGTCGATCAATACCGGCGAATCCGAATACGTGATCCCGGATGTGCTGGTGCGTAAAGTGTCAGGGGTCTGGACGGTAGAACTCAATTCCGACAGCATTCCGCGTCTGAAGATTAACCAGCAGTACGCCGCGATGGGTAACTCCACACGCAGCGACAGCGACGGGCAATTTATCCGCAGCAATCTGCAGGAAGCCAAGTGGTTAATTAAAAGCCTGGAAAGCCGTAACGACACGCTGTTGAAAGTGACGCGCTGCATCGTTGAGCAGCAGCAGGCGTTCTTTGAACTGGGTGAAGAATTTATGAAACCTATGGTGCTGGCCGATATTGCCAGTGCCGTGGAAATGCACGAATCGACGATTTCACGCGTGACGACACAAAAGTTCCTGCACAGTCCGCGTGGTATTTTCGAACTGAAGTATTTCTTCTCCAGCCATGTCAGTACAGACAGCGGCGGCGAGGCATCGTCAACCGCGATCCGGGCGCTGGTGAAGAAATTAATCGCAGCGGAGAATCCTGTAAAACCGCTCAGTGACAGCAAGTTAGCAACCCTGCTTTCCGATCAGGGAATTATGGTTGCGCGCCGGACTGTCGCCAAATACCGAGAGTCTTTGTCCATCCCGCCCTCAAACCAACGTAAACAGTTAGTTTGACCTCAACAGAGAAGGAAGACATTATGCAGCTCAACATTACCGGACATCACATTGAGATCACGGATCCCCTGAGAGAGTTCATCACGTCGAAACTGGCTAAGCTCGAGCAGTATTTCGACAGGATTAATCAGGTGTATGTGGTGTTGAGCGTGGAAAAGGTGCAGAAAGTAGCGGAAGCCACTTTGCATGTGAACGGAGGCGAATTACATGCCACCTCGGAACATCAGGATATGTACGCAGCGATTGACGGGCTGGTTGATAAACTGGCCCGACAGCTGAATAAACATAAAGACAAACTGAAACAGCACTGACATTCATGTAGCCAACCCTGTGCTACAAACCTTCGGGCATCGGCTTGTGACCTTCGGGAAACGAGCCGATATAGCTTTAAGGGTGAAACAGCGCAAAAGTGAAAGATGACATGATTAACGATACTGCAATGCAATTAACGTCGGTGCTTAATGCCGAATGCACCAAAAGCGGCGTTCATTGCGCCAGCAAAAAACGCGCACTGGAAATCATCAGCGAGCTGGCCGCCAAACAATTAAATTTGTCGCCACAGGTGATTTTCGACGCTATTTTGACCCGCGAACGTATGGGGAGCACCGGGATCGGTGCCGGGATCGCCATCCCGCACGGTAAGCTGGAAGAAGACACTTTACGTGCCGTTGGCGTGTTCATTCAGCTTGAACAGCCGATTGCTTTTGACGCCATCGATAATCAGCCGGTAGATTTGCTTTTTGCCTTGCTGGTACCGGCAGATCAATGTAAAACCCATTTACATACATTATCTTTAGTCGCGAAGAAATTAGCTGATAAAACAGTATGTCGCCGTCTGCGTGGTGCGCAAAGCGACGAAGAACTGTTCCAGATAATGACTGAAAACGAATAAATTGCTGATTCCCGGTACGGTGCCGGGAAAATGAATTCTGAACACTGAATGCCAGGGGAGTGTCACCATGGTGCTGATGATTGTCAGCGGCCGTTCCGGTTCCGGGAAGTCGGTTGCCCTACGGGCATTAGAAGACATGGGTTTTTACTGTGTGGACAATTTACCGGTGGTGTTATTGCCGCAGCTTGCCCAGACACTCGTTGAACGTAATACGTCAGCGGCCGTGAGCATTGACGTCCGTAACATGCCGGAAACACCCGAAGTTTATGAGCATGCGATGTCACAACTGCCGGAGAGTTTTTCGCCGCAGCTGTTATTCCTTGATGCCGACCGTAATACTTTGATCCGCCGTTACAGCGACACCCGTCGTCTGCACCCGCTTTCCAGCAAAAACTTGTCCCTCGAAAGTGCCATTGATGAAGAAGCCGATCTGCTCGAACCGCTGCGTTCGTCGGCGGATCTGATCATCGATACCTCCGAAATGTCCGTGCATGAACTGGCAGAAATGCTGCGTACCCGTCTGCTGGGTAAACGCGAGCGCGAACTGACCATGGTATTCGAATCCTTCGGCTTCAAACACGGCATACCGATTGATGCGGATTACGTCTTCGACGTCCGTTTTCTGCCGAACCCGCACTGGGATCCGAAATTGCGTCCGATGACCGGCCTTGATAAGCCGGTGGCGGCGTTCCTCGACCGTCATACTGAAGTGCATAACTTTATCTACCAGACCCGCAGCTACCTCGAACAGTGGCTGCCAATGCTGGAAACCAACAACCGCAGCTATCTGACCGTCGCCATTGGCTGTACCGGCGGTAAACACCGTTCGGTGTACATCGCAGAGCAACTGGCCGACTATTTCCGTTCCCGCGGGAAGAATGTGCAGTCCCGCCATCGCACGCTGGAAAAACGCAAATCATGACGGTGAAACAAACGGTAGAAATCAAAAACCGGTTAGGCATGCACGCCCGACCGGCAATGAAATTGTTTGAACTGGTGCAGAGCTTTGAATCAGAAGTTATGCTGCGCAACGGCACGGGCATAGAAGCGGAAGCCAGCAGTGTTATCGCGCTGCTGATGCTAGACTCCCCGAAAGGCCAGAAAATCGAAATCGAAGCCACGGGGCCCGACGAAGAACAGGCGCTCACCGCTGTCGTAAATCTGATCAACTCCGGTTTTGACGAGGACTAATCCCCGTCATATTTCAAGTTGCAGGTGCGTTGGCTGCGCTCAGTTACCCGAATCACTTACCCGTGTAAGCTCATCGGGACTCCTTCGTTTGCCACCTTCCTCAACTCGAACTATTTTGGGGATAAGTAAGATTTTAAATGCGTGAAAGGCAATCTATTGCAATTGCCTTGAAGCTTTCAAAATTCTCACTGCTCAGCAAACGGCTCATTGAGCGTTCCCGCACAAACGTCACGAATAAATCGTAAATCGCCATCGCCTCTTCATAATCTGCTTTGCTGATCGCCAGCAGGAAAATTACGTGTGCGGTTTCCCCTTCTCCCCATGCAATGCCCTGGGGAGAGAGCAACGTGATTACCACGGTTTTCTTTGCCAGCAACCCCAGCGAGTGCGGCAGCGCAATGCCTTCACCCAGCATGGTCGAGACAATCTCTTCACGCTCTACCACCGACGGATAAAACGCCTGATCGACATAACCTTCCGCTTCCAGCTGCGAGCACACATGGCGGAATAACTCCGCCTGCGTCATCGGTTCATTGATGATCATAAAATGTTTTTCGTCGAAGAATTTTTCCAGCATATAAGGCCGCGTGCGGTCTACCAGAACCAGTTTACCGAGCTGCTCCATTTGGTATTCGGTCGGGAATGGCGACAGCACCACCACCGGCTTATTTTTCTCACTGATGCGGGCATTGGAAATAATAAAATCTTCGTCGATGTGTTCCAGTTGCTCATAATCACGCAACGTCACAACCTGCTTCATCACCAGTTGCGGATACTTGCGATTAATCTGCGCCTGAATCATGCGGATTGTCGAATTGCCGGTATCACATACCAGCATCACCTGCGGGTGTCGCTGGTAGCCGATATTGTAATGCCGCTCCAGCCCGACGCCGATGTGCAGCACCAGAAAACCAATCTCGTTTTCGCTGAGTGTATACGGCGTGTATTTCCCCCAGCTTGAAACCGCCGCCAGCGTGACGTCATAGGCCATCGGATAATGCTGTTTGATGTTGTTTAGCAGCGGATTGGGAATATTAATCTGATACTTCACCCGCGTAATCATGGTCTTAATGTGCGTCAGCAGATCAGCACGCAGCTGCTTATCGCCTTGCAAATCATAGTTATAGTGCGAGTTGATATACGAAAGGATGTAATCGACCAGCGATTCATCATCATCTGCATTGATGTCTGTCGGCAGAATTTGCTGTACGCGACGCGCGGCGATATTCACCCGCAGATACGCCTCTTCAGAGGCAGGAATTTCCTTGCCGACCAGCGCTTTCAGCTCTGCCGCCAGCCTTACAGAAACCTGTTTCACCGCCGGGTCGCCATCTTCGGCATCAAAATCAGTCAGCGGATAGCCCCTGGCGATACGCTTAATGGCCACCGCACAATAGAGGATCAGATAGTGCTCGCCCTCATCAGTCAGCTGAATAGAAGACTGACTCAGAAGCTGATGCATAAAGCGCGTCAGTGGCACCAGCGCTTCCGGTTCCAGGCTTTCCGATTTGAGCAGCGGATTGGTTTGTTCTTCAGCATCGAGCTGAAACAGCAGGTCAGTCAGGCAGGCACGGATTGCCAGCTCAGCGCCAAACAGCTTCATGCCATAGCGCGGCTTGGTTTCGATATTCAGGTGATAGCGGGCCAGATGCTCCCTTACCTCAGCCATATCATTTTGCAGAGTTCCGCGGCTGACAAACCATTCATCGGCCAGATCTTCCAGCTTTAATGAAAAGGCAGAAGTCAAAAAGCGGATCAACAACGTCTTCACCCGCCCGGCGGCTGTGCGGGGCGTCGGATTCGGTTTAGGTTGTGTCGATTGCTGCAACGACGAGAACAGGCCATGGTCATCAATCCGCAGCTGATATCCGCTGCCGCGACTGTGTATAAAAGTCGCGCCATAGTCTGCGATGATTTCATTAAGCGCAGTGATATCCGCACGAACCGTTCGCGTCGACACCGACAGACGTTTTGCCAGTTCGTCCTGAGGCAGCGTTTCGGTTTGCAGCGCATCAAACAGTTGCGCCAGACGTTGATTGGGAAATCTCACCATAGTTCTTCCAGTTCGTTTCAACGGGCCCCCGTTCACAGCAAATGCGTGTCGCGAACGGGGGTGTCACTGTTGCCGCGCCATTTAAGGCACCATCACCCTCGGTGAGGGGCTGCCCACCGTCACATAACTATCGAAAAAGACAGCGTGCCGCTTTCGGCTGATACCTTGAATCTGGTGATGTTATCGCTTCGTTGATTCATTGCGTAAATATATTTGTCCTCCGGCAGCAAGTGTCAGAACCTTAACCCACCAGCTTTCTGACGCTGGCCAGCAGGGTTTTCACATCCTCAGGACGCGTATTACCCGATGCACTGTCGATGATCGAGCTGTAAATATGCGGGATGATTTTGGTGACACCTGCCGCCAGCGCGATTTCCATAATCGGCTCGAAGTTTTCCAGGTCGATACCGCCGGTCGGCTCAAGCCAGAAATCCTGTTCGGCACAGGCACGGGCCACGGCAGCGAATTCGTCACGGGTTTTCAGGCCCCCCATCGGGAAATACTTCACCGAGCTGCCCCCCATGTCTCTGAGCAGCGCAATGGCCGTTTCTACCGGCACAATCGCGTCAGCAGAGCCTGAACTCAGCGGTCCGGTATTGATTTTCACCAAACCCGCTTTACCGGTTGGCGAAATCAGACCGTTCACCACGCTGTCATTCTGCCCCAGCAAGGCACGGCTGGTGCCGACACCGGTAAAGACCTGGTTGACGTGTTGCGGCTGAACCTGTGCGGAAATCTGGCTGACCATCAGCGACTGACGCGGATCGCCTGCGCCTAACCCGACGGACAAAGCGTTTTCAATCAGCGCCGCATATTCCTTCATATCCGCTACCGCGCTGGCCACATCCGCGTAATTTTTTGACAGCACGCCGACCAGCACGTGGCCTTCTGCGGCTTCATAGATATCACGCGCATTGTTTTTTGAGCCTGCCAGAACGTTCAGACACACACGGTCACGGTAGAAGTTCGGAGTCAGCTTCATGCGTTGTCTCCCTTGAAAAGTTGTTTAAAACGTTGCGCGACGATGGCAAGCTGAGGCGGCGTTACGCTGCGTACGTCGACTTCAATCTTGCCTTCATTGGCCCGGTAACCACGAAAATAAATCGCGATATCGCCGTTCTTCATGGCGTCCACAATGGCTTTGGTTTTCCAGCCGAGTACGGCTTCATCGAAAGTAATTTCCGTGCGGGCGATATCACGTCCGGCGCTGTCCCAGACCACGCGGCCAGTCACACCCTTAATTTCGTTCAGGCTGGCAATGAATGGCGTCATCTTGTCGACCATTTCCTGTCCGGTGGTTTTCGGCAGGGTGAGATAGCTTTCGATCGCCTGCGTCAGGCCGAGAATGCCTTCTTTGCCGACTTTCATCGCACGGCCAATGCCGCCGGATTGCAGTTTTACCCATTCGACATACTGTTTTTTACCGAGCACCAGGCCACTGGTCGGCCCTTCGATGGCTTTAGCGCCACTGTAAATCACCAGATCCGCACCCGTTTCGTAATAACACGTCAGATCTTCTTCAGCGGCAGCATCGACGATCAGCGGCACGTTATGTGCACGCGCCACTTCGGCGGCTTCGGCGACTGATAAAATACTTTTCTGCACCGAGTGGTGTGATTTGATGTACATGATTGCGGCCGTGCGCGGCGTAATGCAGGCGGCAAGTTGCGCGGCAGAACATTCGTTGGCATAACCGGCTTCCACTACCTTGCCGCCGCCCATCGTCACCATCGTTGCGACCGGCGCACCGAAATTCACGTTGTGGCCTTTTGGCAGCACGATGTCGTGCGGAATGTCCAGCGGCGCGGCATGCAGGTTTTCCAGCAGCCAGGCATCATCTTTCACAATCACCGCCGCGACAGATTGCGCGATCCCGGCCGAGGCGCAGGAGACGACCACCGCGCTTTCGACGTGAAGCAATTTCGCGATGTAAGCGCCGGTTTTGTTCACCAGATCTTTCATTTCAAAGTAATGATTCAGACCGGTATTCACTACCGCTGCCACTTCCTCGCGCGGAGTAGAAACACCCAGTGCCGTCATGCGACCTGATGCGTTAATAACCTGTTTTAAATCATATTTTTCATATAAAGATTGTTCAGAAGACATGAGCAGATTTCCCTTCTTCGGTTAACAGGATGACACCCGCGACCACGGCGGCCAGGGGCACCAGCACACTTTCGCCCTTCGCGGACTTTCCTTCGGAATCAATAAATACCTGCGGTGCCTGACGTAACTCGAACAGTGTCAGATCGGCATCTGCGCCTGCGTCCAGACGGCCTTTGGCAGGCAGACAGAGTGCACCGGCGGCGTGAGTGGTCACGCAATCAATGACCTGTGGCAATGTCATGCCGACGCTGAAGAACTTCGACATTACGGTCGCCAGACTGTGAACCGGCCCGTTCAGGCGGTTGCGGCAATAAATATCGGAGCTGATGGTGTGCGGCAAAATGCCCTGCTTAATAGCCAGTTCTGCCACTTCAAAGCTGAAACTCGCAGTGCCATGACCGACATCCAGCAACACGCCACGGCTGAGCGCACGCTTAACGGAGTCGCGCAGTACGCCTTCCGGCGAGAGAATGCGGTTCGGCTTGCCGTTATAACAGTGAGTAATAATGTCACCTGAGGTCAGCAAATCAGCGATTTCATCGAGGTTCGGCGGGTTATTGCCGATATGCACCATCAGCGGCAGAGGAGCATTTTCCTGCTGTATTTCTTTGGCGCGCACCAGCGGTTTCAGGCCGTTCTGCCCGACCACGCTGTTGCTCATGCGTGCTTTGATACCAATGATAAAACCGGGATTTCGCGCGATGGCATCACGCACGCCGATCTTGTCAATCTGCGTCATATCCGCCAGTTCGTTTTGCGTCACAATGCCGGTGCGGGCGATATTCAGGAAAGCATAAACATTGGTTTTCGCCTTACGGGTGATCTGATAGAAATCGTCGATATCATTTGCACCGGTGCTGCCGGCATCCGCCACGGTGGTAACACCGCAGGCGACCCCGATCAGATCAGCTTCATCATGATAAATCGGCGATTTCGG
The DNA here is from genome assembly GCF_019049695.1 of Rahnella perminowiae. Lineage (NCBI taxonomy): Bacteria > Pseudomonadati > Pseudomonadota > Gammaproteobacteria > Enterobacterales > Yersiniaceae > Rahnella > Rahnella perminowiae. The sequence goes on from NZ_JAFMOT010000185.1 coordinate 118,547, forward strand.
GTAACAGTGAACATGGGAATCGATCCAGCCAGCGCTGGCGTAAACCTTACCCTGCAGATCGAGAGTCTGGCGGGCAGTGGCACCGGGGGCCAGTGTGCCAATGGCGGCAAATTTGCCGTCGCGAATTGCAATATCAGTCAGGCTACCGTCTGCGCGTAATGCCTGCCGGATGATTAAGTCATACATACGACATTCTCCATAATCTCGGGCATCAGGAATGCTCCTGACGCCCGTTTACCGCTGATCCGCTGCTGTTGCTACAGTGAAACAGGGAAGATAGCGCCCAGCACCATCGCACCGAGAATGGCACCACCGGTAATCGGCTTCTGCCACAAATAGAAACCCAGCGCACCCATCAGCGAGCCCAGACCGATAGGAATCGATGCCGCCATTGCTGACAGGATAATCAGCGGCCCGAGGAAACGGCCCGAGGCGTTACCCGCGCCCATCATGACGTCAGCACCGTAGGTTGAATTGCTCTGATTGATGGTAAATTTACGCGCCAGAATGATGATGTATCCCACGGCTAACCCGAGGATCAGGCCGGTCACCAGTGAGGCCGCGAAGTTCGCCACCGGAAAGATGATCCCGGCGCCGAGCAACAGTGCCGGAACGCCCAGGCCGATACCGGTCTGGATCGCGCCGCCGATATCGAGAATACCGACCAGCGAGCCTTCGATGATGCGGGCAAACAGGAAACTGGCACCGAAAGCCGCCACTGCGCCGTACACGCCGGTGTCCATGCCGGAACGCAGCATCGACACAAAGGCCACTTCGTTAAACGCGCCGATGCCGTACAGGTAATACATATGTGTCCCGGCGAAAACGCCGGAAGACAGCAGTCCGACAAAGATCGGGAACGACCACTCGGCGTACCAGAAACCACGTTTGGCTTGTTCTTCCATTGTCATGCTCCCTTACTTACCGCTGAGTGAATTGTGAATGCCGTTCAGCCATGTCGGGACGTCCAGCATGAATGACTGCAACAGCTTGACGTCGAACCCGCGGAAGAAGCCGCTGAGGACAAACAGCGCGATAATCGCCGCCATCATCACTTTGGTGACGTGGTTCCAGCCGCTTTCTTCAACACCTTTACCAATCAGAATACCCAGCACCAGACCCGGCACGGCGTTACCCATGATCATCTGCGCCATACCGCCAAAAATGGTGGCCCAGAAACCGGAACGACGCCCTGCATCGATTGCCGCCAGCCAGAAAATTACCGGCATCACGGTGTTTACCAACAGGTTAGCCGCAGGTACCAGCACTTTAATTGCCGTAACCTGTAACGCTGCAGGTACCGCAGAGGCGGTAGTGTTGAGGAAGGCGACCACGATCATGCCGATGATGCCGCCCGCAATTGCCATCTTGCGCGGGTCGTGCAGGGTTTCAGCCACATTGCGGTTTTTGAACATCAGGGCGGCGGTTGCCCAGTGAGGAATAATGCGGTGGTCAACGTCCTGAGTGAAAGAACCTGCCGCCACGGAAGAAGCCCAGGCGTTGAAGAAGAAGCCGAGACCAAAGGAGAAATGTGAAGCCGGATCGCCTTCACAGGAGTTTAATTCCCCAAGCGTACGAAAAGCCCCCATTCCCTGCACGGTGGGTGCATGAAACATACGTGCGGCACCCGCACCTACGCCCACACCGACCAGTCCGCCGATAATAAGCGACTTAAATAAAATAATTAAAAACATCAGTATATCCTTGTCATTTATAGCTAACGTTTTTATTTCGTGACAAAAACTACCTGTTCCGTATTAATAACAGTCAGGTTGACGGTAATGTCTAACGCCACGTAATAACTCTTTCTTTCCCTGGCCAGAAAAAAGAACAGAAACTTTTCCCTTTTGACTGATTCTTCTGCCTTTATTATCTTGACGTCCTGCGGTTCAATGCGTAGCAAGACATTATTGGCAGATGACTTGAGAACCGTTCTCTGAACCTGACTCAGTGCGGAAGAAAAGGCGGCAGCCTTATTTTCGCCTTTTCCTTCAACCCGGACCGTCGTGGTTAATTGTTGCTTCATTACGCCTGACCATACTTCTTGTTATAAGCTTCAACCAGACGCTGCCCCAGTTCTTCTTTATCCATAAAGCCGAACCCTAATACCAGACAGCCTTCGTTAATTGCCGTAACTCCTTCATCCACGGAGCGCATCCCATATTTAGCTTTATATCCGTATTTGTTTTGTGCGGTAATCGCACCCGCACCGCCACTGCCGCAGAAGGAAATACCTAAGCTGGCACCCTCTGCTTTCATCACATCGCCGAGTTTCATATCTGCTGCCATGCCAGGGACAACAATGGCTTTGCCACCCGCTGCTTCCACGCCTGCTGCCACTTTCTGGCCCTTCCCTAAACGGTCGCCGATCACCACTAATACTTGTCCCATGTTTCACATCTCCGGATTAATTAATTCATTAAATTTTCAGTAAAATTTATTCAGGCTCATTATCTCTTGCGACTTCGAAATGCACCGAGAGTAAATACGCCTCCTCAATCGGTAAATTTCCAAACCAGCTGACCACTTCCTCTGCCATTTGCATGGACTCGGCAGAAATTTCATCAAATAAATCTTTCTCGACATCAGGTAACGGCTCGCCGGTAATAGAGCGTAATACCATGGCTTTAACGTGTGACGTTAACATCTGCAACTGAACATCTGTGGTGTAGATATTCTTTGCACTTTGCATCGCCTGAATATCCTTTAATACTTGCTCTGTTATCGCCGCCGCATCATTCAATTCAATCCGCCCGGCCCCGTTCACAGATGCGCTTGCGTTATTCACTCGCGATTACCTCTCTCCTTGTCTGACTCACTATTTCCAGCCGTTTATTTTGTCTGTCTTTACCCTAACCCCGCGTACATTTCCTGTGTAGAGGGTCTTTTTCCAGTTCGAAGTGGAAATACGATGCGCTGAGCAGATCTCATTCGCAAAACGAAAAGTTAAGTCGCCATATCACTGAATATTGCGGCATGTAGCAGCGTATTTCGCTGGTAATCGGAATTTTCGCAATACGGATTAATTCCCACACAATGCTTTCATTTCCGCCTGAGAATGCCTAGTATCAAAGAACACATGCAAATTACCGACACCCCCGCGCTTACCCGCGGGGGTGTTATTTTTTGCCGACCGGCACCCCACCCGCATGAGGCGGGTGATGCAAAAGGAACCACGGAGAATGTTATGAGTAAACCGACACTGATCATCAACGAACTTGACGCAGAACGCCTGGATACACTGCTGGCACAACCGGCCTTTGCCAATAGTCCGGTCGCCGATGCACTGAACGAAGAGTTAGATCGCGCAGAGATTTTGCCGCCTGAGCAAATCCCCGCCGACGTGGTCACGATGAACAGCAAGGTGCGCTTTACAGAAGGTAAAGACGGCGAAGAACACATCCGCACACTGGTGTATCCGGCAGCATTGCAGGACAGCAACGAGCAATTATCGGTGATGGCTCCGCTCGGTGCTGCGCTGCTGGGGCTGCGCGTGGGCGAAAGCATTACGTGGGAAATGCCCAATGGTGCTGAGAGTGACATTACCGTGCTGGAGTTGTTGTTTCAGCCGGAGGCGGCGGGGGAGTTGAGACGTTAAGGGTTTTCTTTTGCAGAAGTCGCTGCACTGCTTTACTAAAGACCGAGAACATTTCGGTTTCTCACCTGCGGTGATCGCTTAACGCGCAGCGCCGAAACCGCCCAAGAGGGAGAAGTGCTTTCTCCCTCTTGGATCTCCCTCCGCTTTTTTACTGCGCGCTGTCGCTGGCGGCTATGTTTCAGGTAACGCGGAGACAGGCTGGAAATCTGAAACATAGCCAGCGAGCGGAGCGCGCAGTTTAAGACGTGGAAATTCCAAAGAGGGCTCGTCTTAGCCCTCTTTGGTCGGTTTCGGCGCGAAAGACCGAGCGATCACCGCGATTAAAAAACCGAAACTTTCACCGCCCTCAGCATTGAGAATGCCGCTCAGACACCGGCCATCTGCTTACTTAAACTTCTTGTGGTTCTCATTCCTTGTGGCTTTAAACCCTTCCGCTTCTTTCTTCGCTTCATCAATCTTTCCGGCTTTCGCCAGTTCTGACGCCTTATCAATCTGCCCGATCAGCGTATCCAGCCCTTTGTGGAAATCCTGCATTTCAGGGCTGTCAGGCGCTTTACCTTTGAGTTTCGGTGGTGTGGCTTTTTTCGCGTCTTCAGCAGCCGATTTCATGTTTGCCAGCCCCGTGGTCAGCTCAGTCTGATCGTTGGTTTTCAATACTTTGCCGTAGTTATCAGCAATGGTGTCCATGTCCGTTTCTAAATCTGCTGCCAGTGCTGCCGTGCTGCTTCCGAGCAGGGCTATCACCGCTAACGCCATCAGTTGTTTACGCATGATTTTCTCTCTGTTGTTATTTATTTGTTAGATAAAACGACATTACTTGTAAGGCTTTATAAAAATAAGCTGAGAGAGAGAAAAACGGCATGAATTTTTTGTAAAGAATTAAAGCAGCGATCGGGCGACCGCTGCTTCAGGAAGGGTTATTCGCCAGCGATTTTCATTGCGGGTAACAGCACGGAACCACACTGGATATTGCTGCGAGTCTCGATATCGCTACCAATCGCGACCATGTTGCGCCACATATCTTTCAGATTACCGGCAATAGTGATTTCGCTTACCGGATACTGAATTTCGCCATTCTCGACCCAGAAACCGGCCGCGCCACGTGAGTAATCACCGGTGACGCCACTGACGCCCTGTCCCATCAGCTCAGTGACGACCAGGCCTTTATCCAGTTTACGCAGCATGCCTGCGAAATCATCACCCTGACCGGCAATGCGCCAGTTGTGGATGCCGCCCGCGTGACCGGTGGTTTGCAGGCCGAGTTTACGGGCGGAATAACAGGTCATCAGCCAGTTTTGCAGCACGCCGTCTTTGACGATATCACGACGCTCGGTGCGCACACCTTCGCTGTCGAAGGGCGTAGAAGCCAGTCCCTGCAGCAGGTGCGGATGTTCTTCAATGGTCAGCCAGTCCGGCAGAATTTGCTTGCCGAGGCTGTCGAGCAGGAAAGACGACTTACGGTAAATGCTGCCGCCGCTGATCGCGCCCACCAGATGCCCGAACAGACCGGTCGCCACTTCGGAAGCAAACAATACCGGTGCCTGCATGGTGGGTAATTTGCGCGGAGCCAGACGTGACAAGGTGCGGCGGGCGCACTCTGCGCCGACCCATTCAGGGTCTTTCAGATCACTCATTTTGCGGGCGATGGAATACGCATAGTCGCGCTCCATGTCGCCTTCATGTTCGGCGATGACTGATGCGGAAATGGAATGGCGTGTTGAGCAATAGCTCTGCAACATGCCGTGGCTGTTGCCGAAAACACGGATACCGTAATGGCTGTTGAAACTGCCGCCTTCGGTATTGGTAATACGTTTATCCGCCTGCAACGCCGCCTGTTCAGCACGGGCGGCCAGTTCGATACTGCGATCAGGATCCAGCTCTTCCGGATGGAATAAATCCAGATCCGGCGCGTCAAACGCCAGCATCTCTTTGTCCGCCACACCCGCAAACGGATCCGGCGAGGTGTAACGGGCAATATCCAGCGCCGCCTGCACGGTGCGGGAAATGGCATCCGGGCTTAAATCAGTAGAAGACGCGCTGCCTTTACGGTTCTGATAATAAACGGTAATCCCCAGTGCGCCGTCGCTGTTGAATTCAACATTTTCGACCTCGCCAAAACGGGTGCTGACGCCGATACCGGTGGTTTTGCTGACCGCAACTTCGGCGGCATCTGAACCCGCTTTCGCCAGTTCCAGCGCCTGAGATACGGCCTGTTCCAGGGTTTTACGCTGCTGCGCAACTTGATTGACTACATTCATCGGCATGCCATCGCTTATGAGATTAAGAGGTTGTTCTACACGGGTATTCAGAAACTAATATCTTTGAGTCTAACAGAGACTCGCCATAATTTCGCATTCACACCGGCGTTGTTATGCCCAAAGTTGCAACAGAACATGGATGTATGCGGCATAACCCTGCATAATGCCGCCGAAGCAATAAAGCACAATCAAACTGACAGGATTACCTCGTTAAGAGGAAGCGCCCATGACAAAGAAAATTGACGACTGGCACGATGACGTTCCCGAAACCAACGAGAACGACGATGATGATGAAATCATCTGGGTCAGTAAAAGTGAAATCAAACGTGACGCCGAGGCGCTGAAAGATCTCGGTGCGGAAATGGTTGAGCTGGGTAAAAACTCGCTGGACAAACTGCCGCTGGACGACGATCTGCGTGCAGCCATCGACTTAGCGCAGAAGATCAAGAAAGAAGGCCGCCGCCGCCAGTTACAACTGATCGGTAAAATGCTGCGTTCACGTGATGTTGAACCGATCCAGACGGCGCTGGATAAGCTGAAAAACCGCCATAACCAGCAGGTTTCACTGTTCCATAAACTGGAAATGCTGCGAGATCGTCTGGTCGAAGAAGGTGATGATGCGATCCCGCCGGTTTTGGAATTGTATCCGGAAGCCGACCGCCAGCAACTGCGTGCGCTTATCCGTAACGCGCAGAAAGAAAAAGCCGCAAACAAGCCGCCGAAATCTTACCGCCAGATTTTCCAGTATCTGCGCGAACTGGCTGAAGGTCAGGAATAAAAAAACAAAAGCCCGCCTTTTTACTTAACCGAAAATGGCGGGTTTTTTCTTTTCAGCCTTTGGCCTTTGCGACCGGTTTCTCCAGTAAGTTCAGCCGCAGCTCGCCTTCCAGTTCTTCTTCCGCTTCTTCAAACAACAGAATCAATGCGCCGAAACGACGTTTACGGCTGGCATTCAGATTAATGAAATCTATCTCAACCGGCAGTGTTATTCCGCCCGTCACCTCATCCCAGAGTGCATCCAGATTCGCACCAAAGCTGTCGGTCAGTTCAAGCTGACGGACGAACTCACGGTAGAATGCGGGTAAATCCGGGATGTGATTAAAATCGAAGCTCATTTTATTCATCGACATTACTCCACCCGAACGAAGTTCTGATAATGGTCTTTACTGACATAAATCAGCCCGTCGCTGGCAAACAACACCCGGTCTGCCCCGCGACGCCCGCAGCGATAGTTAATATCCGCTTCATGCCACACCCTTTTATACGCCGAAGGCAAACGCCCTTCCCGGTTTGAGAACCGGTCACCGCCAATCGCTTTACCGGGTAATACCTCACATAAATTCCCGGCACGGGCATCCCAGCCCGCTTCGCGTGCCTTTTTCTTGGTGATGTAATTTTCAGGCAATTGATGATTCTGGCGCAAATAGCCGATCACTGTTTGCTCATCGGTACCCGGGACTATTGTGCCCTGATTATATGTCGCTTTAGCGACAACCTGCCCCGCGATACCGCACAGCGCAAAAACCACGGCGGCTGCCATCACCAGAGTGCGCGCACGCAGCCCGTTAAATGCCTTCATTGACGTCCTTTGTATTAAGCCGAATGAATATGTTCCTGTTTATTGTTTCTTAAAAAACAGCTTCTGGAAAGCTGACTTAAAGGTTCCCTAAATGCAGCGTTTTCACCTGCAAATATTCTTCCAGTCCCAGCACCGAACCTTCACGTCCCAGGCCGGATTCTTTTACGCCACCAAAAGGCGCGGCTTCGTTGGAAATCGCGCATTCGTTAATGCCGATCATCCCGCTTTCTATGGCATCCGCGACACGGAAAATACGTTGCAGATTCTGGCTGTAGAAATACGCCGCCAGCCCGAAAGGCGTATCGTTGGCGCGCTTAATCACTTCTTCTTCCGTTTTGAAACGGAAACAGGCCGCCAGCGGGCCGAAGGTTTCTTCATGCGCCACTTTCATGTCATCGGTAACATCAATAATCACTGTCGGCTGGAAGAAGTTACCACCGAGTTTGTGCCGCTGACCGCCCTCCATCAGGCGTGCGCCTTTCTCCAGCGCGTCCCTGACGTGTTCTTCGACTTTCTCCAGCCCCTTGATATTGATCAGTGGCCCGACAATCACACCTTCGTCCATGCCGTTGCCGACTTTCAGTTTGCGCACTTCTTCCACCAGCCGTGAGGTAAATGCCTCGTACACCCCGTCCTGCACGTAAATGCGGTTGATACATACACAGACTTGACCGGAATTGCGGAATTTACAGGTGATCGCGCCCTGCACGGCCGCCTCAATGTCGGCATCGTCAAACACGATATAGGGGGCATTACCGCCCAGTTCCATTGACACTTTCTTCATGGTGTCGGCGCTGTTGCGTACTAATGTTTTGCCGATTTCCGTCGAGCCGGTAAAGGAGACTTTACGTACCGCGTCGCTGGTCATAATCACTTCACTGATAGCACCGGTGTCACCGGCCACGCCGTTGATTACACCGTCCGGTACGCCCGCATCCTGTGCCAGTTGCAACAAAGCAAATGCAGACAGCGGAGTGTTACTGGCCGGTTTGATGAGACCGGTACAACCTGCCGCCAGCGCCGGTCCCAGTTTGCGGGTCAGCATCGCCAGCGGGAAATTCCATGGCGTGATTGCCGCCACCACGCCGACGGGTTCGCGTGTCGCCAGGATGCGTGAGCCGGATTTGGCCGGAGGAATGATTTCGCCGTTGGCACGTTTGGCCTCTTCGCTGAACCATTGCAGATAGCTTGCAGCGTAATCGACTTCACCCAATGCCTCTTTCAGCGGCTTGCCCTGCTCGGCAACCATCAGTTCACCCAGGAATTGTTTATTTTCCAGCATCAGTTCATACCAGCGATGCAAGATTTCAGAACGCGCTTTCGCTGTGGTTTTACGCCATTGTGGAAAAGCGTCGCTGGCCGCCTTCACTGCAGCTTCCGTTTCCGCCTTTCCGGCCTTTGCCACTTTGGCGACCACCTCGCCGGTTGCCGGATCCAGCACATCGAAGGTGTCTTTGGCCTCAAGCCATTTACCGCCAGCAAAATAGCCGGTCTTAAATAAAGGATGTGCGGAGAGTTTTTCAATCTGGGCAGACATAAGGGATCCTCCTGATTTATGCCATTCAAAACGGAATATGGCAGTAAGTATAGACGCTAAAAACCGGGACGAGGTCACAAGGCGTTTAGCGTTCTGTGCTTGTAACATTCAGTTACACCGGGCTTTTCTGCTGAGATTGTGGAAAATATCCGCATAACCCTGATGTTTTTCCTGCCCCACGCAGGTGCACCGCGTGACCTCTGCGCGATCTTTTTGCGCCATCAGATAGCATGCAAACCATAAGCACTGTGTATTTACGCCCGCCACGGTGCTGTGTGGCGAAAATCACATTACTGGCATGGTTCATGCTCAATACCCTCTGACCGCGCAATCCCGGCGCGGGTGCTAATTCCCTTTTTTGGCAGTGAAGATTTCTGCCGTCTACCCAACTCTTCAACCCTAAAGAGGATCCTATGACTCAGGGGACTTTGAAAAAAAAATTAGGCCTGGTGGATCTGACCTTGCTTGGTGTCGGATCCATGATCGGTTCAGGATGGCTCTATGCGGCACTCACCAGTTCCGGCTATGCGGGTGGTTTAACCGGCTGGGCCTGGTTGCTGGGCGCCGTGATGGTGCTGTTGATCGGGCTGGTATTCGCCGAGCTTTCAGCGGCTATTCCGCGGGCGGGTGGTTTTGTACGCTATCCGAATTACACCCATGGGAATGTGGTTGGTTTTGTGATCGGTGTAAGTTCCTTACTGGCGTATACCAGCACGGCGGGCGTGGAGGTGGAAGCTGTGCGGCAATATGCCATGTACTGGTGGCCCGCGTTAGGTCAGTCCGACGGCAGCCCGACCCGCCTCGGCTTTGTGATGCAAATCGTTCTCCTGGTGTGTTTCTTCCTGCTTAACTACTGGAGCGTCAGTTTCTTCGGGCGCATCAACACCATCATCACGACGTTCAAATTCATTGTGCCGCTGATGGTGATCGTCACCTTATTTGGCTATTTCCATGGCGGCAACCTGAGCGTGCCAGGTACCGCACCGGGGGGGATCCACGGTATATTCTCCTCCCTGACCGGCGCAGGAATTGTGTTTGCGTATCTCGGATTCCGCCAGGCGGTGGATTTTGCCAGTGAGGCGAAAAACCCGCAGCGCAATATCCCGATCGCCATCATGCTGGCTATCGGCATCAGTTTTGTTATCTACATTCTGTTGCAGTTCGCCTTTATGGGTGCGGTACCAACCGACATTCTCAGCGCACACGGCTGGGTGGGGCTGAAAACTATCTTCCAGTCGCCGTATGCCGATCTGGCCCGCAGCCTGGGCATAACATGGCTGATCAACCTGATCCTGATTGATGCAGTGATTTCACCGGCAGGTACCGGAAATATCTATCTCGCCGGGGCTTCCCGCGTGCTGTTTGCCTGGGCAAAGAATGGTCATCTGTTTTCGATTTTTGCCAAGGTCGATCCGAAATCTGGCGTACCACGCGGCGCCCTCTGGCTGTCGCTGATACTGGCGATTGCGTGGACGTTGCCGTCTGAGTTTCAGGTCTGGGGCGGGCTGATTGGTGCCGTCACTTCCGCCACCGTGTTTACCTATATGCCCGGCCCGGTCAATGCCGGTGTTATGCGCTCACGGTTGCCCGATTTGCCGCGTCCGTTCCGACTGCCGGTTTTCGCCCTGCTCAGCCCGCTGGCATTTGTCGCCAGTACCCTGCTGATTTACTGGAGCGGCTGGTCAGTGAATGAGTTGCTGATCCCGATACTGGTGATTGCCTGGGTGGCGTATGTGTTGTTTGGTAAGAAAGATCAGCATTTCAAACGTGATGTCCGGAGCGCATGGTGGTTGCTGGCGTATTACGTCGCCATTTTCATTCTCTCTTATTTCGGGACTTACGGTGGCACCGGCACCATTTCAAGCCCGCTGGATATGGTGCTGGTGGTTGTCGTGACGTTGGTTTGCTATTACTGGGGTGTGGCTTCCGGACATGAAAAACTGGAAATCCCGCCGGATATGGAGGAAGAAGACCCGCCCGTCAGCCCGCGACGCGAGACCCGTGTCGCATAGTTGACTCAATGAAATTGTCGCGCGTTCACATTTCTTTTTCCGGTCAGTAGACTGCGGTTTTACCCCGTAAATTTCTGATGAGGGAACAGGATATGTCAACGCGCGAAAAGATGAATATGGGCGAGCTGTATACAGACATGGGCGAAGGATTGCCGGAGGAACGTCGCGCCGGAAAAGAGCGCGTGTATGATTTTAACCTCACGCGACCGTCCGAAGAGGCAAAGCGCCTGGATTTGCTCAAAAGCATTATGGGCAGTCTGGGCAAATCCTGCTGGATAGAGCCGCCCTTGCATGTCGCGTATGGCTCGCATATTCATATCGGCAATCACTTTTACGCCAACTTCAATCTCACGGTGGTGGATGACGCCACGGTGACGATTGGCGATAACGTGATGATCGCGCCAAATGTGACCCTCGCCACGGCAGGTCATCCTATCGACCCTGAAATCCGCATCACCGGACAGCAATTCTCCCTGCCCATCATCATCGAAGATAACGTCTGGCTGGGCACTGGCGTGATGGTGAATCCGGGTGTGACCATTGGCCGGAACAGCGTGATTGGCGCGGGCAGCGTGGTCACGAAGTCCATTCCAGCCGATGTGGTTGCAGCAGGTGTGCCGTGCCGGGTGATACGCCCGATCACCGCAGCTGATCGCGAAACGTTTTTAAGATAATGAGGCCCGAAAGTAGAAAAGGCCGGTGCATTCATTTATGCACCGGCCTTTTATTTTCACTGTCCTGGTGAGTTATCAGGCCAGGAAAGCATGCTGATAACGTTGCAGCATGTCAGTGAGACGCCTTACCGGCTCGGTCACTTTCAGCGGTGCGTCGTACTCGACCAGCTTTTCCTGATACTCACCCAGCTCTTTCAGTAACCGCTGGTAATAATAGGTGCGCTTGCCTTCACCTGATGCAGAGACCACATGATCGGCCGTATTACGGATTTTTTTGTGGAACGCAGACAGTTCGTCATTCACCGGCACTTCTGCCAGTTTCATGCGCTGGTGCGCGATAATCAGCATCAGCGCCAGACGGTATTTGTCGATATCGTTCGGGAACATCACCAGCAACTGATTAAGCTGGTGATAAAGCGCAGGAAGGTGGTTTTCACGACGCCGGTACGCTTTGGTGGTCAGCGCCGACACTGCGCTGCTCATGAAACGGTTAAGCAGCGTACGGCCGGTTTTCTCACGGGATTTATCCCGCACAATCAGTAACACCGCCATCGCGATCACCGTACCTATCGCCTGCCCCATCGCGTTATCCAGAAACGACGTGACGTTAAATACCATCGGATTGCTGAGCACCAGAATATTAATGGTACCCGCCAGCAATCCGAGCATACCGAGACGACGCTTGGTCACTTCGATACCGATAAAGAAAGTGAAGATCCCCAGCATCAGACACAGCAGGAACAGACTCTGCTGCGTCGCGGGCATAATCAGCATAAACATCATCGAACCGACCGGGATCGCCAGCAACATGCCGATGATGAAATCCATAGCCATGCCTTTCGGATTTGGCGTACGCATCGCCAGCGAGGTCACCACAGCAATGATAATCACGCAGCCGCTGGCCGATGTCCAGCCGGTCCACAACCACATCAGGCAGCCGATAGCTGTTGCAGTGAAGGTTCGCAGGCCGTTGACCAGCGCATGGTGACGTTCTGCCGAAACAGGCCGCACCACCACTTCGCCGTCAAGCACACCGTTTTCTGTGGCGCTGATACTGCTGTTGGTCTGGATGCCTTTCATCAGCAACAGCGCACGGGTGCCGGCACCGGTCCAGGCGCTGACCGTCATGAGCACGTTATCACTGTGCATGCCGGTAATTATCTGGCGCAACTGTTTCAGCCTGCGGTGCACATCCGCCACGTTTTCAGCGGGTTCAGCAAACAACGCCTTCAGTTCAGGCGAAATCCGATCCGGTGAGTTTTGTAAAATCAGATAGGTTTCACAAGCCTGCGTGATCATGCTCAGGGAGGTGCTGTGCAGCGCTTTCAGGCGACGATTACATCGCTGCCAGCGCGAAGATTCCATCATCAGGCTGCCACGCATACCGTTCAGCGCGGTGGTGCTTTTTACCAGGTTATTCCAGGACTTATCGATATCTTCCTTCGTCCCGCTGTTCACGCAAATCCGCATCAGCGCAAACTGATCCAACATCAGCTGGCTGACGGCACGGTCGATATCTTTTTTAATAGAACGGGGAGAGAACAGCAGGTCAGCGACGATGGCGCAACAAATCCCGATCACGATTTCACTGCAACGCTCAACCGCAAACTGCGGCGTTTGCAGGGGTGAACTGGCGGACGTCACCACAATAATCAGCGCGGTATACCCGGCCAGACCCAGCGCATACGAGTTCTCAATACGCACCAGCGATGACCACCAGGTGCACACGCCCGCCCAGATGCAGCACAGTAACAGCATAACAACCGGCGCGCGGGCGGTGGCAATCACGATCACCAGCGCCGCGATACAGCCGATAAAAGTGCCGATAACACGCAGAAAACCACGATGACGAATAGCACCGGCAAAGGGTTCTCCCCCCGCGGCCAGCGCAGGGCCGGATGTCACTATGGCGGCGGTCATGGCCGACCAGCGCGGAGTTTCGAGTTGCAGATAAAAGCCGAGAACCAATGCACCCAGGATCGCGAACGTCAGCTTGCAGGCAAAACGCACACGCGGGATAAGTACGCTATTCATCTTTCCGGCCTTAACCAAACTCTCTCAGACGATGCAGGAGGCGAAGGAACGGGGATCCTTCATCTTGTTTACGGTCATGGCTGCCGGTAATCACCACCGTCGCCGTGGTACCTGCCGGATAAGGATGTTGCTGATCTTCGGCATCAAGCAGGATTTTCACCGGCACACGCTGCGCCAGGCGCACCCATTCGAGGTTGCTGTCGATAGTCGCCAGACCGTTGGTCGCCGCAGAAGAAGAACTGTTTGTCACCGCGGCCGCTACGCTGTCGACTGTACCGTGCATGATGCGGTTGCTGCCGAGCGGCGTGATTTCCGCACGGTCACCTTTTTTCAGCCCGGACAGTTTGGTTTCTTCAAGATAGGCAAGAATATAGAAGGAATTTTTCTTCACCAGCGCCACGGCGGTCGAACCACGGTTGATGTAGTTACCCGGATGGACGGTCAGGTTAGTGACCCAGCCGTCGGCAGGTGCCACCACCACCGTACGTTCCAGATCCAGCACCGCCAGATCCCGTGCAGCCTGCGCTTTCGCCATCTGATGTTGAGCGGTTTGCAACACGTTATTTGCCTGATCGATTTCTTCCTGCGACATGGCCTGAACGCCCAGTTTCACACGGCGTCCGGCTTCGCGCTTTTTCTCAGAAACCAGCGCCTGGTAATACGCGACGTCAGCGCTCGCTTCGTCCAGCGCCTGCTGGTAGCGCGGCTGGTCGATTTTGAACAGCACCTGGCCTTTCTTCACCAGTTGGTTATCAACCACCGGCACATCGGTAATCAGACCGGTGACATCGGGCGCGATAGACACCACGTCAGCGGTAAATTTGGCATCACGGGTCCATGGAGATTCTGTATAGAACGCCCAGGCTTTGAAGATTGCGATGACAGCCAGCACGACAAGAATCAACGTTATTGTGTAACGTATTATTTTTATGGAGAAATTTTTCACAACGCCCTCAGACGAACATGCAGGAGATCAGGTAGAAAAGACAGCAGTACAAAGCTGTGTTGAACAACGCCGGGTGCCAGACAAAGTCGTAAATTCCGGTGGGTTGCAATACACGCCGCAGCAGAAAAAATACCACCAGCGCCAACAGTATTTCAAAAAACACCGGAGGAAACGACAATCCGAAAATCACCATTACCGGAAGCAAACTCATCAAAAATTCCTTACATTATTACGACGGACAAACGCATAACGTCCCGCGCACGCATTATTTATTATTTTAGGCAACGGCACGCGACCCCGATGAAAAATAATTCAACGGGAGCAGAGCAATGAAGCTGCAAAGTTGCCAGGGAAGTGTGCGAAGGTAAGCATGATGTCAGGAAAACTGAAACCTGAGCTTTATCGCCCGGAAGGGTATATTAGCGTGCTTATTATCAACTAATCAACGTTCTGTGATCTAAATCACTTTTAAGCCAGAGTTAACAATGGACCGATTAAAACGCATGTCGATCTTTGCTCAGGTAGTGGAAAGCGGCTCCTTTACTGCGGCCGCACGACGCCTCGACATGAGCGTTTCCGCCATCAGTCAGACGATCTCAAAGCTGGAAAATGATTTACAAATCAAACTGCTAAACCGCAGTACCCGCAGTCTTGGCCTGACGGAAGCCGGTAAGCTTTACTATCAGGGTTGCCGGAAAATGTTGCACGATGTGCGAGAAGTACATGAACAATTGTATGCCTTCAACAACACCCCGACCGGCACATTACGCATCGGCAGCTCATCGACAATGGCACAAAATGTTCTTGCTGCGATGACCGCCGAAATGCTCACTGAATACCCCGGCCTGACGGTGAATCTGGTGACCGGCATTCCGGCACCGGATCTTATCGCCGACGGGCTGGACATGGTCATCCGCGTGGGTGCGTTGCAAGACTCCAGTCTGTTCTGCACCCGCCTGGGCTCAATGCCGATGGTGGTATGCGCGGCACACAGTTATCTGGCGCAGCACGGGACGCCGGAGAAACCGGCAGATATGGTGAATTTCTCATGGCTGGAGTACAGCGTCCGCCCGGACAGCGAATTTGAACTGATCGCCCCCGAAGGTATTTCGACCCGCATTACTCCGCAGGGCCGCTTCGTCACCAACGATTCGCAGACCATGATCCGCTGGCTGAAAGCCGGTGTCGGTATCGCGTATGTGCCGCTGATGTGGGTCATTGAAGAGATCAATGCCGGTGAAGTGGAAATTCTGTTCAGGAGCTATCAGTCTGATCCGCGACCGGTTTACGCGCTGTATACCCAAAAGGACAAACTGCCGCTGAAGGTCCAGGTCTGTATTGATTATCTGACGGATTATTTCAAACGGGTGAGCAAGGTGTATCAGGGATACCGGCAGGGGATAAAAGTCACCCAGTGGAATTAAACCTCCCCGTGTGAAAGGGGAGGGATAACACCGAAATAATCTTCTACTAGGCAGTGCCGCCGACGGTCAGATTATCCAGCTTCAGGGTGGGCTGACCGACCCCGACCGGCAGGCTCTGACCTTCTTTACCGCACACGCCAACCCCTTTATCGATCGCCAGATCGTTGCCGACCATGGAAATCTGTTGCATTGCTTCAATGCCCGAGCCGATCAGCGTCGCGCCTTTCACCGGTTTGGTGATGCGGCCTTTTTCGATCAGATACGCTTCGGACGTCGAGAACACGAATTTACCCGAGGTGATATCCACCTGCCCCCCGCCGAAGTTGGGCGCATACAGGCCATATTCCACGCTACTGATGATATCTTCCGGCGTTGATTTCCCGGCCAGCATATAGGTATTGGTCATACGCGGCATCGGCAGATGTGCGTAGGATTCGCGGCGGCCGTTACCGGTCGGCGAAACCCCCATCAGACGCGCATTCAGCTTGTCCTGCATATAGCCTTTCAACACACCATTTTCGATCAGCACATTGTACTGACCCGGCACACCCTCATCATCAATCGCCAGTGAACCACGCAGACCCGGCAGCGTACCATCATCCACCACGGTACACAGTTCAGAGGCCACACGCTTGCCCATCTGACCGCTAAATACCGAGGTCCCGCGACGGTTAAAGTCACCTTCCAGACCGTGACCTACCGCCTCATGCAACAGCACACCCGGCCAGCCGGAACCCAGCACAACAGGCATGCCGCCAGCCGGTGCGGCGACTGCCGTCAGGTTCAGCAATGCCATACGTACAGCATCACGGGCAAAGGCTTCCGCGCGCACTTCACCGTTCACGGTTTCGAGGAAGTAATCATAACCGACACGACCGCCGCCGCCACTGGAGCCACGCTCACGACGTCCGTCCTGTTCAACCAGAACGCTTACGGACAGGCGCACCAGCGGGCGAATATCTGCCGCCAGCGTACCGTCAGTGGCAGCCACCAGCACATGTTCATACACGCCGGTGATGCTGGCACTGACTTCCTGCACGCGCTGATCGGCCGCACGGGCAATCTTGTCGACGCGGTGCAGCAGTTCGATTTTTGCTTCACGCGGCAGGCTTTGCAGCGGATCCAGCGGAGAATAAAGAGATTTGTAGGCAATTTCACCCAGCATATGCGCTTTGCCATTGCCCTGTTCGCGGACAATACTGCGGGCAGCTGTTGCGCTGAGATTCAGGGCATTGAGCGTGATTTGGTCAGCATAGGCAAAACCGGTTTTTTCACCGCTTACCGCACGGACACCGACACCCTGATCGATATTGTAAGAACCGTCTTTGATGATGCTGTCTTCGATCACCCAGGCTTCGTGGAAGCTGGACTGGAAAAAGAGATCGGCATAATCGAGACGACGTTCAGACAACTGGCCCAAAATGGAAAACAGATCCTGATGACTCAGATTATTAGCAGTTAGTAACTGCTCACTGACTAAGGCCAGACTCATAGATGTTCACTCTCTTTTAGACGAAAGTCCGGCGGGCAGATTGAGTTTTACACAGTCGGCCCGCAAGACAATCCATTGTTACAAGGTTATTAACAGCCTAACACAGCACGAAAGAGGTTTCCTGCCACCTTCACCCGAAGCATTACTGCGCAGTGGCCACTTTTGGATGTTCAACGGGTTTACGCAGAATTTCGTTAATACGAGGTTCGGCGATGGTGCCGTCAATCTGATAGCGGATAAGCGAGATTTTATTCCACAACGGTGCCAGCACTTTACTGGCAGCGAAAACGGCAACCCCGACCACCGGATTGATAACAAATGCCGTCGCTACGCCCACTGTGGCGGAAATTTCCGGCGCAATGACCGCTTCGAGATCCAGTTGCTGATTGACGAAATTGACTTTCCCGGTGATAGCGATATCCGCTTCCAGACCATCAATCAGCAGGTCATCGGTATGAAGTACACCGTCTTTAATCCAGGCGGTGGATTTGATCGAGTCAAAATAGAAGCCCTGGCCAAAGGTATCGCTGAAATCGAGACGCAGTTTGCGCAGCAACGCATCGAAGCTGATCAGACGCAGTAACTGTCCGGCGCGACCCGCGCCGATATCCGCAATCTCGCCTTTACCCAGCGTGTTTTTCAACGTGCCGTTCAGTGTGCTGACATCAGGTTTCCACGGCACCGATTTCCAGTGCAGATCAAAGTTAATATCAAACGGCGCACCTTTCAGGGGGGTGGTCACACCAAAGAATGACATTGCCTGCTCAATATTTTTACCGGTCAGTTTGCCTTTGAGACCGGTGTTCTCGCCCTGCCCGTTCTGCGTCCAGTCGCCCTGCACATCAAGCCGCGCGACGCCGGTATCAATCAGACCGTTACGCAACATCAGCTGATCGCCCTGTGGTGTCAGGTCAGCATTCACCTTGCGGAAATTCTGACCGAGGAACCAACAGGCTTCGCAACGCAGCTGTAATGACGGCCAGCTGGCAAACGAAATCTTATTGGTAGCAAACGGATTACCGCCCGGCTGTGCGCTGCCAGCCACATCTTCCGGCGTCCATTGCGGATTGAAATAAACATATTTCAGCTTTGCCAGCCACGGACCGTTGTCATTCATATTCAGCCTGCCATCGATTTCCTTACCTTTGGCGCTGACTTCCATGCCCTGATGCCCCTGAACCGAGGTGAGAATCAGATCGTTCCAGACCTGCCCGCCTAGCGTAAGCGCAGGTGTTGTCAGGATGATCTGGTGCGGGAAGCTGAAACCCGCCAGTTTAGTATTGGTATCCTGCGTCGCTTTATCCGGCGACAGCAAACCCAGCCAGCTTTCACCGTCAAGCGCGGGCAGATGAAGTGTCAGGCTGCTGTCATCCGGCAAGGGGGGTGTCTTTTTACTGTTTTCCTGCCAGGAGGCGCGATCCAGTTGGAGTTGTTTGCCCAGCAGCCAGCGGCTGTTGAACTGGTCTTTACCCGCCAGCACCCCTTGCAGATTAAAGCTGTGAAGGTCACCTTTAACGTTCACTACCAGCGGCATCGCATGCCCGGCTTTCTTATCCAGGGGATCGGGTAAGTGACTGCTCACATCTTTCAGATCGGCGTTCACATTGACGGTGTACGTCGGCGTACCTTTATGCGGCAGCGTGATATTAACATCGCCTTTCCACGGCGTTCCGCCAGAGATTTTACTGGCCGCCGCCGCAGGCAAGCCGGGGATTTTGGACAACTGCCAGTTCGCATCCAGCCCGACCTGTACGTTAAAATTATCTTGCAGTTCCTGCGTGCTGAACATCACGTTGACCGGTTGACCGAACCAGTTACCGGTGAGCCGGTTACTTTGCAGATTGCCGTTGTCATAACTGAACTGGCCGCTGAGCTGGCTGATTTTGCTGTTCAGCGGTTTGATAAACAGGCTGTTGTTATTGAGCGTGACGCCACCGGATGCGTGCACCACTTCGCCATCCAGTGGAATATCAAGATGTAAGCGACCGTTCACTTCGCCGCCAATCTGCAATTCCTGTAACGCCGAACCCAGCGAATCATGCAACGGCGTATCCATGAAATAGTCGCCGATATCTTTACCCTGCCCGCGAAGGTCAGCATCAATAAACAGTTTTTCTTTCAGGTAGTCAGGGATATTGGCAACGACGTTATTACCGTCAACGTTGCCCAGTTTGGTGTGCGCGGCTTTCATAAAGAGGCCGTCATTAAGGAAATCAAGATCGATATCCAGATCGGTCAGCGCTGGCCAACCAGGCTGGAATTCAAAGGTCGAGTGGCGTAGCGGAACCCAAACCTCAAACTGCCCTTCGTTCTTTTTGAACGGGAAATGTTGAGGATTGCCGTTAAAAGTCAGCGTGGCGTTATCCACCTGACCAGCCCGGATCGCATCGCTCAGATAATTCACCAGATGTTTACCCATTAGCGGCTCAGGGAAGTAGCGCCAGGCCTGACCGGCGTCATATAAGCGAATACCGGCCAGAATATTCAGCCACGGCTCGCCTTCGGCAGGCTGGTTGTAGCGGAAATCGCCTTTCGCCCACAGTGCGCTCGCTTTGACATCCACGTTTTTACCCGACAACGACCAGCCTTCTTTACCGTTGGTCCAGTTAAAGGTTCCGGTCGCTGTGCTGACGTCCAGCGGTGCACGGAACATTTCGCCGAACGGCAGCAGACTGTCTTGTAATTTCACCGTCATCTGCCCGTCCGCGACGCTGCCTTTCAGACCACCGCTGAAATGGTTAACGCCTGGCAACAGTTCCCAACGCTGCCAGCTGACATCGCGCCAGTTCACATCAAAACGGGTCTGTTCCGGCTGCTTAAGCGGAATATCCAGCGCGAGGCGAGCCACATTACCGGCAGGTTTTAAATCCTGCCAACGCTCCAGCAAGGCCGGGGTCAGAAACGAGAAAGTCGGGATCACCGGTCCTAAGCGTTCGAGCTGCAGATTTGTGCCGCGGATACGCAATTCTTCGCCCTGCGAGGGGCCGAGGAAATTATTATTTTCGGGCAGATAAAGCGCTTCAAGACGCCCTTTTGGCCACGCCACGCCGTCAGTTTTCAGATTCAGTTGCTGCGTACCAATCTGCCAGCCGTTACCCTGGCGGCTGCCGTGCAAAGTCAGGTTATCAACATCGAGGCGGTGCGCATCGTCACCGTTTTTCCAGGTGGCAGAGCCATTTTTCAACAGCGCGTCACCGGCATAAACATCGCCATTACGTACGGTCAGCCAGGCGGCCAGACTGAAGTTAGCACTTTCCAGCCCCGTATTGTTGCGCAACCACCGACTGAACCACGGTTTCATGTCGATATCGTCGGCCTGAAGATAAATTTTACCGTTATTGAGCAGACCGTTGGTATCGTTCAGATCCATACGCAACTGCACAATGCCATGCTGCCCGTTAAAGCTCGACAGGCTAAGCTGCCCTTCGGCGCGATGGCGGTTGTGACTGTTCAGCCAGGTCAGCTGAGGAATATCAAATTCCGCACGCGGGCCGGAAGGCGTCAGGAAGGAAATGCGGCTGTTGCGCAGATCGAAATGGTCGACCTGTCTGAGGAAGATATCACTGACTCGGTTTGGCTGGATGCCATTGCCTTTGTTGTTATCGCCCCCCAGCGTGCTGTTTAAATCCAGCTGTAAATTGTAGAAAGTGAGGTCGCGGAACTGCCAGCGGAAATGCAGCAAGGATTGCCAGACGTCCAGCGCCAGCGTAATGCGCTGAACCTGCCACGTTGAGTCCGGCAAGGTGACCTGAAGGCCACGGATCTCCATGATCGGACCAAAGGTTTTCCAGCTGGCGCTAACTTGCGATAATTCGATCGGTACGCCCGTGACCGCCTCAACTTTCCCGACCAGTTGATCCTGAAAACGGGTCAGTTGAGGCAATGCCAGCCGTAAGCCACTGATCACCAAAGCCACTATCACGACAAGGGTTGCGCTGGTGGTTAATAAAATACCGGGCAGTCGCCTCAAACCTCTCTCCTTGTTTTCCATTCCATGCTGGCTTTCACCTGCACAGACGGCAATGGAAACCTTTAACTTCTTGATGCTTCAGACGATTAGCCATCGGATCACATCATGACGACATCGAACTGTTCCTGACTGTAGAGCGGCTCAATCTGCACTTTCACCTGCTTGCCGACGAAGATTTCCACCTCGGCCAGTGCATGGGATTCTTCCCCCTTGAGCGCTTCCCCTACTGCGGCAGACGCGTAAACCAGGAAACGATCGGAATCGTAGGCATGATGCACACGTACGATTTCACGCAGAATTTCATAACAGACAGTTTCAACAGTTTTCACTGTGCCGCGGGCATGGCAGGTCGGACAATCGCTGCACAGCACATGTTCGACGCTTTCGCGGGTACGTTTACGGGTCATCTCCACCAAACCGAGCGCGGAGAAACCGTGAATACCGGTTTTCACGCGGTCTTTAGACAACGCCTGCTCAAGGCTGTGCAGCACACGGCGACGATGATCTTCATTGGACATATCAATAAAGTCGATAATGATAATGCCGCCAAGATTGCGCAAACGCAGCTGACGGGCAATGGCCTGCGTCGCTTCGGTGTTAGTGTTAAATATCGTGTCTTCCAGATTACGATGACCGACAAACGCCCCCGTGTTGATATCCACAGTGGTCATGGCTTCGGTCTGATCAATAATCAGATAGCCACCGGACTTGAGTTCCACCTTACGCTCAAGCGCACGCTGGATTTCGTTCTCCACATCGAACAAGTCGAAAATGGGTTGCTTACCGCTGTAATGCTCCAGTTTACTGGTCATTTCCGGCATGTATTCGCTGGTGAATTCGACCAGCAATTCATACGTCAGGCGGGAGTCTACACGGATGCGGTCCAGTGCCTCACCGGCAAAATCACGTAGCACGCGGTGCGCCAGCGCCAGTTCTCCATACAGCTTGCACTTGGTTTTATTGCGACGCTTGCGTTCCATTACCTTGGTCCACAGACGTTTCAGGTAGGCCGCATCTTGTTTGAGTTCTTCTTCGCCCACGCCTTCGGCTGCGGTACGAATAATATAGCCGCCGTGCTCATCACAATATTCCGAGACAATACGTTTGAGACGGTCGCGCTCGGCTTCACTTTCAATACGCTGCGAAACGCCAACATGGGACGCGCCGGGCATGAATACCAGATAGCGGGAAGGCAAAGTAATGTCTGTCGTCAGGCGTGCGCCCTTGGTGCCAAGCGGATCTTTCACCACCTGCACCATCAGATCCTGGCCCTGATGAACCAGCTCAGCGATGTCACGCACATGGAAATTTTTCTGCTCGTCACGCGCCACACATTCAGTATGCGGCATAATGTCTGACGCATGTAAAAAGGCGGCCTTTTCAAGACCGATATCAACAAATGCCGCCTGCATACCTGGCAGAACACGACTGATACGCCCTTTATAAATATTGCCGGCAATCCCGCGCTTGGTCTCGCGCTCAATATGGATTTCCTGCAGAATGCCACCGTCAATGTAAGCCACGCGGGTTTCAGACGGGGTGACATTGACCAGTAATTCAGCTGTCATGTTTTCTCCTAAGCTCGCGTAAGGCAGAAAATTCATTCAGCAGTTCCTGGGTTTCCACCAGAGGAAGCCCCACAACTGCATAGTAACTGCCGCGAATTTCACGGACGAAACAACCGCCCTTTCCCTGAATACCATAAGCGCCCGCTTTATCCATGGGCTCACCGCTCAGAATATAATGTGCAATATCGTCGGAGGATAGTGAACGGAAGGTGACATCGGTCACAACCACCGTATTGAGGCAATCCCGCCTGTCGGCAAACGCAATGGCGGTCATCACCTGATGTTGTTTTCCGGACAATGCGTTAAGCATAATAGCGGCCTGGGTTTCGTCACGTGGTTTTTCCAGGACGTTACCATCAAGGACCACAATCGTGTCTGCGCCAAGCACCGGCAAATCTTCTGCCGCGACCGCCACACCGGCCTGCGCTTTATCTTTCGCCAGTCGTAAAACATAATCTTGCGGGGCTTCGCCAGGCTGACGCTCTTCTGCAACGTCAGTCATCAGACGCTCAAAAGGCAGTTCCAGCAAGGCCAGTAATTCACGGCGACGTGGTGACCCGGAAGCCAGATAAAGTGCGGTCATAACATCCTCATTGCACAGCAAACTGACGACGGATTTTACGCATCAGCAGGAACAGCCATGGCCACAGCACACCGTCGACCACACTGCTCCAGAAAACTTCAGGCCGGAATGACACGTTGACGACCAGGAATTCCCCCCAGAACACCATGACATCCACAGCCAGTGAAAGCACCATGACAATCAGCGCTTGTTGCCACAGCGCCAGGTTACGGAATAGCTGGAATTTGAACGCGACCAGGTAGGCGGTAATGGCAAAGGCCAGTGCGCGAATACCCAGCGTCGATCCCAGGATCAAATCCATGATAAAGCCGACAACAAAACCGGTACCCACGTTGACGCGATGCGGTAATGCCATCACCCAGTAAATCAGGATCAGCAACAGCCACGACGGCCTGAACATATAGATCTGTTCAGGCCATGGCATCACCTGCAATAGCATGGCTATTAAGAAGGATAGCCAAATAATCCAGCGTCCGTGGCTCCGGTAGCTGTTCATTCTGCCGCTCCCTGAACAGCAGACGTACTGGCAGGCGCAGTGACTGTTCCGGTTGCCGGTGGAGGAACAGGTGCCGGCGGCCCCATATCTCCCGGAGGCGGCAATACTTGCGGCATCATTTGCATCAGGCGCTCATTGGCAACGCGATGCACTTCATCCGGTGGTAAAGGGTGCTCGCCATTGCGGTCAGACCCCCACAACAATAGCAGGTAACGCAAACGTTGCAGACCGGCGGTCGGACGTGCCTGTATCACGGTATAGGCACGCTGATTATCGACCTTAACCGAAGATACCACGCCGACCGGATAACCTTCAGGGAAACGCCCCCCCAGACCGGACGTCACCAGCACATCACCGACACGAATATCGGTATTGCTTGGCAGATGCTCAAGTTGCAAGTCATCAGCACAACCGCTACCGGCAGCGATAACGCGGATATCATTACGCAGTACCTGAATCGGCAACGCATGTGAAGCATCACAAATCAGCAGTACACGGCTGGTCAGTGCGGCAACAGCAACAACCTGGCCGACGACGCCTTTATCACTGATAACAGGTTGCCCGATATACACACCGTTGTTGCTACCTTTATCGATGACGATCTGATCGCTGTAAGGATCATTGCTGGTGGAGAGCACCTGCGTCACCATTTTATGCTCGTCCTGACGCAACGGTGATCCCAGCAACTCGCGCAAACGGGCATTTTCTTGTTTGTATTGGCCAAGCAACATCAGGTCGCTGTTTTTCAGCAACAACTCCTGACGCAAAGCGCGGTTTTCAAGTTCCAGCTGACCACGGGTGGCAAAAGTAGAGGAAACCTGATCTAAGAATTCACGCGGGGCATTGGACAAAAAATAGAAGGGACTGACGGCCGTATCCATATAGGTGCGGATTTTAACAAACGTACCTATTTTACTGTCGGCAACAATCAGGACAATGGCCGTGAGAATAGCCAAAAAAAGTCGCAGTTGCAGGGAAGGCCCCCTGCTAAAAATTGGCTTCATAAAATATGCGAGTTCCTCGGCAACAGAAGATTTCAGCCAGTCGAAGTAAAGACTTCCCCTGACAGAAAGGCGGCAATCTCATGGGATAGCCAAAACACTGGCAGAGCTTTATCGCTCAGCCAGTGTTTGCGCGGATCCACATTGAACACTGCACACTTCACGTTGCAGGTTTTACCTGACGGACAACCACCTTCCCGGGCAGACTATTCTTGTTTGCAACAAGACTTGCTTAAATCAGCCAGTCTTGGCTGAGATTACTCTTCGCTGAATAAGTCGCCGCCGTGCATGTCGATCATTTCTAATGCTTTACCGCCACCACGGGCGACGCAGGTCAGTGGATCTTCTGCGACAACAACAGGGATACCTGTTTCTTCCATCAGCAGACGATCAAGGTTACGCAGTAATGCGCCACCGCCGGTCAGCACCATGCCGCGCTCGGAGATGTCGGAAGCCAGTTCTGGCGGACATTGTTCCAGCGCAACCATTACCGCGCTGACGATACCGGTCAGCGGCTCTTGTAAGGCTTCCAGAATTTCGTTGGAGTTCAGCGTGAAACCACGTGGAACACCCTCAGCCAGGTTACGGCCGCGCACTTCGATTTCATGCACTTCATCACCTGGATAGGCAGAACCGATGCTGTGCTTGATACGCTCAGCCGTTGCTTCACCGATCAGTGAACCGTAATTACGGCGTACGTAATTAATGATAGCTTCGTCGAAACGATCGCCGCCAATACGCACAGAAGAGGAATACACCACGCCGTTCAGGGAGATGACGGCAACTTCTGTGGTACCACCACCGATATCCACCACCATTGAACCGGTCGCTTCCGATACCGGCAGGCCGGCACCAATTGCCGCCGCCATCGGCTCTTCAATCAGGAACACTTCACGCGCGCCTGCACCTTGTGCAGATTCACGGATAGCACGGCGTTCAACCTGAGTTGCACCCACTGGTACACACACCAGCACGCGCGGGCTTGGGCGCATGAAACTGTTGCTGTGAACTTGCTTGATGAAGTGTTGCAGCATTTTCTCCGTCACGAAGAAGTCAGCGATAACACCGTCTTTCATTGGACGAATAGCGGCGATATTGCCAGGAGTACGACCCAGCATCTGTTTTGCGTCGTGACCAACAGCAGCAACGCTTTTAGGTGAACCAGCACGATCCTGACGAATAGCCACAACGGATGGCTCATTCAGCACGATGCCTTGTCCTTTTACATAAATGAGGGTATTGGCGGTACCCAGGTCGATGGACAAGTCGTTGGAAAACATGCCACGAAATTTCTTAAACATAACGAAGGGATAATCCTGCTAGCTGGGGGCGGAAAATAAAATCCGCCTACTTTACCAACCACGCGAAGCAGCGACAAGGCGCAAAAACGTCCTGCTTCCGTGAAAATTGTCCGCGATGTCGCCATTCACTTGCTGTGACTTTTTGAGGCTGATGGCACTGCGAAATAATTCTGTCTCGCAGGCTCGGTTTACCTCGGGCAGGCACCCAGGCGAAGTAGCAACACCGCACATAAATTCTTACACTTTTACCAACATCTTCCCTCCATCTGCGGCCTGAGCACAAGCACCGGCTAGCAGACAAGGGCGTAGGTCAAAAGCTGGCTCATTCTACGTTAAATAATGCATTAACGGTCACTTAAACATCGCGGTTGTGTGAATATTTTTTACCGACCGGTTCAACAGGCTCCGGACCGGCAAAAAAATCCCCCTGCCCGCCGTGGATCCCGCTTTTCAGCAGGACAGCCCATTCCTCTTTTGTCCGCACGCCGGAGGCAAATACCCGCGCCTGAGTCCCTTCGCATGCACTGAGTAAGCTTTGTACAAAGAGCTGATTTTCAACCCTTTTATCAATGTCACGCACTAATCCAGGATGAAGCTTGACTCTTTCCACGGGAAAAGTTTTCAGATAAGAGGTACTGACCACCGTCAGTCCGGCCTGGGAAACAGCCAGACGACAGCCTAAACCCTGTAATAATCTGATCGAAGGACGTAGCCGGTCGGTATGTTGACAGAGATCGGCCTCAGCAAGTTCAATCAAAATTCGATTTCGTTGCGATCTTTCGCACTGCAGCAAGGTATCGCGCAGCCAGCGCACAAATGAGCGCTGCAATAATGAATCAACCGTCAGGTGAAATGCTAACGTTTCGTCCGACCAACGGTTAAGTAACGGAATAATCTGACTTAACATCACCCGGTCAAAGCTTTGCGAGAGTCCGAACTGCACCACCAGCGGAATAAACTCCGCCGCCAGCAATTCCTGCTCACCATCGAAGACCCGGCGCTGTAATTCACGGTGATCGGGTTTGCTGTCCCGGGTGAACGCGGGTTTCTGATAAAGACGCGGGCCGCCGCGCGCCAGTGTATTTTCAAGCAGTGTCCGCCAGCGCACACTGCCACGGCCTTTTTCCGGCACATTTTTATCGTAGATATACCAGCTGTTACTTCCCTGGAACGCCGCATGCCGCGTCGCCTGCTCAGCCATATCCATCACCTGATCCGGTGTCTGGCCGAAACGGTAAGCACTGATGCCGATATACATCAGCGCGTCACGGTCAATCAGCGACGAGGTCGGCAGAACGCCAAGCGCATTGACGAGCTGAGAGGCCATCACTTCCGCTTCCTTTAAGGTGCGGTGTGGCAACAGCACGGCAAAATCACTGTGGAAATAACGTGCCAGCAGCGCATCGACATGACGCATCACGAATGTCGATAACAGATTCACCATCGCCGAACGCAGTTCTTCGACCACGGCCTGACCGTGCGTTTCGCGCATAGTGTCGAAATCTGGCAAGCGCAATAACATCAGCACACCGTGCGCCCCCTTTTCTTCCAGTTGTGTCGCAAGCTGATTGTCAAAGAACAGGCGGTTACTGAGGCCGGTTTGCGCATCCTGCTGAGCATAAGCGCGGATCAGGGTATCCACGCGGCTGCGCTGCTCGCGCGCTTCATTCAGATCCGTCAGCAGACGATCTATTGCGCTGCTGGCAGCATGCGGCCATTCGCCCATATCACCGGACAATCCTTCACGTTCGCCGCGTAATATTCTGACCGCGCGGTCTTCCAGTTTTTCCACGCCGTCCGTTTCCTGACGTAACCAGCGAAAACTCAGCAGCAGCATAGCCAGCATGAGCAGAATGGCGATCCCAATCGTGAATGTAGAACGCAGGGAGCGGATATAGCTGCTGACAGGATCAACATAGGAAATATGCAGCGACATGGCGTGATTTTGCATCAGCGGGATAATGGCAGTGTCATATTCCGGCATCACGCTGTCCCACGAGCGATGCACATCCGGACGCTCATGGTATTCAAAAACAGTGGTGTCATTAAGTTTGACTTCGATATCAGTCACATCGAGCATGCGCATAGCCTGTGGCATCCAGCGCTGGGCTTCTGCGGGAGTGTGCGTCAGCAACGCCTGATCATAGGTTGTGGCAAGCGCCTGAAGGTGTTGCTCAGTGTCTTGTTTATTCAGATAGATAAAGCTGAAAGTGACGCCAAGCAACATCAGTAACATTGCCAGCGCGACTAACATCGTCATCAGTGCCGATAGTCTGGTAGTAAATCGCATCCCTGTGCCTTACTCGCTACGGTGAGGAGGAAACAAACCCTTTCTCTGAGCCTGCTACGAAAAAACGCCGCTACTATAAAACAGAAAAACGCGATGAAAGGAGAAATTTACCAAAGAGTCGTTTGTATACATTCATAGCATAGCAATACAAAAACCAATCAATTCGGAATTCTTATATAAACAGTAAACGCTGACTCAATATCTGCCGGCAGGATGCGATTTTTTAGCGCGATATCTCGCAAAGCCGCCGTTTTCACGCCATGCTCTGTCTATAACCATAAAAAAATGAATCGCAACAATGAGAATGCCGGAGAATGCCATGTCCACACCCCGCAAACTGACCGAAGCAGACGTCACACCCGAAAGTATTTTTTATGACCGACGCAAAGTTTTGCAGGCGCTGGGGATCAGTGCCGCGGCACTCGCAGTCCCTCAAAACGCACGTGCGGATATCCTTTCCTGGTTCAAAGGTCATGACCGCCCGGCCGCCCCAGCCGGTAAACCGCTGGATTTCACCAAGCCTGCTGCTTATCAAAATGACCTGACACTCACCCCCGAGGACAAAGTTTCCGGCTACAACAACTTCTATGAGTTCGGGCTGGATAAAGCCGATCCTGCCGCCAATGCCGGGCAAC
The DNA here is from genome assembly GCF_019049695.1 of Rahnella perminowiae. NCBI lineage: Bacteria > Pseudomonadati > Pseudomonadota > Gammaproteobacteria > Enterobacterales > Yersiniaceae > Rahnella > Rahnella perminowiae. Next base: position 147,945 of record NZ_JAFMOT010000185.1, read on the forward strand.
TGATCACGTCACCGTGGACGTTAAAAATAGAAGGCGAAGTCGCTAAACCGATCACGCTGGATATGGATGACATCATGAAGCGTTTCCCGCTCGAGCAGCGTATCTACCGGATGCGTTGTGTTGAAGCCTGGTCGATGGTGGTGCCGTGGGTGGGTTTCCAGCTGAGTGAAATTCTCAAACTGGCAGAGCCGACCAGCAAAGCGCGTTATGTCGCCTTCACTACCTTATATGATCCGGAACATATGCCAGGGCAGAAAGACCGTTTTATCGGCGGCGGGCTGAATTATCCCTATGTTGAAGGGCTGCGTATAGATGAAGCGATGAATCCGCTGGCGATGCTGACCGTGGGTGTTTATGGCAAAGCACTGCCGCCACAAAACGGCGCACCCATCCGTCTGACCATTCCATGGAAGTACGGCTTCAAGGGGATTAAATCCATCGTGAACATCAAATTTACTCAGGATGAACCGCCGACCACCTGGAACCAGATTGCCTCCAACGAATACGGATTTTATGCCAACGTGAACCCGCATGTGGATCACCCGCGCTGGTCGCAGGCGACGGAACGTTTTATCGGTTCCGGCGGGTTGCTGGACGTTCAGCGCCAGCCGACGTTGCTGTTCAATGGCTATGCCGATCAGGTGGCGTCGCTGTATCACGGTATGGATTTGCGTAAGTTCTATTAAGGAAGAGGCCGTTCAGCTATGCGTCGTTTAAGCCCTGCCAGTATTACCGGATTGAAAGTCATTATTTATCTTGCTGCCATTCTGCCCTTTCTCTGGCTCCTGCTGTCCATCAACCAGGGCTGGTTCAGCGCCGATCCGGCAAAAGATATTCAGCATTTTACCGGTAGGATGACTCTGAAATTTTTGCTGGTGACACTGCTGGTGACGCCTGTCGCGCGCTATGGCAAACAACCGTTGCTGATCCGCACCCGTCGTTTGCTGGGATTATGGTGTTTCGCGTGGGGAACCCTGCATCTTCTGAGCTATTCATTCCTCGAACTGGGGATTAACAATATCCGCCTGCTGGGCAGCGAGCTGATTTCCCGCCCGTACCTCACACTGGGTATCATCTGCTGGATCCTCCTGCTGGCGCTGGCCTGTACGTCGACACTGTGGGCCCAGCGTAAAATGGGCGCTGGCTGGCAAAAGCTACATAATCTCATCTATCTGATCGCCATACTGGCGCCGATCCATTACCTTTGGTCAGTCAAAGTGTTGTCACCACAACCGATCATCTATGCAACACTTGCCGCCATCCTGCTGGCCTTGCGCTATAAAAAATTCCGTCAGTGGCTGCGATAAACCGGGGAAAGCGCGTAGGCACAGCCTCTCAGAATTTCGCCAATTGCGCGCACATTCACCCGTCGAGGGTTGATTATCTTCGCTGATAAGACCAGTATTTAGCTGCGAATTGCCACGATATCATTATAATGCCCGACCTTATGCCGAAGATACGGGCTGATTTGCCGCGAAAAAGGTGACAAACCGGTGACATCAGGGTATTTTCTACAATCTTTGTCTAATTGCCGGAGATAGGCTCACAATGGCGCATAAGTTTGACATTTTGCTACTGAACGGTCCTAACCTGAATTTGTTAGGGACCCGTGAGCCTGAAACGTACGGACACACCACGCTCAACGATATTGTTAAAGGTTTGGAAGTTCAGGCTGCTACTGCCGGTGTGGCACTGAGCCATCTGCAATCCAACGCAGAACATGTCCTGATTGAACGTATTCATCAGGCACGCGGAAACGTCGATTTTATCTTGATCAATCCCGCGGCCTTTACCCATACCAGCGTGGCGCTGCGCGATGCATTACTGGGGGTATCGATTCCGTTTATCGAGATCCATCTGTCGAATGTACATGCCCGTGAGGCGTTCCGGCACCATTCCTATCTTTCCGACATCGCAGTGGGCGTTATTTGCGGACTTGGCGCAGATGGCTACCACTTTGCATTACAGGCAGCGGTTAACCGCTTGTCAAAAACCCACTAATTTCTACGCAAAAAGAGTCCGGAATCACACCCATGGATATTCGTAAAATTAAAAAACTGATCGAACTGGTTGAAGAATCAGGCATTTCTGAACTGGAAATTTCTGAAGGCGAAGAGTCAGTTCGTATCAGCCGTGCTGCACCTGCGCAGGCTTATCCTATGATGCAACAGGCTTATGCCATGCCTGTACAACAACAGCCAGGCCTGGCTGCTGCGGTTGCCCCTGCGGCTGCACCAGCAGAAGCGGCTCCGGCAGCAATCAGTGGCCATATCGTTCGCTCACCGATGGTAGGGACGTTCTACCGTACGCCAAGCCCGGACGCTAAAGCCTTCATCGAAGTGGGTCAGAAAGTGAACGCGGGTGATACCTTGTGTATCGTTGAAGCGATGAAAATGATGAACCAAATCGAAGCAGACAAATCCGGTGTTGTTAAAGCAATTCTGGTAGAAAGCGGCCAACCGGTTGAATTCGACGAGCCGCTGGTCGTCATCGAATAACGAGGCGTACCATGGTAGATAAAATTGTTATCGCGAACCGCGGCGAAATCGCCCTGCGTATTTTGCGTGCCTGTAAAGAAATGGGCATCAAAACCGTTGCTGTGCACTCCACCGCTGACCGTGACCTGAAACATGTGCTGCTGGCAGACGAAACCGTCTGTATCGGCCCTGCAGCTTCAGTAAAAAGCTATCTGAACATCCCTGCCATTATCGCGGCGGCGGAAATCACTGGCGCGGTGGCTATCCACCCGGGCTACGGTTTCCTGTCCGAGAATGCCGATTTTGCAGAGCAGGTTGAACGTTCTGGTTTTATTTTCATCGGCCCGAAAGCTGAAACTATCCGCCTGATGGGTGACAAAGTTTCTGCGATCCATGCGATGAAAGCAGCCGGCGTACCTTGTGTACCAGGCTCTGACGGCCCGCTGGGCGATGATATGGACCAAAACCGTGCCTTCGCAAAACGCATCGGCTATCCGGTCATCATCAAAGCGTCTGGCGGCGGCGGTGGTCGTGGTATGCGTGTTGTCCGCAGCGACAAAGACCTCGAGCAATCCATCTCCATGACCCGTGCGGAAGCCAAAGCGGCTTTCAACAATGACATGGTTTACATGGAAAAATACCTGGAAAACCCACGTCATGTGGAAATTCAGGTACTGGCTGATGGTCAGGGCAACGCCGTTTATCTGGCTGAACGTGACTGCTCCATGCAGCGTCGTCACCAGAAAGTCGTCGAAGAAGCGCCAGCACCAGGCATTACGGAAGATCTTCGTCGTTTCATCGGCGAACGTTGCGCCAAAGCCTGTGTGGATATTGGCTACCGTGGCGCAGGTACTTTCGAATTCCTGTACGAAAACGGCGAGTTCTTCTTCATCGAAATGAACACCCGTATCCAGGTTGAGCATCCGGTTACCGAGATGATCACCGGTGTGGATTTGATCAAAGAACAGCTGCGTATTGCATCCGGCCAGCCGCTGTCGATCAAACAAAGCGAAGTGAAGGTCAAAGGCCATGCGGTGGAATGCCGTATTAACGCGGAAGACCCTAATACCTTCCTGCCAAGCCCGGGCAAAATCACCCGCTTCCACGCTCCTGGCGGCTTCGGTGTTCGTTGGGAATCCCATATTTACGCAGGCTACACTGTGCCTCCGTACTACGATTCCATGATCGGTAAACTGATCACTTACGGCGAAACCCGTGAAGTGGCCATTGCCCGCATGAAAAATGCACTGGCAGAGCTGATCATCGACGGCATCAAAACCAACATTGACCTGCAAATGCGCATTATGGACGACGAGAATTTCCAGCATGGTGGCACCAACATCCACTATCTTGAGAAAAAACTCGGTTTGCAGGAAAAATAAAAAGACCGTACCGTTGCGTACTCTCTTATCAAGGCCGGATATTCCGGCCTTTTTTACGTTTTGAGGGGAGACAAATAAATGGCATTGGATAAACGTTTTTTGCAAGCCAACCGCGAAGCCCGCTGGGCATTCGGGCTGACGATTGCCTATCTGCTGGCATGGTGTTTTGCTGCGTATATTCCTGACGACAAACAGGGTATCACCGGTCTGCCGCACTGGTTTGAAATGGCCTGCCTGCTGGTACCGCTGATTTTCGTTCTTTTAAGCTGGTTGATGGTTCGCGTGATTTATCGCGATATTCCGCTGGAGGACATTAATGCAGACTGAAGTCTTATTGCCACTGATTGCCTACTTACTGCTGGTTTTCGGGTTGTCTGTCTATGCCTATACCCGCCGCGAACAGGGCAACTTTCTGACCGAATATTTCCTCGGTAACCGTTCAATGGGTGGTTTCGTACTGGCCATGACCCTGACCGCCACCTACATCAGTGCCAGTTCCTTTATCGGCGGCCCCGGTGCGGCCTACAAATTTGGTCTTGGCTGGGTATTACTGGCGATGATTCAACTGCCTGCCGTCTGGCTTTCACTCGGCGTACTGGGTAAAAAATTTGCCATTCTGGCGCGTCGTTATAATGCGGTCACGCTGAACGACATGCTTTTTGCGCGCTACCAGAGCCGCTTACTGGTCTGGCTGGCAAGCCTGAGCTTGCTGGTGGCGTTTCTGGGTGCGATGACCGTCCAGTTCATCGGTGGCGCACGCTTGCTGGAAACGGCGGCGGGTATTCCTTATGACACCGGTCTGCTGATTTTCGGCATCAGTATTGCGCTGTACACCGCCTTTGGCGGCTTCCGTGCCAGCGTCCTCAATGATGCCATGCAGGGGCTGGTGATGCTGCTCGGCACTATTTTGCTGTTGATCGCCGTCATTCACGCCGCAGGGGGTCTGCACAGCGCGGTAGATAAGCTCCGGCAAATCGACCCGAAACTGGTGTCCGTGCATGGCGGAGATGACGTCCTTTCACTGCCTTTTATGGCGTCTTTCTGGATTTTGGTGTGCTTTGGTGTGATCGGCCTGCCGCATACCGCTGTGCGCTGTATTTCCTACAAAGACAGCAAAGCGGTACACCGTGGCATTGTGCTCGGCACGATTGTGGTCGCCGTTTTGATGTTCGGTATGCATCTGGCCGGCGCGCTGGGACGTGCGGTATTGCCTGATCTGAAAATCCCAGACCAGGTTATCCCGACATTGATGATCACCGTACTCCCCCCTTACGCCGCCGGTATCTTTCTTGCCGCGCCGATGGCTGCCATTATGTCGACCATCAATGCGCAACTTTTGCAGTCATCAGCGACTATCGTTAAAGACTTGTACCTCGGTATTAAACCGGAGCAACTGACTAACGAGCGTAAGTTAAAACGCTTATCAAGCTGGGCCACCTTTATACTGGGATTATTGGTGTTACTGGCCGCATGGCGTCCGCCGGAGATGATTATCTGGCTGAACCTGCTGGCATTCGGCGGGCTGGAAGCGGTGTTCCTGTGGCCGCTGGTGCTCGGTTTGTACTGGGAACGGGCAAACGCTGCGGGCGCGCTGAGCGCAATGATTGTTGGCGCAGTTTGTTATACCCTGCTCGCCAGTCTTGACCTGCATATTGCCGGTCTGCATCCGATTGTGCCGTCGCTGTTGCTGAGCCTGCTGGCGTTTTATGCTGGCAATAAATTTGGCAAACAGCCACGCGAAACCGTACTCAGGCCGTCCTGAACGGACGGTACTGCTATTACAGATTGTTAAGAAGAGAATGGCTATGCCTTGGATCCAACTGAAGATTAATACCACCGGTAACGACGCGGAAACGCTGAGTGATGCGCTTATCGAAAGTGGCGCGGTATCCGTGACTTTCCAGGATACTCACGATAACCCGGTTTTCGAACCGCTGCCCGGCGAAACCCTGTTGTGGGGGGATACTGACGCTATTGGCCTTTACGACGCGGAAACCGATATGGACGAAGTGATCGCTATACTGGAAAACGCACCGCTGCTGGGCAAAGGTTTTGCGCATAAAATCGAACAACTGGAAGACAAAGACTGGGAACGCGAATGGATGGATAACTTCCATCCCATGCGTTTTGGCGAGCGTCTGTGGATTTGCCCGAGCTGGCGCGATGTGCCGGATCCGAATGCCGTGAACGTCATGCTGGATCCGGGGCTGGCGTTTGGTACGGGTACTCACCCGACCACGGCCATGTGTTTGCAATGGCTAGACAGTCTGGATCTGAACGGTAAAACCGTGATCGACTTCGGTTGCGGCTCCGGCATTCTGGCGATCGCCGCGCTGAAGCTGGGCGCAAAGCATGTGGTCGGGATCGACATCGATCCGCAGGCCATACAGGCCAGCCGTGATAATGCCGAACGTAACGGTGTTTCAGAGGGTCTGTCGCTGTATCTGCCGCAAGACCAGCCTGAGGATCTGTCGGCCGACGTGGTAGTCGCCAACATTCTGGCAGGCCCTTTGCGCGAACTGGCTCCCCTTATCAGTGTACTGCCGGTCGCAGGCGGCCATCTGGGACTGTCCGGCGTACTGGCCAGCCAGGCACAAAGCGTGGCGGATGCCTATAAAGACAAGTTTGACCTGGATCCGGTGGCCGAGAAAGAAGAGTGGTGCCGCATCACCGGCATTAAAAAAGCCTGATTTATGTTCCCCGCTCTTTCTGTTTGTGCAGAAAGAGCGGATTTTCTTCTAAAACTCTTTTACGGCCTGTTCTCATATTTCTCCTGCCGCACAAAACCCTTACACTTTGCGAGGTTTTATTACTCAACACATGAAAGGGATATCTCTTGAAAGGAAAATTATTCTCTGCCGCGCTGGCCGCACTGACCTTGTCAGTTTCTGCACAACCCGCCTGCGCAAACGAAGCGTCGCACTGGTCATATGATGGCGACACTGCCCCGCAAAACTGGTCGAAACTCAGCCCTGATTTTTATCTGTGTGAACAGGGTAAAGCACAGTCGCCTATCGATATCAAAGATGCCTTACAGGTGCACCCCCGCCCGCTTAAGCTCAGCTATCAGTTGCCACCGGTCAGTGTCATTAACAACGGTCACAGCGTGCAGGTAAATGTTCAGCAGGGGGACTTCGTTACACTGGACGGCGAAAAATTCGTTCTGCAACAATTCCATTTCCATTCCCCGAGCGAAAATACCCTCAACGGTAAATCCTTCCCGATGGAGGCGCATTTTGTTCATATGAATGCTGAAGGGGAGATTGCGGTGATTGCGGTGATGTTTGAAACCGGCAAGGCTAATGCCGGACTGGAAAAAATATGGCAACAAATGCCTGATAAAGCAGGAGAACCTGTCGCACTGAAGACGAAAGTTGATCTTCTTAGCCTGATGCCAAAAGACCTGACGCATTACCGCTTCAGCGGCTCACTGACCACTCCACCGTGCACAGAAGGGGTACGCTGGCTGGTGGTTAAAGAGCCTCAGACATTGTCTGAAACCCAGTTGGAGAAATTCCAGCATGAGATGCATCATGCGAATAATCGCCCGGTGCAAGGGCTGCATGGCCGGGTCATCGTCGCGCAATAATTGCGCTTCCCCTTCAAGGCAGCAGAGCGGGCCCGCTGCCTTATTTTTAAAACCTGATGCCCTTCCTCTATTCCATGTATTCTCTGCGATATTTCATACACAGAAATATACCGGCTGAAATATGACTCTCTGTTATTTTCCGTAGCCGGTATATCACTCAATACTGTCTGATAAATTACAGTCTCGTGATCTCGTCTTCCTGATTAACATAATCATTAAGACTGTTAAAGCATACTGACAGCTCCTGGCACTCCTGATTAATTCCAGGATATTCTGAGCGAGGCAGGTACCGGGAAAATATGGATGAAATAGGCTCGCATTCCCAGGGCGGCATAACTTTAACGCCACCCAGCCAGTAAACCACATTATTGGCGACCTGAGGATTACCCCGGTTACGGTAAAGCCATCTTATTTCAGCGCTGGTGATATCGCCCGGTCTCTTTTCAATAACCCGCTCAAACGCGATTTCATCAAGGATAAAATGCACCCTTTTATTTCTGGTTTTGGTTTGAAACTCCAGCCCGGCTTTACTGGCCCGAATCCATGCTTCTTTAGCAATATCGAGGTTTGTATTAGAATTTTTGGGGGATAGTTGCCGTATCCTCGCATTTTTCAAACGAGAAATATCCACTTCAACCGTTTTTCCCCAGTGTATGTATTGTGCCTGATGAACTGATTTTATCTGGTGCGGAGATATTCCTTTTTCCAGGTTCCATTTCTGATGGTTACGTAAAAAATGCTTAAATTGGATCGCCCTTTTCGGATCCGCGGTCGCTTCTCCTCTTGAGCGGATTTGTCTATCAGACGAGTAAAACTTTCCGGGCGCATGCAGCCGGTGGCTTATTTTTGAAACATTGACCACACTGTTGGTCAGTTGATTTTGAATAATAATATCCTGTCGTTTTCTCCCGTGGCGTAATATTTTAATAAATATACCGTTGTCTCTCATCGTGCTTCTAATCGCCCGGCACACCGCATCCCGGGGAGCATCCAGACCATAAATAATGTCCCCGTTTTGAAATTCTTCAATAATTTGTTCAAACATGACCCGTCTCCAAAATAAGGGGCGATCATAATTCAACCAAATAGTAATAAAAATCCTGTTTCTCTACATGATACATTTAGCATGCTTATTATTAGGGTTTATCCCATACGCTGGGAGCGGAGAAAAAGGGGAACGGCGCAGCCTTTAGGCCAGACAAGTCTGAACTCATCCTGCGGCAGTCGGTGAGACGTATTTTTGACCAAAGAGTGATCTACATCACGGAATTTTGTGGTTGTTGCTGCTTAAAAGGGCAAATCTACCCTTAGAATCAACTGTTATATCAGGGGGATTCAGAGAGATATTAGGAATTTGCACAAGCGCACAATTTAACCACATCATGATAACGCCATGTAAAACAAAGATAAAAAAACAAAATGCAGTGACTTACATCGCAAGCAAGGCATTTTCTTATCCAATTGCTCAAAGTTTGGCCTTTCATATCGCAACGAAAATGCGTAATATACGCGCCCTTGCGGACATCAGTATGGTCATTCCTAGTTCATGCGCATCGGACACCACCAGCTTACAAATTGCCTGATTGCGGCCCCGATGGCCGGTATCACTGACCGACCATTTCGTGCCTTATGTCATGCGATGGGGGCTGGGATGGCAGTATCTGAAATGCTCTCCTCCAATCCGGAGGTGTGGCGGACGGATAAGTCACGTTTGCGTATGGTACATAACGATGAACCGGGGATCCGCGCCGTGCAAATTGCCGGTTGTGACCCCGAAGATATGGCGGCCGCTGCACGAATTAACGTGGAAAGCGGTGCGCAAATCATTGATATCAATATGGGCTGCCCGGCCAAGAAAGTGAACCGCAAACTGGCAGGTTCTGCATTACTGCAGTATCCGGATTTGGTTAAACAAATCCTGACTACCGTTGTGAATGCAGTAGATGTGCCAGTCACGTTGAAAATCCGTACTGGATGGGCACCGGAACACCGTAACTGTGTACAAATTGCCCAATTGGCTGAAGACTGTGGAATTCAGGCCCTGACAATTCATGGCCGAACCCGTGCCTGTCTCTTCAATGGAGAAGCAGAGTACGACAGTATTCGGACAGTTAAGCAGAATGTTTCCATTCCGATTATCGCGAATGGCGACATAACTGACCCGCATAAAGCCAGGGCGGTACTCGACTACACCGGAGCTGATGCTCTGATGATAGGACGTGCCGCTCAGGGGAGACCCTGGATCTTCCGGGAAATCCAGCATTATCTGGACACAGGGGAGTTGTTACCTCCACCTTCTATGGGTGAGGTTCAGCGCTTGTTAATAGGGCACGTACGGGAATTGCACGACTTTTACGGTCAAGGCAAGGGATTCCGTATCGCCCGTAAGCACGTTTCCTGGTATCTCCAGGAGCATGCCCCAAATGACCAGTTTCGGCGCTCCTTCAACGCCATAGAGGATGCCAGCGAACAGCTGGAGGCGTTGGAAGCATATTTCGAAAATCTTGCGTAACAAAAAAGAGCTGACAGAACTATGTTCGAACAACGCGTGAATTCTGACGTACTGACCGTTTCTACCGTAAACTCACAAGATCAGGTGACTCAAAAGCCTCTGCGTGACTCGGTAAAACAAGCACTTAAGGGCTATTTTGCTCAATTGAATGGTCAGGACGTGAATGACCTGTATGAGTTGGTATTGGCTGAAGTTGAACAGCCACTGTTAGACATGGTGATGCAGTATACCCGTGGCAACCAGACTCGTGCGGCCCTGATGATGGGTATCAACCGCGGTACGCTGCGTAAGAAATTGAAAAAATACGGCATGAACTGATATTCATCAGCTCATGTCTTAAAAAGGCGCTTTTCCGTAAGGGGAGCGCCTTTTTGTTTTCTGCTTTATCGAAAAAACCTTTAGTCCAAAATCTGCGCAAAACCTAATCCAGATCAACCCAAATGAGAATAATTATCCCCTGCATTCAGTGATTAAGAATTACTTTATAGAGACAATAAAATGTCTCCAGGAGTGATACTGATGAAGCAATTTTATCTCCGTTTTACCGCTGCACTGAACAAACCGGATCTGGCGATTTTGCTGTTGCGGATCACCTATGGCCTGCTGATTTTTCACGGCTGGCATAAGCTGCACGACGGACTGGGCGGCATTCAGGGCATGCTGGCAGGATATGGTATTCCGGCATTTGTCGCCTACGGCGTGATCATTGGTGAGGTGATCGCTCCTGTTATGATGATACTGGGGATTTTCACCCGCCTCGCGGCGCTCTCTGCGGCTGCGACCATGGTCGTCGCCTGGCTGATGGTTGGTGTCCACCACACCTTCGCGCTCTCTCCGGTCGGCGCATGGGCAATTGAAGATATCGTTTATTATTTCATGGCTGCTGTAGTGATCGCGCTGTATGGCAGTGGCCGATATTCTGTGATGAGTAATCCATTATATCGCTGATACTCCCCTTTTCAGCATGCTTCGCCAAAGGAGCGTGCTGAAATATCCTGCGGGTGTAACTGCGACGTCTGAAGGAAAACTCCCTTCTTTCGGTAGCGTTTTCATTTTGTTGTGTAAACCCTTCCGTAAAGAAACAGTAAATAGTGCGTTTATCGGACGATTCCCCTCTGCGGTTAGATCACGCGGCATGTTATACTCGCCTCAAGAGTCGTATTCGCCCCGCTCAACGCCTACGGACAGCCCTTCAGCTTCGCGATCCCGCCTTTTAAAACTATGTCTTGATTAAGTAAAAGTGAGTCAATTTGTGTACTTTCGAAAACGTTTACACCTTGATGTTGTCCCACTCTTTAACAGACAATCCGTATCGCGACTGAGCAAACCCCTGACGCGTTACCCCCGGTTTTTTATGCATATGATTGGGCTTTTATGACATCTCCTCGTTTTCGCGCATCTTTTTTACGTCCACGTTACTGGCTGACCTGGTTTGGTCTTGGCGTTCTGTTCCTGCTGGTTCAACTCCCTTATCCGGTGTTAAATCGCCTCGGCATCTGGTTGGGCCGAACGTCCATGCGCTTCCTGAAACGCCGTGTATCAATAACGCGCCGTAACCTGCAATTGTGCTTCCCGGATCTCCCTTCTGATCAGGTCGAAGCGCGCATCATCAGCAACTTTGAATCCCTCGGCATGGGTCTGCTGGAAACCGGCATGGCCTGGTTCTGGTCGGACGCCCGTGTAAAACGCTGGTTTGACGTCAGCGGCCTGCATAACCTGAAAAAGGCGCAGGAAAATAAACAGGGTGTGCTGGTGATTGGCGTACACTTTATGTCGCTGGAATTAGGCGGCCGTGCGATGGGCTTATGTCAGCCGATGATGGCGATGTACCGTCCGCACAACAATAAAGCGATGGAATTTGTGCAGACCTGGGGCCGTATGCGGTCTAACAAGGCGATGCTCGATCGCAAAGATTTACGCGGTATGGTTCACGCGCTGAAAAAAGGCGAAGCCGTCTGGTTTGCACCGGATCAGGATTACGGCCCGCGCGGCAGCGTATTTGCCCCTCTGTTTGCGGTCGATCAGGCCGCAACCACCAGCGGAACCTTTATGCTGGCACGTCTGGCAAAACCTGCGCTGGTGACTGTCGTGCTGGTACGTAAAGCTGGCGGTACCGGTTATGAACTGGTGATCCAGCCTCAATTACAGGATTACCCGCTCGATGATGAAATGGCAGCCGCCGCCTACATGAACCGGGTAATCGAAAAAGAAATTATGCGTGCACCCGATCAGTATCTCTGGCTGCACCGCCGCTTTAAAACCCGCCCCGCGGGTGCACCTTCGCTTTATTGATAAGCGCAAGAGTGGATAAACCCTCAGCCCGATGCCACCGCGTCGGGCTTTTTTCATTCATCGCATCCCATTAAGAGATCTGTAACTTTCATGGCTAAAAAAAACGACGCAACACCGTCTATCTTCGACCATCTCAAAGATGATGACAGCTTTGACCTCTGGGGACGTTCAGGCCTCAGCACCGCGCTCAATAAAGCCAAACCCAAAGCACCGGATAGCGACCAGATCGCGGCTGCACGCAAACTGATCACAGGCAGTAAAGATCAGGCCAAATAAGACGTCCCGTTTTTCTCCGCTGCACTGCCCCGGTTTTACACCCCGTCATGCCAATTTATCTCTCAGCTCATCCGAACTGAGAGATTTGCTCATGGTTTTGCCTCATTTTTTTCCAAATATGAGGGCATATTTCACTTCGCTGCAAACATCGCGATCTGCACTCCAATATTGAAATATTCCGCACTCATTTAAGGCAGTCACATTGACCACGCACTGAAAGAGAGCAATAAATTTTATACACCTCGTCAATGTTACTGTGCAATTCCTCTATGCAACTTGATTGATGGGGCATTTTTCATGTTGGCACTCCCTTTGCAAAGACAGGTGCAGAGGGCGTTGCCCCATAACAGACAGGGTGCTCCGGCACTCACACAATAATAATTTTCAGTTTTGTCTCACAGGACGCTTTATGAAAAAAATATTGCTCTCAACACTGATTGCCGCAGCAAGCTTCGTGACACTGGCTGGTCAGGCTCATGCAGGTACCACTCTGGATGCAGTAAAAAAGAAAGGCTTTATTCAGTGCGGTATTAGCGATGGCTTGCCAGGCTTCTCTTACGCTGACTCCAAAGGCAAATTTACCGGTATCGACGTTGATGTGTGCCGCGCGGTGGCTGCTGCGGTGTTTGGTGATTCTGAGAAAGTGAAATATACCCCGCTGACCGCGAAAGAGCGCTTCACCGCCCTGCAGTCTGGCGAAGTGGATATCCTGTCCCGTAATACCACCTGGACCTCTTCCCGCGATGCGGGCATGGGCATGATTTTCGCCGGCGTAAACTACTACGACGGTATCGGCTTCCTGACCCACCAGAAAGCGGGTCTGAAAAGCGCCAAAGAACTCGATGGCGCAACGGTCTGTCTGCAGGCCGGTACAGATACCGAGCTGAACGTGGCTGATTACTTCAAAGCCAACAAAATGACTTACACCCCGGTGACCTTTGACCGTTCAGATGAAAGCGCCAAAGCGCTGGACTCCGGTCGTTGTGACACCCTGGCTTCTGACCAGTCTCAGCTGTATGCACTGCGTATCAAACTGGGCAAACCGGATGATTTCATTGTGCTGCCGGAAGTTATCTCTAAAGAACCGCTGGGACCTGTTGTGCGCCGTGGTGATGAAGACTGGCTGGCGATCGTTCGCTGGTCACTGTTCGCGATGCTGAACGCCGAAGAAATGGGCGTCACCTCTGCCAACGTCGATCAGCTGGCGGCAAACCCGACCACGCCTGACATGAGCAACCTGCTGGGCAAAACCGGCACTTACGGCGCTGATCTGAAAGTGCCTAATGACTGGGTGGTTAAAATCGTTAAACAGGTCGGCAACTACGGCGAAAGCTTTGAACGTAACGTCGGTCAGGGCAGCGAGCTGAAAATCAAGCGTGGTCAGAACGCCCTCTGGAATAAAGGCGGGATCCAGTACGCACCACCAGTCCGTTGATCCAGTTTTTTAAAATAAGATTTGTTTAAGAAATTGCATACAAAATCCCCAAAGTAATTGGCGTTGCAGCAAGGCGGCAAACGAGTGAATCCCGATGAGCTTACTCAGGTAAGTGATTCGGGTGAGCACGTGCAGCCAACGCAGCTGCGGCGTCAAGTACGACGGGGATTTCGAGGTCATTACTATGTCGCAACGCCCAACCGTAAAGGCGTCGTTCTCGCTGGCAAACCCAGCCGTACGAGCCTGGATTTACCAAATTTTCGCGGTGGTGTTGCTGGTGGCCTGTCTGGGTTACCTGCTCCACAACACCATTACCAATCTGACAACACGAGGGATCACCTCGGGATTTGCGTTTCTTGAAAAAGGTGCCGGTTTCGGCATTGTTCAGCATCTGATTGACTATCAGGAAGGCGACACCTATGCGCGCGTATTTGTTATCGGTCTGCTGAATACCCTGCTGGTTTCTGCGTTGTGTATCGTTTTTGCCTCGATTCTCGGGTTCATTATCGGCTTAGGGCGCCTTTCCGATAACTGGCTGATTCGTAAAGTCTCGACGGTGTATATCGAAACGTTCCGCAACATTCCACCGCTGCTGCAAATCTTCTTCTGGTATTTCGCCGTACTGCGTAACCTGCCGGGGCCGCGTCAAAGCCTGAATGCTTTTGACCTGGCTTTTGTCAGTAACCGCGGTCTGTACCTGCCGTCACCGGAACTGGCACCGGGAAGTCTGGCGGGTTTTATCGCCGTGCTGCTGGCTATTTTTGGCATCATTGCACTGCAACGCTACAACCATTTCCGACAGATACACACCGGCCGGATCTGGCACATCTGGCCGTGGGCGATTGTCATGATCGTTGCATTTCCGGCGCTGGCACACCTGTTTTTCGGGCCTGCATTGCACTGGGACGAGCCTGCACTGCGCGGTTTCAACTTCCGTGGCGGCATGGTGTTGATCCCGGAACTGGCAGCGTTAACGCTGGCGTTATCGGTCTATACCTCAACCTTTATCGCCGAAGTAATCCGCTCCGGTATCCAGTCTGTTTCGCACGGCCAGCATGAGGCCGCCCGTTCGTTAGGTCTGCCGAATCCGGTCACCCTGCGTCAGGTCATTTTGCCGCAGGCGATGCGGGTGATTATTCCACCACTGACCAGTCAGTACCTGAACATCGTGAAAAACTCTTCTCTGGCGGCAGCAATTGGCTATCCGGATATGGTATCGCTGTTCGCCGGTACCGTGCTCAACCAGACCGGTCAGGCAATTGAAACCATTGCTATTACGATGTCAGTCTACCTGATCATCAGCCTGGTAATTTCCTTCCTGATGAACATTTACAACCGCCGTATCGCACTGGTCGAGCGTTAAGGGAATCCCATGACAATGACAACACTTCCTCCGGGAGTCAGAGCCGTGAAGCCCGGTACGCCACTTGGTATCGCCGTGCTCTGGGCGCGTAAAAATCTCTTCTCCAACTGGTTTAACAGCCTGCTGACTTTGTTCTGTATATGGCTGATGTGGCTGGTGATCCCCCCGTTGTTGAACTGGGTGATTTTCCAGGCCAACTGGGTCGGCACCGCGCGCACTGACTGCACCAAAGCTGGCGCGTGCTGGGTCTTTGTCCATGCACGTTTCGGGCAATTCATGTACGGGCTGTATCCGTTCGATCAACGCTGGCGTATCAACGTCACACTGATCGTCGGTCTGCTGACTCTTGCGCCGATCTTCTTTAAAGCCATGCCCCGGCGCGGACGTTATATCGCGTGCTGGATGGTGCTCTTCCCGATTTTCACCTGGATCATGCTGTACGGCGGTTTCCTGGGGCTGAGTCGCGTCGAAACCCGCCAATGGGGCGGCCTGACGCTGACGCTGATCATTGCCGCAGTCGGTATTGCCGGTGCGTTACCGCTGGGCATTATGCTGGCGCTGGCACGGCGTTCAAGCCTGCCTGTCGTGCGCATTCTCTCAGTGATTTTCATCGAATTCTGGCGCGGCGTGCCGCTTATCACCGTGCTGTTTATGTCCTCGGTGATGCTGCCGCTGTTTATGACCGAAGGGACAAATATCGACAAACTGGTGCGTGCACTGGTGGGGGTTGTGTTGTTCCAGTCCGCGTACGTCGCCGAAGTGGTACGCGGCGGGTTACAGGCGCTGCCGAAAGGTCAGACCGAGGCCGCCGAGTCACTGGCGCTCGGCTACTGGAAAACGCAAGGCTTAGTCATTCTGCCGCAGGCGCTGAAAATGGTGATACCGGGTCTGGTCAATACCATTATCGCGCTGTTCAAGGACACCAGTCTGGTGATCATTATCGGCCTGTTCGACTTGTTTAGCAGCGTTCAGCAAGCCACCGTCGATCCCGAATGGCTCGGCATGTCGACCGAAGGCTATGTCTTCGCCGCCGCCGTCTACTGGATTTTCTGTTTTAGCATGTCGCGTTATAGCCAGCATTTGGAAAGACGCTTTCACACCGGACGTTCCGCACACTGAGGTAAACCATGAGCGACCATCAAGTCACTGAAAACCAAAATATGATGATCACGCTGGAAAACGTGAACAAGTGGTACGGACAGTTCCACGTATTGAAAGATATCAACCTGAGCGTGAAACCGCGTGAACGTATCGTGTTATGCGGCCCTTCCGGCTCCGGGAAGTCAACGACCATTCGTTGCATTAACCATCTGGAAGAGCACCAGCAAGGGCGCATCGTCGTGGACGGCACTGAACTGAACGATGACTTGCGCAATATCGAACGCGTACGCACCGAAGTCGGTATGGTATTTCAGCACTTCAACCTGTTCCCGCATCTGACCGTGTTGCAGAACTGTACCCTGGCGCCGTGCTGGGTGCGTAAGATGCCGAAGAAGGAAGCCGAAGAACTGGCGATGCATTACCTGAAACGTGTGCGCATCGCCGAACATGCGCATAAATTCCCCGGTCAGCTTTCCGGTGGTCAGCAGCAGCGCGTAGCCATCGCCCGTTCGCTGTGTATGAAGCCTAAAATCATGCTGTTTGATGAACCCACGTCTGCACTCGACCCTGAAATGGTGAAAGAGGTACTGGACACCATGATTACGCTGGCAGAAGAAGGCATGACTATGTTGTGCGTGACGCATGAAATGGGCTTTGCCAGAACCGTCGCCGACCGGGTGATCTTTATGGATCGCGGGGAGATCGTCGAACAGGCACCACCACTGGAGTTCTTCGCCAATCCGAAATCAGCGAGGACGCGGGAGTTCTTATCGCAGGTGATCCATTAAGCTGAGGCCGCAGCTTGACCGGCATATGAACGGAATGGTGAAGGTTTCGGTTTCTCAATAGCGGTGCTCGCTTAGCGGCTGCCGCCGAAACCGCCCAAAAGGGGAAAGTGCTTTTCCCCTTTTGGATTTCCCCTCGCTTTTTCAACACGCGCTATCGCTCGCTGGCTATGTTTCAGCCACCACAGTGACAGGCTGGAAATCTTGCCGCTGCGCGGTTCCTTCCCTCGGTCCTGGAGCCTCTGGTCTCCAGGCCGCTCCGTTCAGCAAGCTTTCTGAATCGCCCGCAGGCTTTTTTAAAGAAGATGGTGAGGTTGTGAGGTTAACGTTGAGGCCGGTTCCAAAATATCGCCGGACGAGAGGTGGAAAACCGCGCGGTAGTTTGCGCGGGTTGTAACCCGACGGGAGGGCACCGCGCAGCGGCAGGATTTTGCGGCTGTCGCTGCCGCACCTGAAACATGGCCAGCGAGCGAAGCACGCAGTTAAAAAGCGCGGAGTCCAGAGGCCCGCGTGTTACCGGGTCTCTGGTCGGTGTGGGCCGACGCCCACAACCTTGAATTTGAATTTGAACTTAAAGTTTCAGATCTTTTTCAAAAGATCATCACCACATCAGCCCCCCGATCACCGGCGCAATCACCACCGTGACCACCCCCGCCAGCATCATCACCAGGCTCGACACCACACCTTCTTCCGCACCCAGTTCATAAGCTCTCGCCGTGCCCGCACCGTGTGACGCCGCACCGAAACCGGCACCTTTTGCGAGGCCGCTTTTTACCGCCAGGCGCAGAAACAGCATATCGCCGACCGCCATACCAAAGACGCCCGTGATCACCACAAACAGCGCCACCAGATCCGGCTGGCCACCCATTTGTTTAGCGGCGGCCAGCGCAAAAGGCGTAGTGATGGAGCGTACCGCCAGGCTGCGCTGGATTTCTTCCGGCAGCGTCAGCATGCGTGCCAGCCAGACCGAACTGCTGACGGCAACCACTATCGCCGTCAGCACGCCTGCACTGAGTGACATCCAGTGACGACGGATCACTGCCATATTTTCGTAAACCGGCACCGCAAACGCGATGGTTGACGGCCCGAGCAACCACAGCAACCAGTGCGTTTCACCGATGTAATCCTGATACGACGTATGCGTCACCACCAGCAAAATCACCAGCACGATGGGTGTGAACACCAGCGGCATCAGGAGCAATGTGCGTTTCTGGCGGTACAGTTTTTTGTTGCCGTAATACAGCCCGAGGGTGACCACGAAACACAACATGCTGATCAGTAAATCAGTCACGGTTTGCCTTCCTCGCCGCCAGACGTTGCTCCAGACGATACACTTTATCAACGACCACTGCGGTCGCCCCGAGCGTCAGCATCGTGCTGATACCAATCACCAGAAAGATTTTCCAGCCTTCGATCATCAGCAACTGGGCGTAATTCACCACAGCCACCACGGCCGGCACAAAGAACAACAGCATCTCTGCCAGCAGCCAGCGGGAACCGGCTTTCACCCATTTCACCGGTAAAATACGGAACATAATCAGCAGCAAAAGCATCAGCATCCCGACAATATTGGCAGGCAAAGGCAGATGGAGCGCAGTGACAAGGCGATCGGCTATAACGAATAACACCGCATACAGCACCACCTGAACAGGGATCTGGCAACGGGTCAGCAGGGACGGCGCTTTAGTGCGCAACGCCAACAACATGGGAATAACCTCGAAAGAGGAAAGAGTGAAAAAGAAGTATACGCTGGCAGGAAACCGGTAAAGAAATGAATTAAAATTATAAAAATGATTCCAGTTTGGAATACTTCGTGACTCGCCGATCTGACCGGGAAAACATCCGCCCATGGACGTTCGTACCTTACGCTATTTTGTCGAAGTGGTTCGCCAGCAGAGCTTTACCCGCGCAGCGGAAAAGTTATTTGTCACCCAGCCGACAATCAGCAAAATGCTGCGTCATCTGGAAGAAGAACTGGCATGCACGCTGATTGTCCGCGAAGGACGCCGCTTACGGCTGACCGACAGTGGTCAGGCATTGTATCAGCGCGGCCTGAATATTCTTGAAGAGTTTCGCCAGCTGGAAGCAGAACTGGAAGACATTAACTCGCTGAAATCCGGTCATTTACGGCTGGGCATCCCCCCAATGGTCGGTACGCAAATTGCGCCGCTTATCGGCAGCTTTCGCCAGCAATATCCCGGCATCGAACTGATTATTTCCGAGTTTGGCGGCCTGACGGTGCAACAGGCGGTGATATCCGGCGAACTGGATCTGGCCCTCACCGCCCTGCCGGCGGACGCTGTGCCTTCTATTGCCTCTCTGCCGCTTTTCAGCCATCCGATGTGTGTGGTGATGCCCCGCACCCCGCACTGGCTGAACAGGACGCGTATGTCGATAAGCGAACTGGCTGAAGAAAGCATCCTGATTTATAACGAAGATTTTGCCCTGTACCGCCAGCTGATGGATGCCTTCGCCTCACACGGTTTTACGCCAAAAATTGCGGCACGCAGCGGGCAATGGGATTTCCTGGCAGCGATGGTACAAACCGGTATGGGTGTGGCGATTTTGCCGGAACCGGTCTGCCAGCGGCTGGATAAAAATGCGCTGATGTGGCTACCGCTGGATCCGCTGATGCCGTGGCAGCTCGGGCTTATCTGGCATCAGGGCAGTTATCTCTCGCACAGTGCTCAGGCCTGGATCACTCTGTGCAGGGATTACTGGAAATAGCGGGAAGTTAGTGGGAAATAAAAACCGCGTGAACGTTGCAGCACACGCGGTTCCTGATATTGCTTGTAACTTTTACACTTCTTTTTCGACTAACAATGCTTCGAGTAAGTCCAGATCATGCAGCAGTTTTTGCAGGGTCTCGTTACTGATTTTCTGCGTGGCGCGCAGATGATAAAGCTCACCACGTTCCGCACGCAGTGCAGTCAGACGGAAGCGGCGCTCCAGATTTTCCAGCTTCAGCGCGGTTTCCATATCATCACGGTTTGCCGTGCGTCGTCGTAACGTCCCGATCACCCGCGAACTGATCTCCTTCAGCGTCTGTTCATCAATATTTTCTTCGGTATCTGCCGCCAGACGTTCTTCCATTTTATGCAGGCTTTCGATCGCCACTTCTGCAGCGATCGATTTCGCCATGCGTTCTTCTTCACGGTAGGTCGTGCCGTCAGCCACCACCACACCTCTGAGCAGGAACGGCAAGGCAATCACGCCGGCAATCAGTGAGAAAAGAATGACGCCGGTCGCCAGAAAGACCAGTTGATAACGCGACGGGAACGCCGAACCATCAGCCAGGAATAACGGAATCGACAACACACCGGCCAGCGTAATGGCCCCTCGCACACCCGCAAAAGAGGCCACCCACAGCTCACGCGTGCTGTAGTTGCCAAACAGCAGCGGTTTCTTTTTCAGAAAACGGTTGCTGAAACTCTTCATTACCCACAGCCAGACGAAACGCAGGATCAGCAGCGCAAAATAGATAATCCCGACGTCGGCAAACAGATGCCATGTCACAATAGACGGGTCGTGTGTGGCCTGATCGATAGAGTTCTCAAGGATCCCCGGTAATTGCAGGCCCAGCATGATAAACACCATGCCGTTGAACACAAACTCAAGCATCGCCCACACGCTGTTCGCGCGCAGGCGCATCGCCAGTGGCGCGTTACGTATAATGCCGGACTGGCTGATGGTCATCCCCGCCGCCACTGCGGCCAGAATGCCCGACACACCGATATGTTCGGCAATCAGATACGAGGCGAACGGCAGCAGCAGCAGGAAGACAATTTGTGTCGCCGGATCATCACCGCTCCAGCGGCTCATGATGCGCAGCGATTTACTGTATAACCACGTCACCGCCACACCGGCCATCAGGCCGCCGATCGCCACTTTAAGAAATTCGACCGTTGCACCGCCGACGGTAAAAATCATCGTGCCCATCGCCACAGCAATAGCAAATTTCAGGGAGACCAGGCCGGATGCGTCATTCATCAGCGCCTCACCTTCCAGCACGCCCATGATCGACTTCGGAATACGCCCCTTACCGACAATCCCGCCCAACGCCACGGCATCGGTTGGTGAAAGCACGGCTGCCAGCGCGAACGCGGCCACCAGCGGGATATTCGGCACCATCATATAAATCAGATAGCCAATACCAACGACGGTGAGTAACACCAGCACCAGTGCCAGCCCGAGAATTTCGCGCCCGTGGTGGAGGAATTCGCGGGTCGGGGTTTTCCAGCCATCAGCAAACAGTAACGGCGGGATAAAAAGGACGAGAAACAGCTCAGGATCGAAATCCACATGCAAACCAAAATTTGGCCAGGCCAGCAAGGCACCGACAGCAATCTGCATTAACGGAAGAGGAACCTGAAACGGCAACATTCTGGTGACGACGCCGGAGAGCGACACCACCAGAATCAAAATCAGAATGGTAAAGAAGATTTCCATGCTTTCCTTAGACTCTTGTTTTTATAAATTTCAGCCAGACGCAGGTGAGTGAGTCCGGAGCGAACTAAGGAATAGTAGATCAAAAGGAGATGTGATTTAAATCAGTGCGTGCGGTTACATCAGAGAGGATTTGCTCCTCCCCCTGCGAAGAGAGAGGAGCAAACAGATCAGATCGCCCATCCGCCCGCATAAAACGCCACCAGCGCCACAGCGATAATCACCGTCCCAGCGTTAAGTTTACGCCATTCGCCGGAGAAAATACGGCCAATCACCAGTGCGCTGAAACCGAGCATAATGCCGGTGACAATGTTACAGGTCAGAACAATAAAGACCGCGCAAAGTAACCCTGACATCGCGTCAACAAAATCGCTGAAATCCAGTTTGGTGACGTTGCTGAGCATCAGCAGACCAACGTACATCAGCGCAGGTGCGGTGGCGTAAGCAGGGACCAGATAAGACAGCGGAGACAGGAACAACATCAGCAGGAATAGCACACCGACCACGGTGGCTGTCAGGCCGGTTTTACCGCCAGCCGCCGTGCCGGCTGCCGATTCGATATAAACCGCAGCCGGAGAAGCGCCAACCAGGGAAGCGAAAATACTGCTCACGGAGTCAGCCGTCAGGGCTTTGCCGCCGCTGATGATCTGCCCGTTTTCATCCAGTAGATTGGCCTGACCGGCGACCGCGCGAATGGTGCCGGTGGCATCAAACACCGCCGTCATCACCAGGGCCAGTACACTGGGTAATACCGCAGCTTTCAGCGCGCCCATGATATCCAGATCGAAAATCACCGATTTGCCGTCAGCGCCTGCCAGAGAAGGTATCGCAAACAAACCCTGATATTTCACGGCAGGATCGAAGATCAGGCCGATAATCGAAATCGCGATAATCACCAGCAAGATGCCACCCGGAACACGCAGTTTCTCCAGGCCAAAAATCACCGCCAGACCGAGTAATGTCATCACTACCGGGAAAGAGGTGAACGCGCCAAGTGCCACCGGTAAGCCGTCCAGCGGGTTTTTCACCACCAGGCCAACACCGTTGGCGGCGATCAGTAACAGGAATAAACCAATACCGATACCGGTGCCATGCGCAACGCCTGTTGGCAGATTGCGCAAAATCCACGAACGGATGCCCGTCACCGAGATAATAGTGAACAAGACGCCCATCAGAAATACCGCGCCGAGTGCCACCGGTACGCTGATATGCTGGCCCAAAACCAGACTAAAAGCGGTAAAGGCAGTCAGAGAAATGGCGCAACCAATCGCCAGCGGCAGGTTTGCCCACAGGCCCATCAGCAAGGAACCAAAACCGGCAACCAGACAGGTCGCAACAAATACTGCACTTGGCGAGAAGCCTGCTTTGCCGAGCATGGATGGCACGACAATGACCGAATATACCATCGCCAGGAAAGTCGTTAAGCCCGCTATCACTTCCTGACGGACATTACTGCCACGCGCACTCATTTTGAAAAAAGCATCAAGCGGGCTTTTTGGCGCAACGGCGCTGCCCGCCTGAGGTTGTTGACTCGACATGGAAAATCCTCTGAATGTCTTTACTGATTAGCCGGCGTGGTCATTATGAAACCGTTTCTGCACGTTCCTTTCCTTATTTGTCGTCCTGAATCGCCGGAAACAGCGTCAGAACGGCAAAGCAAACGTTTAACTCGCAGCGCGTATGGCGGGGACTCATTAAAAAAACGCCCCAAATAATTCATGTTGCAGGAAGGCGGCAAGGAAGGGAATCCCGATGAGCTTACTCAGGTAAGTGATTCGGGTGACCGACCGTAGCCAACACGTCTGCAACGTGAAGTATGAAGGGGAGGTACGCAAACGATTATCTCGCCTTTAACCGGCGCACATCAACTGTGAATGGCAATAATTTACCGTTGTCCGGTCAATAAAAACGCGATTGTGGTGGAAATTTATCCGGTGGCAAAAAAGGAAGAAAAAGAGGCGAAATAAATAGCAGGGTATTTATTGTGGTTTATTTTTATCAGGCGTTGATTGCGTACCCCATGATGCGCAATCAATGCCTGAATAATATAAAAGCGCGTAATGGATTAACGTAAAATATTAAATGGTCCGCCGTTTTCCAGCGCCTTCTGATAGGCCGGACGTGCAGTCACATTTGATAGCCAGGCATTCAGTTGCGGATATTTCCCAAGTCCGGACCGGGCATTGATCGCTTCTATCGGGAAACTCATCTGAATATCTGCTGCGCTGAACTGATAACCGGCAAAATAAGGATGAGTTACCAGGTGCTGTTCAAGATAATCCAGATGAGTATGGATCTGTTTATCCAGATAATTTTTCTGCACGCCCTGCCCGATCGCGCCGGCAATCGGGCGGATCAGCCATGGCATTGGCGGTTGACCCAGACGGCTGAAAATCAGCTTCATGACCAGCAAAGGCATCAGCGATCCTTCAGCGTAGTGCATCCAGTAGCGATATTGCTGACGCTCGGCAAACGCCGTGGGTTTCAGCGTGCCCGCATCGTCATACACCTCCTGCAGGTATTCAATAATGGCGCCGGATTCCGCGAGGATCAGTCCGTTATCTTCCAGTACGGGTGACTTGCCCAGAGGATGAATTTTTTTGAGTGATGCCGGTGCCAGCATGGATTTTTTATCCCGCTGATAACGTTTGATTTCGTAAGGAATGTCCAGTTCTTCGAGCATCCATAAGATTCGCTGCGAACGGGAATTATCCAAATGATGCACTGTTAACATAAATGTCTGTCGTCCTGTTTCATTTAATTATTTGTTAACTATAGACAACGCTTTCAAAACGCGTATCTGTTTCGTTTTAAAACCCTCCATTTCTTCAGGATTAATTTATCAAAAAACTTTTTATTTGATTAAAATCACTTACGGATTAATCTTAATTACATGAAAAAAAATATCGTAAGTTCATTCGCCTTTAATAATTCTTAATGCCATTATCGCCGGATAAAAATCAGCCCGTCGCTATCGACTCTCTCTTTGTGGAGCCTCACATGTTTTCCAGTAATTACAACAATGTGCTTGTGATGTTTTCGTTCATTGTTGCAATGCTTGCCTCTTATACCGCGCTAGATATGGCGGGCCGGGTCGCCACCACGGAAGGAAGGGCTTCCCGACTTTGGTTAACAGGTGGCGCCATTGCAATGGGCATCGGCATCTGGTCGATGCATTTTATCGGCATGCTGGCTTTTAATTCCCCGATGCCGATGGGTTATGACCCTTTCATCACCCTGCTTTCTATGGTGATCGCCATCATTTCCTCAGCCTTCGCGCTGTGGCTGGTCTGTCTGCAGGAATTACCGACCAGACGATTATTTGCCGGTGCCTTACTGATGGGCGGCGGTATTGCCGCTATGCATTACACCGGTATGGCCGCCATGCAGATGATGCCGCCCATTACCTACGATTACCGCTGGGTGGTGCTCTCTGTTGTTGTTGCGATTGTCGCTTCCGGCGCGGCGCTGTGGATGGCATTCAATTTGCGCCAGCAGTCGCCTAATGTCCGCCTGCTGCGCATCAGCGCTGCGGTGATAATGGGCACCGCGATTGTCGGTATGCATTACATCGGCATGGAGGCAGCCCGATTCCCGACGGACAGTCACAGTATGGCAGCGTTCAGCGGCGTGGATAATAACTGGCTGGCGTTACTGGTGATTGTGGTCACGCTGGCGATTCTGGCCATCACCTTGATCATCTCTATTCTCGATGGCCGGATGCAGGCACGCACCTCAATTCTGGCGTCTTCTCTGGCACAGGCAAACCGCGAGCTGACCCAACTGGCGCTGCACGACAATCTGACCCGTTTACCTAATCGTTTGTTACTGGAAGACCGCATGAGTCAGGCACTTCAGAAAGCGTTGCGTGGTGAATCGCAGTTTGCGGTACTGTTTCTGGATCTCGACGGGTTTAAAGCGGTTAACGATGCCTTCGGCCATCACATCGGCGATCAGCTGTTAATTTCCGTCACTGAACGTCTGCAATCACAGCTCCGGGCGGCGGATACGCTGGCGCGTCTCGGCGGCGATGAATTTGTACTGCTGGTTGAAATCACCGAACCGACCGATGCGTCACAACTGGCCGATAAGCTGGTACATCTGATTGCACGTCCGTTTTATGTTTCCCGCTATGAACTGCTGGTCTCTGCCAGCGTGGGGATCGCAGTATATCCGGGCGATGGAGAGAATGAGCGCGAGCTGATGCTCAATGCCGACGCCGCGATGTATCACACCAAAAATTCCGGTCGCAACGGCCACAGTTTCTTCCAGCCGTCAATGAACGCCAACGCGCAGAACCAGTTGCAGATGCTCAATGATTTGCGTCTGGCGATTGAACACCATGAGCTGCGCCTGCACTATCAGCCAAAATTTATTGCGCCTTACGGGCCGGTGAGCGGCTTCGAAGCACTGCTGCGCTGGGAGCGCGGGGGTAACATCCTCAGCCCTGATGTATTTTTGCCGCTGGCAGAAAAAACCGGCCTGATTATTCCGATCGGCGAATGGGTGCTGAACGAAGCCTGTCGCCAGTTACGAGAATGGCATATGGCCGGACATACGCAATGGACGGTGGCGGTGAATCTTTCCACATTGCAATTTGAACAGACAAATCTGGTCGAAATGGTGATAGAAACCATTGAACGCCATCAGATCCCGCCTGAAATGCTCACGCTGGAAGTCACCGAAACCACCGCCATGCGCAACCCGGATAGCAGCGTAGAAATTCTGGAGCGCCTGACACAGTACGGCGTAAAAGCCTCGATTGATGATTTCGGTACCGGCTATTCCAGCCTGCTCTATCTGAAACGTCTGCCCGCCAGTGAGCTGAAAATCGACGGCGCATTTATTAACGACCTGATTGCAGGCAGCGAAGATGCCAGTATTGTTTCTGCGATCATCGCCCTCGGCCAGACGCTGAACCTCAAAGTGGTGGCCGAAGGCGTTGAAACTACCCAACAGCAGGAATTCCTGACGCAACTGGGCTGCGATACCTTGCAGGGTTATCTTCTGGGACGTCCGATGACGCCCCAACAAATTGCCCAACACCCCGATACGGACTGGGAGTCAAAACTCCCCCTGACGCATAAAGGCTGATGCGCACGGCTCAGGCTGTCGCCGTGCGGAAAAACCGCACGGCGTTGCGCAAATCAATGCTTTGTTCCGTGAGGGATTGCGCCGCTGCCGCCGCCTGCTCCACCAGTGCGGCATTCTGCTGGGTAACCCGATCCATCTGATCAACGGCAATCCCCACTTCGTGAATACCGGTGTGCTGCTCAGAACTTGCCGTCGAGATTTCCCGGACAATTTCTGCCACTTTATTCACCGAGCTGACGATCTCACTCATGGCTTTACTGGCGCGATCGGCCTGCTGTGACCCTTCGGCAATTTTGCTGACGGTGCCCTGGATCAGATCTTTAATTTCTTTTGCCGCCTGCCCGCTTTTTTGCGCCAGCACCCGCACTTCACTCGCTACCACCGCAAATCCTTTGCCCTGCGTACCGGCACGCGCCGCCTCCACAGCGGCGTTCAGCGCCAGCAGGTTGGTCTGGAAGGCAATACCTTCAATCACGCTGATGATATTGATGATTTCATTCGAACTGCCCGAAACATCACGCATATGCGCCTGCATCCCCGTCACAATTACGCCGCCCTGAGACGCCGTTTTCGAGGTTTCCAGCGCCAGCTGACTCGCCTGCCGGGCATTCTCGGCATTCTGGCTGACAGTCATGGTCAGGTTTTGCATATTGGAACTGGTCTGCACCAGCGAGGCCGCCTGTTCTTCAGTGCGCTGTGATAAGTCCACGTTGCCTTGTTCAATTTCACTGGCGGCATGATTGATGGATTCACTGCCTTCCATAATCTGATGAATGGTTTTATTCAGTTGCTGATTCATGCCGTTCAGCGAAGCCAGCAAACTGCCATCATCACCCGGTTTCAGTGTGATTTTTGCCGCCAGATTACCGGCGGCAATTTCACGCATGATGGATGCGGCATATGCCGGCTCCCCGCCGAGCTGCTTCACCAGCGTGCGCGCCAGCAGCAGCGCCATGGCCAGTGAAAGAATAAAGGCCACACAGACCAGCACTAAAAACATCGCGCTGGCCGTATGGTAACTGCTGCGGGCATCCGCTGCCGCCGTTTCACTGTTGGTCAGCTCGTTTTTGACCAGCGTTGCCAGATCCGCCATCAGTTGTGTGCGGTATTTGCGTGAGTTATCGCCACTGATTTGTGTGGCCTGCGCAATATCATTGCGCTCAACTGCCGCAATAACTTGATTATTCGCCAGCGAAAACTGCTCAAAATTAGCGACGATCTGCTTAAACAAGGCTGACTGACTGCCGCCGCTGTTGAGCTTCAGATACGCATTTTCCGCGTTTTTAAAGGTGGCCACTGCCTGAAGGATTTCGCCCCGGTGCCCGTCACGCGGTGCACCCTCCGGCGAGGCGATATATTGCACCTGCTGCAGGCGTAACTCTGCCAGCGTGCCACGCATCACCAGCGGATACTGCACACCGGGAAGCCGGTAAGCGCGGTAGTTTTCAATCTGCTGATTGCTGCTGTTAAGCAGCCAGGCTGACATCGCCGCCAAAATTAACAGCAAACTCAGGACGAGTGCAAATGCACCCAGCAAACGGGCAAGTATGGAAAGGTTGATGATCTTTTTCATCTGGGCACATCGGAAAGTCAGTGACAGGAAACACTCATAACGGCCGGAACAGAGGGAACTTTAGTGAAAATGAAACTATATTTCATTTTGTTAAATGCTGACTTTCGAAATGTAATTTTAGGGTTACCGGACGAATTTTTCATGTTACCGGCCAGCGTTAAAAATAGGATCTGACAGACGTTTCGACAATTTGCTCTCTCATAAAGAGAGAGCGATTATCGCCACTTACTTCGGTTCAAATCCGGGCCATAGCGGAATGACTGCCGATAGCAGATCCGCCGTGCCGGCGGCTACTGACATATGGCGATAATCCTCAATGCCGTCTGCGGTGCGGGCAAATTTGACCACAGTGTCCAGTCCGGCTTCCTGGCACAGCACCGTGCCACCTGCAATGTCCCACAGCGTCGTGCGGCGTTGCAAATGCCCGCCGATAATACCTTTTGCCGCAAACACCATGCCGACGGTCGTGCAGCGATAGCAATGCACCGACCAGTCTGCTGCACGCAGGCCCTGATAAAATGCCGAGGCTTCGTCGAGTTTGTCGTCCGAGCTGTCACCCAGCGACACAATCTGCACATCTTCAAAACGATCATCACGACGAAACGGCTTGCCGTTGAGGAAAATCCCCTTGCCGGATTCTGCCGCAAACAGATCGTTTAATACCGGCAGCGCCACAATACCGATCAGCGGCTTTTTATTCTCTACCAGTCCGAGTGATACGCCCCACAGCGGCGAACCACGCAGGAAATTCGACGTTCCGTCGATCGGGTCGATCACCCAGCAAGGGGCATCCGTCAGTACGCCCCCCATCTCTTCACCGATCACCGCGTCCTGCGGGAAATGCTGCGCCAGATGGCTGCGGATAAACTGCTCGACCGCCACATCAGCTTCAGAAACGAAATCCTGGGTGCGTTTACTGCTGACCTCGATGGCGTCCCGGCGGTTAAAAAAACCCAGCGCCAGTTCAGCGGCCTGTGCCGCAATCTGACCGGCAATCGCCAGACGCGCCGACATCGTTGTGTTCGTCATCATAAATCCTGATTTTTCAGTCTGAAGGAAGTAAGTCACCTTTATAGAATGCACCGGAATCGATGAATAAAAAATGACAAGCTGTCACTTGCCAAACCAGTGCTAAACATTCTATATCTGTGGGCTGCCACTTTCTGAAGCCTGCCGGAGGCTGTCATGCCAGATGCCGCTCATTGGTTCCCCTTTCTGTTAATTTGCCTCGGGCTGGTGTTAACGCCTGGCCCGAATATGATTTACCTGATTTCGCGCTCGCTGTGTCAGGGGCCGAAAGCCGGTCTGATTTCCCTGGGGGGCGTTGTGCTGGGCTTCCTGTTTTACATGCTGTTTGCTGCGCTCGGTATTACCGCGCTGGTGATGGCGGTGCCATTTGCCTATGACGCCCTGCGTATCGGCGGTGCGGCGTATCTGCTGTATATGGCGTGGCAGGCGGTCAGACCCGGTGGCCGCTCACCGTTTCAGGTCAGGGAGTTACCACGTGACAGCAATAAAAAGCTGTTCACCATGGGGCTGGTCACGAACCTGCTGAATCCGAAAGCGGCGGTATTATATCTGACACTGTTGCCGCAATTCATCGTGCCGGAACAGGGGCATGTGCTGGCACAGTCACTGATTCTTGGTGGCTCGCAAATTCTGATCAGTGCGTCAGTTAACGCACTCATTGCGCTTTCGGCCGGTTACATCGCCGTTTTCCTGGCAGGACGGCCTGTGTGGATGATCATCCAGCGCTGGTTTATGGGCGCAGTACTGGGCGGACTGGCAGTGCGTATGTTGCTGGACGGACGTAAATAACCGGCCATTTGTCACCGGTTATATTCAGTTTCACACCAACGCTATATAATTCTCTGCATAACGAAATCAGAGGATTTTTCCGTGCACCCATTTTCATTGCGTTTTTTGCCCTCGGTTACCCTGCTCGGGCTGGCCCTGAGCCTGTTTTCCCCTTCCGTTTTTGCCACCCGCCAGATAACCGATCAGCTCGGCCGTCAGGTCACGCTTCCTGATCAGGTTAACCGTGTCGTCGTATTGCAGCATCAGACCCTCAACTTGCTGGTTCAATTGGATGCCACTAAAGATATTGTCGGCGTACTGAATAACTGGCAGCGGCAACTGGGCAACGGTTATGTACGCCTCGCGCCGGAACTGGCGAAAACACCGGTGGTCGGCGACCTGACCAGCGTGAATCTGGAAAGTCTGGTGGCACTGCATCCGCAAGTGGTATTCGTCACCCACTATGCACCGCAGGAAATGATCGACCAGATCAGCCAGACCGGGATCGCCGTCGTGGCGGTTTCACTGCGTGATGACCCGAAAGGCGAAGAACACATGATGAACCCGGTCCTGCCTGATGAAGATAAGGCGTATACCGAAGGACTGAAGAAAGGTATTGCGCTGATTGGCGAAGTCGTCAATCACCAGAAACAGGCACAGGCGTTGATCGACTATACTTTTTCTCAGCGCCAGTTAACCGCCGGGCGGCTGAAAGGTGTTCCGGCCAATCAGCGGATCCGCACATATATGGCAAATCCCGATCTGACCACTTACGGTTCCGGCAAATATACCGGCCTGATGATGGCCCATGCCGGTGCGATGAACGTTGCTGCCGCGACGGTAAAAGGGTTTAAGCAGGTCGCGCTGGAACAGGTGATCGCCTGGAACCCGCAGGTGATCTTCGTACAGGATCGTTATCCGGAAGTGGTCGGGCAGATCACCGGTGATCCCAAATGGCAGAGTATTGATGCGGTCAAAAATCACCGTGTTTATCTGATGCCGGAATATGCCAAAGCCTGGGGCTATCCGATGCCTGAAGCGCTGGCGATTGGCGAACTGTGGATGGCGAAGAAACTCTACCCGCAAAAATTTGCTGACATTGATATGCACAAACAGGCTGATGCTTATTATCAGCGCTTCTACCGGACAGATTTTAAATCGGCGGCAGATGCGGCGCGCGCGGAGAAATAGCCTCGTCTCCGGCGCTTTACGCGGAGGCAATGTGATAAGGAGACCTGATGACAAAGACGATTAAAGTGCTGGCGGCAGGGAGTTTGCGCCGCGCATGGGCACCGTTGTGCGATGCCTTTACGGAAGAGACGGGCAACAAAATCGACGTAGAATTCGGCCCCGCCGGGCTGTTGCGCGAACGGATCGAACAGGGCGAAAAGGTCGATCTGTTTGCTTCCGCCAACACCGCGCATCCACTGACGTTGCAGCAGCACGGTAAGGCGCTGGAAGTGGAGGCCTTTTGCGGTAACAGCCTGTGTGTCGCCGCCCGAAAAGGGCCGGAACTGGAGAAACTCAACTGGTTGAGCGTGTTACTGGATCCCCGTTTTCGTCTGGCGACGTCCACACCGCAAAGCGATCCTTCCGGTGATTACACCTGGCAGATGTTCGAACTGATTGAAAGGCGGCATCCTGATGCCGGGGCGATTTTACGCAACAAAGCACTGCGTCTGGTGGGTGGTGAAAAATCGGCAAAAATCCCGGCAGGTAAACTGGCGGCAGAATGGCTGATCTGCAGCGGTCAGGCCGATGTTTTCATCGGCTACACCAGTTATGCCACGCTGTTACGGGAAAACGACGCACTGGAAGTCTTCAATATTCCGGCAGATTATAACGTGCGGGCCCGTTATGCGCTGGCGACCTGCACGGAGAAAGGGAAACCGCTGGCAGACTTTATTCTTTCAGAAACCGGCCAGCGTATTTTGCAGAACGCCGGTTTTTGCGGAAAACATGCGGTAATGCCGGAATAGAGGACCTACAACCATGCCTTAATGATCGAGGTCTCTTTCCTTCATTGCGCGCTGACGGTCGTAATACTCATCTTCAGCGGCAGTGATTTCATCGAGCAGCGAATCCACATCGGCTTTATGCGTATCTTCGGTGAACAGCCCGGTCAGAATAGTTTCCGGCGTCAGTTTGCCGTCTTCGTACAATGCCCAGATTTCTTTGGCAAAGCGCGTTTCCAGCAGCTGCGGTGCGAACCGGCCGTAGTACTCCGTCATGTTATTCACATCGCGTTCGAACATCGATTCGGCGTGATTATTGGCAGCGGCATCGACGGCCTGCGGCAGGTCGATAATCACCGGCCCTTCGGCATCCATCAGCACGTTAAACTCCGATAAGTCACCGTGAACGATACCGGCGCACAGCATGCGCACGATGTTGCGGATCATGGTCTCAAAATCGGCTATCGCTTCTTCTTCCGTCAGGATGACGTCACTGAGGCGCGGCGCGACCACGCCGTCAGCATCGGTGATAAGCTCCATCAGCAGCACACCGTCCAGACAAATGTAAGGTTGCGGCACGCGCACACCGGCATTCGCCAGACGGAACAGCGCATCCACTTCGGCTGTCTGCCAGGATTCTTCCTGCTGTTTACGCCCGAACTTTGACCCTTTTTGCATCGCACGCGCGTTGCGGGTGTTACGGACTTTACGGCCTTCCTGATACTGCACGGCCTGTTTGAAGCTACGTTGTGTCGCTTCTTTATACACTTTGGCGCAACGGATCTCTTCACCGCATAACACGGTGTAAACGTCGGCCTCTTTGCCACTTTTCAGTCGACGGACCACATCATCAATCAGGCCGTCATCCACCAGAGGTTGGATTCTATTTGGGATTTTCATGCAGCCTTGTACCTTATTTCAGCGCATGAGGGAATGACCTGCGCAATATTCCCTGCATTACACACCAGACACGCCGTTCGCGTCATCCTTTCTGATCCTTATCGCTCACTGTTCTCAGGGGTACAGTTTAACGTAGTGGCGATGGAGTGGATACTTTATGCACATACGTTATCACTTTTTAGCCGTTCTTTTCACCGGTAAAACCCCTCAGAATTTTATTGCAACAGCATTAAATTTGGCTTAAATAATTAATTCACGCCCGATAATTATTTCCTTCTGTAAGTAAAATCTGCGGTGAGAAAATTTTTATGCTTCCGGAACTTTTTATCAATTTTAAGCTTTTCGTGCTGTTTACCCTTCGTTTATTTAAGCCCAAAAATGGTATACGTTCCGTTTACAATAGAGGTGGTACTGTGCCGGTAATTTCCCGTTGCAGGTCTTTCTGATATGAATACTATTTTAATAACCGGTGCCACTGGTTTTGTTGGCGGAGCTGTCGTCGAATATTTTCTGCGCCAGCAACTTACCACCAATAATGCATTATTACTCTTAGTCAGGGCTGACGATAAAGCGACGGGACTCGCCAGAATTATTGATAACCTGAAGAAATTTGAATTAAATGATGCCCATTTTTCTGCACTGAATGAGCAATCTATATTGACCGGTGACCTGGCCGAACCGGAAAGTTTTATTCATGACGCACGTTTAGATAATGTCACGCACGTTATTAACTGCGCTGCGATCGCCTCTTTTGGCAATAATCCGGCTATGTGGCGCGTAAATGTCGAAGGTTCACTGACCTTCGCCAAACGCATGGCACAGGTCAAAGGTTTGCAGCGATTTGTGCATGTCGGCACGGCAATGGCATCAATGCCGGATAAAGACAGCGTTTTCTACGAAGGTATGCCGGACAACGAACAGAACGAAGATCTGGTGCAGTACACGGCTTCCAAGCGCGCGATTGAGAATCTCGTCCGCGCCGAATGCCCGTCGCTGCCGTTCGTGGTTGCCCGACCGTCGATTATCGTCGGCCACACTCAGCATGGTTGCCAGCCTTCAAGCAGCATCTTCTGGGTGTTCATGATGGCAATTAAACTGAAGAAATTCACCTGCACGCTCGACGATCAGGTGGATGTCATTCCGGTAGACTATTGCGCGATGGTGCTGGTAAAACTGTGTCTCGCCAAAAGCCTCAGCCATAATTTCTATCATATTTCTTCCGGCGAAGAGATGTGTACACCATTTCATGAAATAGATACTTCGGTGGCAAAAGCCAATAATGCGCCGCGGATTATCAGTGAATATGAACAAATCAGTTATCAGGAATTTACCGGCATCCGTAAACAATTTAAAGATGTACTCGGCCCGTGCAATGATAAAATTATTCTACGCGCAATTAAACTTTACGGTGGCTTTGCGCAGTTAAACGTGAAATTTGATAATTCACGGTTACTGGACATGGGCATTCCAAAACCCGTCGCCTTCAATAGCTATATTGATAAATGTGTTTCCTCAACCCGCGGTCAGTCTATTAGTGAACTGATGCAGGTGGATTTTAAATAAACCCGGCGTCTGTTTGAAATAATAGAAGATGTTTAGATAAAATGACGCAGCCTGGGACATTGCTGCGTCATATTTTTACTACCAGAATTTAAACCAATCCGTTACGACCATACAGGCGAAAGCCTTCGCGCTGATTGAGCCGGTCATAATACGCCGTCACAGCCGGTAACGCCGGGCGCGACATGGGTGTCATCGACCAGCGGTTCACCGACAGCCCGATGGGAATATCCGCCAGCGTAAAATTATCGCCCAGAATGTAATCGCCGCTACGCTGAAGTTGTTCTTCGAGCATTTGCATGTGACGGTTCCATTCACTGACACCGGCGTCAATCAGTGCCGGATCCTGATGCTGCGGGCTGTTGCGCGCCAGCGCCGGAAACGCATAACGCCAGGCATTATTCAGTTCACCGGCTTGCCAGTCCATCCACTGCTCGGCCAGGGCACGACGTTTCGGGTCGGATGACAGCAAATCTTCACGTCCTTCACGCGCCGCCAGATACCGGCAAATCACGTTGGATTCCCACAGCACAAACTCGCCGTCGATCATCACCGGCACCATCGCATTCGGGTTCAGCGCCTTAAATTCCGCTGTCTGGACAGACTGAAAACCCGAACCATACTGCTCCTGTTCAAAGTCCAGCCCCAGTTCATGACAGGTCCACAACACTTTACGTACATTGATCGACGGTGATTTACCCAGAATCTTTAGCATGGTTGCTCCTGTTAATGTGATGCATGAATAGCCGGTCACGACGGACGAACGAAGATCCGCGTGGCTGAGCCATGATAAGTGGTATCGGTTTGAGCCACGAAACCGCACTTTTCCGCCAGACGAACGGAGGCCTGATGTTCCGGCGCAATAATGCAGCATAGCTGGCGATCGACATGTGCACCGGCCCAGTTCAGCACCGCCTTTGCCGCTTCAAAGGCGTAACCTTTGCCGTGAAATGCCGGCGAAATCACCCACCCCATTTCTGCCATGCCATTGAGCGATGGCGTGATGTCACGCTGATAATCCGCCAGACCCATTTCGCCGACAAACGCACCTTCTGTACCCTGCAATTTTTCGAACACAATCCAGTAACCAAAACCGAGCATCTGCCAGTGACCCGGATAACGCAACAGGCGGCTCCAGCTGGCTTCGCGACCTGACGGTGTACCACCGATATATTTCACGACGGCCGGATTGGCCCATTGCGCGGCAATGTATTCAAAATCATCAATATGATGACCCCGTAAAATCAGACGTTCGGTTTCGATAACGGGAGCGGAGGTCTGCATGGTTTTTCCTGAATAAGGTGAAGAACCATTACGTTAGCACCGTAATTGCCCAGACAGGAAGAGAGGTTTTAGCAGGAAATAAAAATCAGGTAATAATGCCGCCACGCAGCGCCGTCGGCGTTATGCCGCGCACAGATTTGAAGCGGTTACTGAAATGACTGGCAGAGCTGAAACCGCATTCGAGCGCGATTGTGGTGATGTCCATCCGGCTGGTTTTTAGCAAATTTTCCGCGCGGATCAGGCGGGCATTCATCACGTACTGGTGCGGCGCCATCCCCATGCTTTGTTTAAACATGCGGGCAAAGTGGAATTCGCTGAGTTCTGCCAGCGCGGCAAGCTCCGGCAGTAATAAAGGCTCCGCGAGATGGGTATGAATATAATCTTTCAGGCGGTTGAGAATATGCGGTGCCAGACCGCCGCGTACCGTTGGCAGCGCCCATTGCAGACGGGTGTAATGTTTCACCAGATGCGCCATCAGCAGATTGGCGGCGCTGCTCAGCATCAGCTGATTACTGTTTTCCTGCCACTGACTGCTGAGCAAAAAGTGGCGATATAATAACGTAATTTGCGGATCTTCTTCGAATGTGCGTTCTTCCAGCTCAATCGCTGCCGGGCTGCGATCCCAGGTCTGCTCCACCAGATGCCGCAGATGTTCGTCGGAGCAATACAGATGCACAAACGATAAATCGTCGCGCACATCCCAGCTCGACATACTGCCTTTGGGCATCAGACAAAAACGATCCGGCCCGCCGCCGTTACGCCAGCCACTGCGGGTTTTGTGATAACACTCGTAGCCATCGGCCACGTACAGGCTCAGCGTATGGTGATCGGCGCTTTCCTGATTCACGATGTCATTTTTATTCGACCACGCCGCCAGCTGAATGCCGGAACCCAGCGCCACACTGTCATGCAGAACCGCTTTATGCTGACGCAGCGTTTCGAAAGCCTGATAAACCTTAGTCATGACATGCCCGTGTGGAAGAAAGATGACGCTCATTTTACGGTTTTTCCCCACTGCAGAGCCAGATCTTGCTGCGCGGAGGACTGTAAAAATGCGCAAGAATATGCAACTCAGCGCAAATCGCTGAAAGCCAGCCGCCTGCCGTTACCGCAGAATTCCCTCAGTCATTACTTTTCGGGTGAGAGAATTCTATGAATGCACTGCTTTATATTTTGGTGATCCTGATCTGGGGCACCACCTGGTTTGCGATTTATCTGCAACAGGGGGACGTACCGGTGACGGTGTCCGTTTTCTACCGTTTCCTGCTGGCTGCGGTGATCATGCTGCTGGCATTGCTGGCAACACGCCGGTTGCGCCGCCTGGCGCTGAAAGATCACCTGTTCTGCGTGGTTCAGGGTTGCTGCGTTTTTTGCTTCAATTTTTACTGCTTCTATCACGCCGCAGCCTACATCACCAGCGGGCTGGAATCGGTGATTTTCTCGATGGCCGTACTGTTTAACGCCTTCAATGGCATGCTGTTTTTCCGCCAGAAACTGGCTCCGGCAGTGATCCCGGCGTCGGTTCTCGGGCTGGCAGGCATTATCACATTGTTCTGGCATGATCTGAGTGCGGCACACATTGCACCGGAACTGCTAAAAGGCATCGGCCTCAGCCTGCTCGGCACCTACGGCTTCTCGCTGGGGAATATGATCAGTTCACGCCATCAGCGTCACGGGCTGGATGTGCTTTCCACAAACACCTACGCAATGTTTTACGGCACGGCAGTCATGGGCGCGCTGAGTCTGGTGCAGGGCGCTTCCTTTGCCATCGACCTGACACCGCAATATCTCGGCTCACTGGTTTATCTTTCCGTGTTTGGTTCGGTACTGGCCTTCGGTATTTACTTCACACTGGTTGGCCGTATCGGTGCCAGTCAGGCGGCCTACAGCACACTGCTGTTCCCGCTGGTCGCGCTGACGGTTTCAACATTTTATGAAGGTTATCAGTGGCACACTAATGCGGTTATCGGGCTGGCGCTGATACTGCTGGGGAATCTGGTGATGTTCTGTCGCCCAGGCTGGCGGGGGATGTTCAGGAGGAAGGCTGTTGTGGTTTAAGT
The DNA here is from genome assembly GCF_019049695.1 of Rahnella perminowiae. NCBI lineage: Bacteria > Pseudomonadati > Pseudomonadota > Gammaproteobacteria > Enterobacterales > Yersiniaceae > Rahnella > Rahnella perminowiae. Next base: position 185,826 of record NZ_JAFMOT010000185.1, read on the forward strand.
AAATCCAGTAACGTCACACAATTGGCAAGGTCGCCGCAAACCGGCAGCCTTAGCCTTCATTGATATATGACACAGCTTCACTGACTGTAAAAATAGTCCAACCGGGCAAAAAAACGGGCTCCAGATTTACAGCAATTTTTTCCGATACCCAGGCAGCATCCAGAGTTATTTCTCTACCCTGCCCCGCATTTTCTATCTGATAACCCAGCTTGGGTAACGGATATTTCTTCATTTCTAATATATTAATATCGCCATGAATAGAAGTATCAGTAAGGGAATAAACGTCACTCCAGGTATTGACGTTATTAACGCCTTGTTGTAGTCGGCAAGCCTTTATAACTTGCATATCCGATGATGAAAGGAACATCCATCCATGCTGCGGTTTTTTCCGGTGACAATCGCGACAAACGACTTCTAGATTTTCTTCCGTATTATTATATTTCACACCATCTTTGTGGTGTACGTCGCACAAATTACGGTGTGAACTCATATCAACACCACAGTCACTGCATACAAAACCACTTCTGTTTCTTATCCTGTTAGATATTTCTTTCCAGTCTTCAGTATAGCCGCTATTTGTGGCGTTATATAAACCTTTAGGCATATAGCTAAAACAAGTACTGTAATGAGAAAAGAAATCTTTGAGCACAAAAGAAGCAAACACAATATGTCTAACGGCCTTATTAGCGCTTTCACGATAATTCAATTTCTCCAGACAATTTTTACAGACTTTAAGTTCGATATCCTGATGTTTTCCATGGCCATCGTCGATTTCGAAAAATCCATCAAGTCGGTTTGTTGCATGATAGCGACCAAAACGACCGTCCTGCCGCATAGTATCCAGCGTTTTACACCATGCAATATGAAATTTATTGCCTCTACCAGGATCAGCTATTGCAGAATCATATATTTGACTATGATCTCGGATATAAAGTAGAACCTGACGTCCCTTAAATGAAATCAACCCTGTGCCGGCATCCAACTCACTAATGTTGATTTTTATACCGCTTTCCAATTCAACATCTAAAGGTTCAAAACTCACTGACTTTTCGCCCAAAATAAAACCCGATCCTTCTGGTAGCATGCGTTTTCCCAGCCGGATTAATTCAGATAAGTTAATATTAAGTTTCATTATATTACTCCTGAATTATCCGTCGAATCTGCAACTCAGCATTAGTGACGACTTTAAAGGTGACTCGTCTTGAGCGGCTCGGGTCTTCTCTGCCAGAAGCGTTAAGCACGGGGTGTGATGATGAGTAACCTACTGCTGAAAAATGAGATTTTATCCAAGGCCGCTGGCTTTTAATTTCATCCATTTCATAGACATATTCCAGTACTGTTCGGGTTCTACCTTGCGACAATTCCATATTGTTAAAATAAGCAACATCACGGTCAGATGTCCCGGTCCAGTCACTACTGGTATGGCCTTCAATTCTGACTTCAGTAATATGTTCTTTAAATTTATCAAGCACGGTAAGATACCGGGGAAAGAAGTTATCGAGAGTAGACTTAAATCCTAATTGAAGATCCGAGCTACCTGTTCTGAACAATACATCTGGGGATTTGAAACGAAATTCTAATGTTTGCTTATCAATTTCAGCATCCCAGTCAGGCAGATCTTTGGCAAACTCCATTTCAAGCGCATTATAAAGTTCTATTTGTGCATTCTGATAAGCAACGGCGACTTCTTTGATCTTATTTTTCTCTACCTGAACATAGTGCATATAAGCAACAGAAATAAAAAGGAACACCATCATTAACCCCGCCATCAGATCTGACATGGATATCCAGTGTTCATTGTCCTGTTTTTTAACTTCCACAGGTTTACCTAAGAATTTCTCCATTTTTTACCTGCGCTCATTGCTGTTAATCATCGACTTAAGTTGCCCCATAACAACCTGATATTCTTTAATTAACTGGTCATAGTTATTTATGAAGCCTTTACTGATCGAAATAAGTGAATCAGCCAGGATTTGTAATTCACGATTCATTTCACGATCGGTTGCCTCTCCGAAGGCTTTGAGCTGACTATTGATTGCCTCTCCAAAACGACCTAGGGAATCATTAACATGTTCGGTAAGTCCGGAGTTTGCCTTATCAAACGAACTCTGCAGAGTATCCAGCATATTGCTCGAATTACTTTTCAACGCGCCAGAAAGTTCATCAGACTGAGTTTTCATCATTGCGGAAAGGTCCGCAGAATGATCTTTCAGTTTTCCTCCCATGTCGGATACAGAGATTTGCATCGAAGTAAGAAGTTCAATGGCGCTGGACTTCATTTCCTCCACAGTTTCTCCAAGAGAGGATGTCAGGACTTCTGAGGAGTTCGCTACGTCATGTGCCATAGAAGCAAAAGATTGCTGGGTTTGCGTTACGGAGTTTCTGAAACCTTCTGCACCTTCATCCAGAGCAACACGCATAGAGTTAGCATTGACCAACAACTGTCCGCCAGTCTGTTCCAGCGAAGCACTGACACTTAAAGCACCGGCTTTTAATTGTTCCCCAACTTCATCCAGTTTCATTTGAATTGCAGGGACAGCTTCGGTGGCTTTATCTCTTAAGGTCGCGAAAGCGTCTAAATGCCTTGAAAGTTCATCAATCTGATGCTGATTGACCTTCAATACATTTTGCAGTTCTGCCATTGCGAGAGGGATTTCTTTGCACTCTTCCCAAATACCCGCGACAGAATTTTTTGTCTCCATAAGCGAATCAACACTTTGCTTATATTGCTCACTCATCACTTCGACTTGGTCTTTATAAGCACCTTGCCATTCAACGAGTTTTTTAACAGAACTGTCTAAGGCCTTAAAATTCTCACCAAATTGTTCCGTAAGGTTATTATTAAAATCGACAATGACTTTTCTCAGGGCATCGATGATTTGCTCTGTTGCGCCTTTTGCCATCAAATCGCCAAAGTGAGTCAGTTCAGCCCATAATTTCTGACTGAACTCTTCATGATGATTTCTTTGCAATTTAGAAATATCACCCATGTCAGTGCGCAACAATTTCAATTGCCCCACTAAAGAGACCTCATCATTTCCATCAAAACCGAACGCAATTCGTTCTAAAAGCTTGTGCTGCGACTGGAGAACCTGGTGAATATGATCAGGCGTCACCGCTTCTGGCTGGGCTACATTCATACCGTTTGGCCGGGGGGAGGAGAGCATCGTATCTAAAATATTAAATGCTAGAGCACCTAACATACCGACAATACTTGTAATAAATGCTGTTTTTAATCCCCCCAATAAGACAGGAATGCTGCGTTCTATATTGGTTGTATCGAAATGCAAAAGTCCAATCACGACCCCTACGAAGGTCCCCAAGATCCCAAGCGCAGTCATTAAAGTCGGTGCGTATTCCAAAAAACGGGGTGATTTACTCTTATACCTGGCATATAAAGCACCAAAAAAAACGAGTACAACAGCCCAAATAAAACAATCGGTTATCGTTGATGAATCCATTGCACTTAACAAAGATTCCAGCACTTTTGACAGCATTGTGATCCTTTTGGAACATGAAAGAAGCAAACGCCGAAAGGCTATGCTTGAATTAACTATTGCTGTGAATTCTGAAAACAATCGTTATCAGAAAAAGGGGACATAAAATACCAAGAAAGTTGCAATAAAGGCATGATAAATATCATTTACAACGGATTATTACTTTTACTGAAAACGAACTATTTTACCTTAGTTATTATTATACTTTTAAGTATCATGAGATAAGCAAGGGCTAATGAGGAAGTGTACGTAGAATACCGGTACGTACAAAAAATCGCTCGACAACTCTACTCCTCGTGTTGCATACCTTAACGACCGCATCCTCAGAGATGCACGCCCTATAGAAAATAATGAGGAGAATAAAATGCCTTTTGTACGTATTGATATGGTTGAAGGAAAACCTGAAACCTACCGCAAAACCGTCGGCGAAGTGGTCTATGACGCGCTGCGCTCAGCTCTTAATGCGCCGGAAAACGACAAGTTTATTGTCATCTCCGAGCACTCTCCGGCAGAAATGATGATTTCTCCTGATTATCTGAATATCCAGCGCAGCCCGAACTGCATTGTGATTCAGGTAACGCTCAACGCCGGCCGTACACTGGAAATGAAAAAGGCGTTCTATCACGCCGTAGCTTACGGGCTGCATGAAAAAGTCGGATTACGTCTGGAAGATGTGTTCATCAGCCTGGTCGAAGTGCCGAAAGAAAACTGGTCCTTCGGCAACGGCGAAGCGCAATATGCGTGAGACAAGGTCTGAAGGTAAACTTCAGGCCAGTAAGTTCTCACCACCAATCAGCAGAATAATCCGGGCAAGTACATCGTTAAACACACCATCTTCGGCAACAGCGATAAACTTAGCCTGCCGGTGCCGCCAGTCCATTGTATGTATCAACGTGGTGGCAACCACATAAGGTGCGCTCAGATTGTTGACCGGCACTTCGGTCGGCGCGCCCCGGATACTGCTGCTCACCGGCATACAAATCACCAGCCCGGTAACCTGATTATAAGTTTCATGAGACAGGATCAGCGCAGGGCGATATTTGCCTATTTCCTTTCCTTTGGTGGGCTCAAAATCCAGCCAGCAAATATCCCCGCGCTTTGGTAAATACATTAATAATCAAGCTCCCTGTCAGTCGGTTCTGCCAATTCATCAGCGTGAGCATTATACGCGCTCAGCCCCGATAACAAGCTGGCCTCAGTGACCTTCTGCTTTTCGGCTTTACGAATTTGCAGCCCGTCTTCAGAAATCTCGATATCAACGACATCACCTTCCTCGAATTGTGGAATTGACTTCAAATTCCCTGACAACCGTAACGCGATGCTGTTACCCCATTTCTGTAATGTGGCCTGAGTACGCATGTTCATTTCTCCACCGTTGTATCTACAAAGAGTATACAACCAAAAACCCGTCACAGTATTCCTGGTACGGGTTTTTGCGAGCTGCATTCCGGCTTTTTATTTTCCTGCGTTAAACGGAAGGATTAAATAATCCCGCCATTCACCTTCAGCGTCTGGCCGTTCACCCAGGCACCGTCGGGTCCGGCGAGGAAAGCGACCACGGAGGCGATATCTTCCGGCTGCCCGAGGCGCTCGAGCGGTGAGGTTTTGGCGATGGTTTCCACCAGTTGTTCGGATTTACCGTTGAGGAATAAATCCGTTGCCGTCGGACCGGGCGCAACAGTATTGACGGTTATCTGGCGGCCGCGCATTTCCTTGGTGAGCACGCGGCTCAGCGCCTCGACAGCGGCTTTGGTCGCGGCATACACGCCATAAGTCGGCTGATATAACCCGACAACCGTTGATGAGAAATTGATAATACGTCCGCCGTCGTGCAGGTGTTTCGCCGCTTCACGCAGCGTGTTGAAAGTGCCTTTCAGGTTGATATCGATAAGGCGGTCGAATGCTGCATCGTCAGTGTCGGCGATAGCGGAAAGCGTCATAATACCCGCATTATTCACCAGCACATCCACGCCGCCAAACGCCTGTTCCGCGCTGGCAAACATCCGGCTGACCGCCGCCGCGTCGCTGACATCCGCCTGCGCGCTGATGGCTTTTCCGCCTGCCTGTTCAATTTTTCTGACCACCTCGTCGGCTTCTGACGCACCGCGTGAGTAGTTCACAATCACGGTAAAACCGTCGCGCGCCAGACGCTCTGCGATGGCGGCGCCGATACCGCGTGACGCGCCGGTGACCAGCGCGACTTTCGGTTTGGATGAAGTCATGATGCGTTCCCTTTTTTCAGTGATTCGGATCTGTTGTCGGTGAGGAAAGCGTAGCCGATTGACGCTGCCGGATAATTACCTGATATTCGTTATCACTATCCGGAAAAGGTGAACAATTATCATGGATAAGCTCGACAGCATGCAGTTATTCACCCGCGTGGTGGAACTGCGCAGTTTTACCCAGGCTGCACAGGCGCTGAACCTGAAACGCTCGACGGTGACCGATGCCATTAAGCAACTGGAGTCGCGGCTGAACATCCGGCTTCTGCAACGCACCACCCGCCACGTCAGCCCGACGCTGGATGGCGAAGCCTATTATCAGCGCTGTCTGCGTATCCTGGCGGATGTGGAAGATGCCGAGATGGCCTTTGCCGGTGCGCAGCCAAAAGGGCTGTTGCGGGTGGATGTGCACGGGTCGATGGCGCGGCATTTTCTGCTGCCCGGCCTGCCGGATTTTCTGGCGCAGTATCCCGACATTGAGTTTTACATGAGTGAAGGTGACCGGCTGGTGGATCTGGTGCGGGAAGGCATCGATTGCGTGATCCGCGCCGGAGAGCTGAAAGACAGCGATATGGTGGCGCGGCCGCTTGGTACGTTGCCGGAAATTACCTGCGCCAGTCCGGACTATCTGCAACGTTGTGGAACGCCAGAAACACCTGACGATCTGGCCGGTCACCGGATGATTGGTTTTCGTTCCAGTGCGACCGGCGGGCTGCTGCCGCTGGTTTTTCAGCAGCAAGGCAAAACACGCGAAATCCTGCTGCCAACCAGTTTGTCGGTCAACGGCGCGGAAAGCATGAAAGAAGCCGCACGGCGCGGGATGGGAATTATTCAGGTGCCGCATTACGGTCTGCTGGAGGATCTGGCACAGGGAAGCCTGGTGCAAATTCTGGCGGATTTCCCGGCCGGTTCGCTGCCGGTTTCCCTGCTTTACCCGCGTAACCGCCAGCTTTCGCCCCGTGTGCGGGTGTTTATCGACTGGATGGTGAAAGAGTTTGCGCGGCGTGATTCGCATCTGACATGATAGTTTTTCTGCTCAGAAAGCATGATGTCACAACGTTAACGATTGGGAGAAGCCGATGATCACACCTGCTGTATTGCTGCATATCGGCAGCGAAGAAACGCAAGTTATCGTCCGTAATGATGATAGCGAAGATAAAAGTTTGCTCCTGACACTGGGCTCTCAACTCACCTCCGTCGGCTATTTCCGCCATTCACCGCCGACGCCGGATGAAATGGAAACCGCCATTATGGTGGTCGAAGATGAAGTGACGCGCATCCGGCACGACATTCCACCGGGCGCTAAATTATTCAGCACAGACAACGACATTCGCGTGCTGGCCCGCATTGCCGGTGAGGCGGAAAACGAAGTTATGACGTTGTCGCGGGATGCAGTGGAACGCACGTTTGACCGGCTGGCGCTGGTGATTAATGGCCGTCCTGCGCATTTCGAAGGCATTCCTGACGGCAATGATTTCGCCGCCACGCTGCTGATTTTGCGCGAGTTTATGCATCATCTGCAATTTGATGAAATTGTGGTGAAAGGGACGAAGTTTGAGATATCCAGGTAAGCATTAAAGAGAAAAGAACAGCCCCGGACAGAGCCGCTAATACGTTAGCCCTGGATCAGGATTTATTTTTTCCCTGCCCGTGGATGTCGTAATAATTGAGCACGAATTCGAGATCGAAGGTTTTCGAGTGGAATGTCTGTTTAAGTTTTTCCTGTAAAGGTGCGGGTAAAGCTAAAAACCGACCTTCTGTTTTTATCACAGAGGGATTTGCACCTGGCGAAAGGACAATCAAAGATTCGATCACTGTTTGATAATCTTGCCCGCTATGTGCGCTTTCAGGAAAACTGCCCGCATAGGCAATCATACTCAGCATATATTCATATTCTTGCTGTTTAATACAGGATTTCAGCGATTCATTTTTAAAGTAAATAAGCGCAGTAGATATCGTTTCCCGATCAAAAGGCTTCAGATCTTCTGCGGTGATTTTCGGCTTTTGTTGCTCTTTTTTGTCACATAGCGTGGTTTGCCTGCCCAGGCTGTCCATCGCAGATTGCATTGCCTGCTTTAGTCTTAATGGCTCCGGCGAGATATCCTGACTGGCAAATACGCTCAGAGGAAAAAAGAGTAATAGTGCGGTTAATGGTAAGAGCTTCACATTCATTCCTTAAATGTTTAACGAAGGATTTCCATTATATTTCCTGTCTCCAATTTTTAATTAATAAACATCACATCCCCGATAAATAAAAAGCCTCCCTGAAATATTCAGAGAGGCTTATATTTTCCGTTTATTTAATTACGTTACTGCAATGGATTAATGATTTTTTAATACCGCAGGATCCGATTCCATCAGTACCATCCCGCTCAGATCCGGCAATGTCTGGTGATCCAGATAATCCCGGAACGACATGCGCGGGGCGTTATTTTCCCAGGCGGATTGCAGCTTGCCGAGCAGGTCAGTAGTTTTCGACGTGATTTCCGGCGTGGTGATGTCGGATTCCAGCGCACCTTTCACATATTTCTGAATATGTGTTGAGTTGGTGGCGGACTGATCCACCGACGCACTCACCAGCGCACCTTTGTGATATTGCACGGACGTCGTGCTTTCTGCCGTGTCATCAATCTGGTAGTAAAGGTAATTCTGCGAGTTACGGTCGCTGGTCAGATTCAGTTTCAGCCCCGGTGTCAGCGACTCATGGTAGCTGGCGACCAGATGTGACTGCTGTTTCTGCGTGATATTGCGATCCTGCGTGTTGGTGCCGGTGATGGTGCTGGCCTGCGACACCTGATAAGAGAATGTATCCGTTTCATCCGGGCGCATCGGATTGGTAGAACTGACCGGCGTCTGCGTCACCGAGGCCGTGAAATCCGCCAGTCCGGTCATCATGTTTTTATCGGTTTTGGTCAGCGAGAAATACACCGGCTCAGAACCCCGGCTTTTATAGGTTGTCGCCGTATCGCCATAATTGCTGTTCAGCGCGGTAAAAGCCTCTTTGAACATGGTCATCAGCGAATCATCAGCATTGCCACGATTACCCGCACTGTTGATCTGTTTGAGATAGCTGTTCAGCGCCTGCTTTTGCTGGTTTTCTGTGCCGAGCAGTGCGCGCTTACTCATGTCGACGCTGATATCCACCGTACCGGCAATACCGGTCGATTTCACTGAGCGGGTATTGGCATCAGCGTGAAAATCCAGCGTCTGAGTATGGGTGGTGCCCAGCGTAGCGTGTAAATCCACCGATGACAGTACCGAGGAATCAAACTTCGTCAGACCGCTCAGATCCAGCTTCGGCGGCTGCGCCGTCAGACCATCAATCGCTTTCTGGAAACCTTCCGCCAGCCCCGCCAGCGCTTTGCGATCGGCATCACTGAGCGTGCCTTTGCTGACATTCACCTGCACGCCAAGACCGTCATCACCACTGCCCAGCGTAATATCCACCCGTGCACCGCTGGCGGTTTTAATACTCAGGTTTATCTGATTATCGGCTTTGGTATGGAGTTGGGACCGGGCAGCCACATTGGCCGCCGCAGTGGCCTGCGAAGCCGAAGTTTGCTTTATTACCGATTGCGAATAACTGCTGCCGTCAGTGGTAAAACGCTCAAGCAGCGCCGCGCCGAGCCCGGCAAAACGCGACGCATTGCCGGCGTTGCTGAAATTCGATGCGAGTTTGGAAGACATCAGGTCGCTGGAAGAGCGTTCCCAGACTAATACCGGTTTGGTAATGGTATAGACCGGCGACGTGGTGTCCGTCTGGCCGATAATCACCGCTGCTGATTGCGCCGTTGAAGCCTGCTGCTGACTGGCGGCGGAGGACACCGCCGTCAGTGATTTTGTCGTCGTAACCAGTGTATTAAGCGCCTGATTACCTGCCGAGGAGATAACTGTCATCCCGATAAGTCCCTATGTTTTGCGCCGTAGCGCCAGTGGATACCCTAATCCTTCTGATGTTATTTTCGGCAAAAACGCAGGGAACTTTAAGGATGTGTAAAAATTTATTTCTTTTAAAAACCTCCCCGGATTTATTCCAGCGGCCCACCCAGAATGGTTTCACACATACCGGAAAGAATGCGCTCGCCGGTTTCACTTTTCAGATCTTCGTACCATTGTTCGGTCACGGCCATTTCTTTGCCGTGAGTGACATCGCAGCGTTTACGCGCTTTCAGCACCAGATCCTTCACGCGACAGGCGCGTTTCTCCTGATAACGCAACAGCGCATCTTCGATGCCTAACGAATTGGTTTGCAACATATTCGCCAGTACGATCGCATCTTCCATTGCCGCACAGCCGCCCTGCCCGATATCCGGCGTGGTGCTGTGGCCGGAGTCGCCGAGCAACGCAATACGGCCTTTGACCAGTTGCATAAAGGGTTCGATGTCGTGGATTTCAACGCGGTTAGTGGTCTCCGGGTTGATCTGACTGATCAGTTTTTGCACCGGTTCTGCCCAGCCCGCAAAGTAACCCTGCAAATCATCGCGCACGGTGGTGCGATCCTGCGGCAAGCCTTTCGGCAGCGGCACGTCAAAGAAAAAGTAGAAACGGTTGCCGCTTACCGGCATCAGTGAAACGCGTTTACCCTCGCCGACAAATGTCGTCCATTGATCGGCAGGCGCAATACTTTCATCGATTTCTACCAGACCGTTCCAGTTGACGTAACCGGCATAGCGGCGCTCCGTCGCATAGCCCAGCACATGCTGGCGGATAATAGAATGGGTGCCGTCGGCCGCAATCAGTAAATCGCCGGTCGCGGAGGTGCCGTCGTCAAACCAGGCGGTGACGCTGTCGTCAGATTCCTCAACATGCGTCACGCGCTTGCCGAACTGCACCTTATCGCGGCCATAGGTATCAAGCAGCATTGATTGCAGTTCAGCACGCGCTACCGGATAGGGTTGTTCGCCAACGCTCTGGATCAGCGGTTCCATACTGAACCGCGTCATGGTCTGCCCCTGCTGATAGTCTTTGTAGGCCATGAAGCGCATATTGCCGCCGAGTTCACGCAGCGCCTCTTTCATGCCGAGATAATTCAGGCATTTGACGCCGTTAGGCCAGATAGAAATCGCCGCGCCTACCGGTTTGATCTCCTTCACCGCCTCGTATACCGCCGTTTCGATACCAAAACGCTTCAGCGCAATCGCCGCACATGCACCGCCAATCCCGCCACCAATCACGATCGCTTTCATATTTTTCTCCCCTGAGTCTCTCTGGAGAAAAGCAATTTCTGTACCACAAAAGCGATTTGCCGCCGGAGCCTTGTATACAATCTTAAGTACAATCCGCCGCAGCCCTGAACGGGGGAAAAATGCGCTAAAACGAGGCGCTGTTTTGACGCAATGGCGGCGCAATGAGCCAGCCTGGTGCGTCGGCAAAAGATTGAGAGCGGTAAAAGCCAGAAAGCAAAAAGCCCCTTTTCGGGGCTTTTTGCTTTTCTGACAGAGGAGCCCGAAGGCAACAAATCAGAACGGGATATCGTCGTCGAAATCCATTGGTGGTTCGTTGTTCTGTGCTGGCGCGTTGTTTTGCGCAGCCGGACGTGCCTGCTGGCCGCCGCTGAACTGGTTGCCGCCTTGTGGTTGCTGAGGCTGACCCCAACCGCCCTGCTGGCCGCCTGCGGATGGCTGACCGCCACCTGCTGGTGCGCCGCCGCCGGCACGGCCGCCGAGCATCTGCATGGTCCCGCCCACATTAACCACGACTTCGGTGGTGTATTTTTCAACGCCAGCCTGATCGGTCCATTTACGGGTTTGCAGTGCGCCTTCGATGTAAACCTGGGAACCTTTCTTCAGGTATTCGCCCGCAACTTCAGCTAATTTACCGAACAGCACAACACGGTGCCATTCCGTTTTTTCTTTCTGCTCGCCGGTTGCTTTGTCACGCCAGCTTTCAGACGTTGCCAGAGTAATGTTGGCGACTGCACCGCCGTTAGGCATGTAGCGGACTTCCGGGTCTTGCCCCAGATTACCGACGAGAATAACTTTGTTTACGCCTCTGCTGGCCATGTGGATTCTCCTGATGATGTATGTCGTGGCTGAAACCACAGTTTGAGATGTGAGTAACTCACTATGGCGTCATTATAAACACAAAATGCAGCAATCCCACCACGTAAGTATTTACGTGCGAGAAACATCGATAAATCGTTTAGCAAAACAACACCCGTTACATCGAGTACTGGATATACATTCAGGTTTTGGGGTGGCACAGGCTGTGATTTGTGTCATAATTGCGCGTTACGTTCTTCTCTGTGCCCGATTCGATGACTCGCGCGAAACAGGTTTTCACGGCGGTCACCGGCACGGTGAGCTATCAAGTTAATCCGGGAATGATGAATGGATAAGATCGAAGTTCGGGGCGCACGCACCCATAATCTCAAGAATATCAACCTGATTATCCCGCGCGACAAACTGATTGTTGTCACCGGCTTATCTGGTTCAGGCAAGTCTTCTCTGGCGTTTGATACACTGTACGCCGAAGGCCAGCGCCGCTACGTCGAGTCGCTGTCAGCCTACGCACGCCAATTTTTATCCTTAATGGAAAAACCGGACGTCGACCATATTGAAGGTCTGTCTCCGGCGATTTCGATTGAGCAAAAATCAACATCACACAACCCGCGCTCTACCGTCGGGACCATCACGGAAATCCACGATTATCTGCGCCTGCTGTTTGCCCGCGTGGGCGAGCCGCGCTGCCCGGATCATAATATTCCGCTGTCAGCCCAGACTGTCAGCCAGATGGTGGATAACGTACTCGCGCAGCCGGAAGGCCAGCGCCTGATGTTACTGGCGACCATCATCAAAGACCGCAAAGGCGAGCATACCAAGACGCTGGAAAACCTGGCGTCGCAGGGCTACATCCGTGCGCGTATTGATGGCGAAGTCTGTGACCTGTCGGATCCGCCGAAATTAGAACTGCAGAAAAAACACACCATTGAAGTGGTCGTCGACCGCTTTAAAGTACGTGACGATCTGGCCCAGCGTCTGGCGGAATCGTTTGAAACCGCGCTCGAGCTTTCCGGCGGTACCGCCGTGGTCGCCGATATGGATGACCCGAAAGCGGAAGAAATGCTGTTTTCGGCTAACTTTGCCTGTCCGGTGTGTGGCTACAGCATGCGTGAGCTTGAACCGCGTATGTTCTCGTTCAACAACCCGGCCGGTGCCTGTCCGACCTGTGACGGACTGGGCGTACAGCAGTTTTTCGATCCTGATCGTGTGGTGCAGAATCCTGAGCTTTCACTGGCAGGTGGCGCGATCCGTGGCTGGGATCGCCGTAACTTCTATTACTTCCAGATGTTGCGCTCGCTGGGCGAGCACTATGATTTCGACGTGGAAGCGCCGTTTAATGCACTGAGCAGCGACGTACAACATGCCATCCTGCACGGTTCCGGCAAAACTACGATTGAATTTAAATACATCAACGATCGCGGTGATACCTCGATTCGTCGCCATCCGTTTGAAGGCGTGCTGCACAATATGGAACGCCGTTATAAAGAAACGGAATCCAGCGCGGTACGTGAAGAACTGTCGAAATACATCAGCAACCGTCCGTGTACGTCCTGCCGTGGCACCCGTCTGCGTGAAGAAGCCCGTAACGTGTTTGTCGAAGAAACCACGCTGCCGGAAATCTCCGATTTCAGCATCGGTCATGCGATGGATTTCTTCCGCAATATGAAACTCAGCGGCCAGCGCGCCAAAATTGCTGAGAAAGTGCTGAAAGAGATCGGCGATCGCCTGAAATTCCTGGTGAATGTCGGATTGAATTACCTCTCGCTGTCTCGTTCTGCGGAAACACTGTCCGGCGGCGAAGCCCAGCGTATCCGTCTGGCAAGCCAGATTGGTGCCGGTCTGGTGGGCGTGATGTACGTACTTGATGAACCTTCCATTGGCCTGCATCAGCGCGATAACGAACGTCTGCTGGAAACACTGATCCACCTGCGCGACCTCGGTAACACGGTGATTGTGGTTGAGCATGACGAAGACGCCATCCGCGCCGCTGACCATATTATTGATATCGGACCGGGCGCGGGCGTGCATGGCGGCGAAGTGGTGGCTGAAGGTACGGCTGAAGACATTATGGCGACCGAGAATTCACTGACCGGGCAGTTCCTGAGCGGCAAACGTGAAATCTCTGTACCGGCACAGCGCGTCCCTGCGGATGCGGCAAAAGTGCTGAAACTGTCGGGCGCTAAAGGCAATAACCTGAAAGACGTCACGCTGACGCTGCCGGTTGGCTTGTTTACCTGTATCACCGGCGTGTCCGGCTCCGGTAAATCGACGCTTATCAACGACACGCTGTTCCCGCTGGCACAGCGCGAACTGAATGGTGCGACGATTGCTGAAGCCGCGCCGTACCGTGAAATCGAAGGCCTGGGACATTTCGATAAAGTCATCGACATCGACCAGAGCCCGATTGGCCGTACGCCGCGCTCCAACCCGGCGACCTATACCGGTATTTTCACGCCGGTGCGCGAGCTGTTTGCCGGTGTGCCGGAATCACGTTCACGCGGCTACACGCCGGGGCGTTTCAGTTTCAACGTCAAAGGCGGCCGCTGCGAAGCCTGTCAGGGCGACGGCGTGATCAAAGTCGAGATGCACTTCCTGCCGGATATTTATGTGCCGTGTGACCAGTGCAAAGGCAAACGCTATAACCGCGAAACGCTGGAAATTAAATACAAAGGCAAGAGCATCCACGAAGTGCTGGAGATGACCATTGAAGAAGCGCGTGATTTCTTCGATGCCGTCCCTGCGCTTGCGCGTAAATTGCAGACGCTGATCGACGTGGGTCTGACCTACATCAGCCTTGGCCAGTCCGCGACCACGCTGTCCGGCGGTGAAGCACAGCGTGTGAAACTGGCGCGTGAGCTGTCCAAACGCGGCACCGGTCAGACGTTGTATATTCTCGACGAGCCGACCACCGGCCTGCACTTTGCCGATATCCAGCAACTGCTGGAAGTGCTGCATCAGCTTCGTGATCAGGGTAATACTATCGTGGTGATTGAACACAATCTGGACGTGATTAAAACCGCGGACTGGATTGTCGATCTCGGGCCGGAAGGTGGCGCGGGTGGCGGACAGATTCTGGTCGCCGGTACACCGGAAACCGTCGCGGAATGCAAAGAATCGCATACCGCGCGCTTCCTGAAACCGCTGCTGGAACGCCACAGCCAGCAGGCGAAGAAAACAGCGTAATCTTTAAGCGCCGATCAGCGCCCTCCCCTGCGAAGGGGGAGGCGCTGAGATCACTTAAATATCTTCTGCACAAACTCCGCATAGGCCGGGCGCCAGACGTCCATTTCGTGGCCAAGCTTCGAGTATTCGTGGTAATCGAATTTAATCTTTTTCTCTTCCAGCTCGGTTTTCAGTCCGGCGATATCCTTGCCCGTTACCACATCTTTTTCGCCGACAACGACCGTAAAGTTTTTCAGCTGCGCGTTGATTTTATCCGGTTCGGCGAAGCGTTTCTCAACGTCGGCATTCGGCACCGTCGTGGTACTGACACCGCTGAAGGTCGCCAGCCAGCCGAACTGGTCGAGGTGCGTCATGCCGCTGACCAGCGTCTGATAACCCCCTTGTGACAGCCCGGCCAGCGCGCGTCCGGCGGCATCATCACGTACGCGGAAAGTTTTGGAAATCAGCGGGATAATGTCACCGGTCAGTTCTTTATCGGCAGCGGCAGCATTGCGCGGATAGAATTCCTTGCGACGATCTTTGGTGACGTAATCTTCCGGCACCACCCCTTTGGCATCGGTTTCTGTATCCGGGATCACCACCAGCATCGGCACGATTTTTTTCTCCGCCAGCAGGTTATCCATGATTTGCGGAATGCGACCCTGATCCAGCGCCGAGCGGCCGGTGTCGCCAAAACCGTGGTAGAAATAGAGCACCGGCAGCGGCTGTGAGGCATCGCTGTAACCCGGTGGCGTCCACACCGCGACCTGACGTTCAGAATTCAGCGCGACGGAATGATAGGTCAGCGTGCGCACTTCTCCGTGCGGCACCTTGTTCACATCCAGAATACTGCCCGGCACCAGAATCAGGCTGGTATTCACCTGACGCTGTGGCTTGGGCATTGCACTGCCCGGATCGGCAATCCGCAAGCCATCGACGTTGAAGAAATATTCATAGAGATCAGGTTTTTGTACATCTGACGTCCAGCTCCAGATACCTTTATCGTCCTTGGTCATCTGATGCGGAATGTACGTCACCGGCGTGGCACCGGTCACCACATCGACATGTTCAGCCGTCGGCGCATACAACCGGTAAGTGATGGTTAAATCAGGATTCACCGCCGTGATGTAATTCTTCGCAGGCACCGACGTATCAGGATCCTGCGGCAGGCTTTGCGCACTGACGGTCAGGGGAAACGGCGCACTGAGCGCCAGAATCAAAAGCGTGGCAAGATTCAGCCGGTTACGGGTCATCATCCTTTCCTTTTGGGTTGGCGTGAGCAAATGGACAACGTGCCCTTAAGTAACTCACTGTTTTTGCACAACTCTCAGAGTAGATTATTTTTTCCGTCAGCGGGCGTGATCGGCGTCACTGTTCAGAAGATGCGTCTAACGCATGAAGCTGAGGCAATGCACTCAGTCGCTGATAAGCAAAATCCCAGAATATCCGCACCTTGCGTGGCATCTGCTGGACCTGCTGCGCCACCAGTTGTACCGGCAAAGGCAAAGGTTCGAAATCCGCCAGAAGCCGTACCATACGGCCCGCCTGCACATCATCCTTCACCTGATACGACAGTAACCGTGCTATCCCCTGCCCGCTGCGCACCGCCAGCAACTGCGATTCCACATCATTGGAGAGCAGACGCGGCGACAACCGGACGCGCAAATCATCCTCATGCGGCCCGAAACGCCATTCGCAGATTTGCGTGCGCAGCGTGCCCGTCACCGTCTGATGCACCGCCAGTTCAGACGGATGCTTCGGTTCGCCATGCTGTGCCAGATACGCCGGGCTGGCGACCAGCACGCGGGTGACTTCGGCGACCTTGCGCGCGACTTTGCCTGAATCTTCCTGATGACCGATGCGTACCGCCAGATCTAACCCTTCGTCGATCAGATCCAGATTGCGGTCATTGAGTATCATTTCGATTTGCATATCAGGGTGTTGCGCCAGAAACTCCATCACCAGGGGCGCAACGTGTTTACGCCCGAACTGCACCGGCGCGGTGATGCGCAGCAGGCCGCTGAGCTGAGTTTCAGCGGTATCTTCTACCGCATTCTGATACTGGCTGAGCAGCAGCCGGGCTTTTTCCGCCAGCCGTGCGCCCGCTTCTGTCGGCGCCAGACTGCGCGTGGTGCGCTCGACCAGCCTTGCGCCGAACCGGTGTTCCAGCGAGGCGATGGCGCGGGTGATGGCCGGTGGAGAACGGTGAAGTTTACGGGCAGCTTCCGCCAGGCTGCCATACTGAAGTACAGCGACAAAAATCGCCATTTCATCCAAACGGTCCATAGATTCTTCCACAAAGTGAAACGCTCAATTTCAATCTTCGTGGATCACAATCATCTGGCGCAAGAGTAATCTTTGATTCATACCTCAAAAGGAGACAACCCATGCCCGCCATTCAACTTTACAGTACGCCGCTTTCCGGTCACTGCCACCGCGTCATCCTGCTGCTGAACATGCTCAGTCTGCCCTTTGAAACTAAAGACGGCGGCAAAGAGGTTCGCCAGACCGCAGAATTCGCGCAGTTAAACCCGCTGCGACAAGTGCCGGTGCTGACCGACGGCGAACACATTGTCACCGACAGTCATGCGATTCTGGTATATCTGGTGAAACGCTACGCACCCGACAGTCACTGGTTACCGGAAGATCCGTTCCAGGCGGCGGAAGTCCAAAAGTGGTTGTCCCGCGCTGCCGGTGAAGTGCGCTACGGCCCGGCATCTGCCCGTATGGTGAAACAATTCTCAGCACCGGAAGTGTATGAAAGTGCGCTGAAAGTGTCGGCAAAATTCCTGCCGCAGCTTGAACAGCATCTGGAAAACCACGAGTTTCTGGCGACGGAGCGGGCCACGATTGCCGATCTGGCCTGTTACAGCTATGTAGCGGCGGCACCGGAAGGCGGCGTTTCGCTGGCGGATTATCCGGCGATTCACCGCTGGCTGAAACGGATCGAAAGCCTGCCGGGCTTTACGCCACTTCCGGCGTTGCCACTGCCTGAGAACGCGGGGTAAAAGACGATGAATACCCCCTTCCATGCAGACGAAATCCTGGCGCAGGACATGGCAGGGTTTGACGTTTCCGCACACGGCATCCGCGATGCGATGCCGGAACAGCACCGGCTGTTTTTCGCCGCGCTACCGTATTTGTTTATCTCGACGCTGGATGACCACGGCTGGCCGGTGGCGACTCTGCTGACCGGCCCCGCCGGGTTTATCCGTACGCCGGACGCGTCGCATTTGCGGATCAATACACCGCGGCGGGATGACGATCCGGCGTTGGCCGCCTTACAACCGGGGAAACAGATCGGCGGGCTGGGGATCGATTTTTCCAACCGGCGGCGTAACCGTGTGAACGGCAGGATCGGGCGCATGGATAAAAACCGCATTGAGATCGTCGTCGATCAGAGTTTTGGCAATTGTCCGCAGTATATTCAGGTTCGCAAACTGGCCGATGTACCCGTCAGTTTGCCGCTGCCTGCGCGGGAGGATATGTCCGAACCGGATGCTGATGCCCGCGCACTGATTGCCCGTGCCGATACGTTTTTTATCGCCAGCCACGCACACGGCGGTGCCGATATGTCACATCGCGGCGGTCAGCCCGGGTTTGCGCATCTGGTGGGAAACCGTTTGTGGGTGCCTGATTTTCGCGGTAACCGTTATATGAATACGCTGGGGAATTTACTGGCAGAACCGCGTGCGGCACTGCTGTTTATTGATTTTGAGAACGGTGATGTGCTGCATCTTCAGGGACACACGCAGATCCACTGGCACCCGGAAGATATTCCAGGGCCTGCGGGCGCAGAACGTTACTGGAGTCTGGACATCACACGCGCGTGGCGCTTTCGTGGCGCACTGCCATGGCGGGCTGAGGCGGCAGACTTCTCCCCCTCAACACTTAACAGCGGCAACTGGCCGGACAATCAGCGGCCGATTTCCTGACGTATCGCTTCCGGCAGACCGGATACCACCAACGCATAAGAGCCGTCGATCAGATAATAAAACTGCGAATCGGGCAGCGAACCGTCGAGGAATACCGTATTCCAGTGTGCTTTGTTGAGATGATCTCCCGGCACGATATCCGGATGTGTTGCACGTAATTGCTCTGCCAGCTCCGGGCTGGCTTTCAGCGAAATGGCCTCGCGACCGTCGATTTCACACACCATGGCGAACATCGCATCGCCCACTTTTACCTGATTTGCGCCGCGCTGATTTTCAACACTTTGCTCCGCACCGGGTTTCCCCATGCAGTAGGTCAGCAATTCTGAACTGGTCATGCCTGGATTTCTCCTTGTAACGTGATGACGATCCGGCGTTGTCCGCCGTCGATCCGATGTTCGCCCATCCAGATCCCCTGCCAGGTGCCAAGCAGCAACCTTCCCCGGGAAACGGGCAGCACTAATGATGCACCTAACAGCGATGACTTAATGTGACCCGGCATATCATCGCGGCCTTCGTAGTCATGCTCGTAGGGCGCGTTTTCCGGCACGGTACGCATGAAATGTTGTTCCATGTCGTAGCGCACGGTCGGGTCACAGTTCTCATTCAGCGTCAGCGACGCTGAAGTGTGCTGAATAAATAAATGCACCAGCCCGGTTTGTACTTCATGCAGACGCTCAATTTGGCTGACCACTTCATCGGTGATCAGATGGAAACCCCGCGCTTTCGCGCCGAGCGTAATAGTTTGCTGATGCCACATATACTTTCCACATCCTTTCAGCCGTAAATTCAACTGTAGTAAGTGTGCAACAACATGGCTAAAAATAAAGGCGGGAGACGTAAAGAGCCGTAAAGATGAAAAAGGCCGCCCCATTATCCGTTCATCGTGGCGACCTGCTTTTTTATTGTATGACGGCGGAAAGATTGCTTTTTTCAGCCGGTGTTTCAGGCTCGTTATCTTTTTTGCGCTGAGCGATTTCCTCAATTATTTTCGCGAAGCGTGCTTCGTTCAGTTTATAAAAGAGGCCCATGATGATGGCGGCGGTAATGGCAAGTAAGCAGGGCCAGACAAAGATCAACTGGCGTAAACCGAGTAAGGTCGCGCTGCCCTGCACCGCATTCGGGATATAACCGATTTGCGTCAGCATAATTCCCGGCAGGAAACCGGCAAGCGCGGCAGATATTTTTCGTGAAAAGGTATAACCGGTATACACCGAGCCTTCGGCACGAATACCGGTTTTCCATTCGCCGTAATCCACGGTATCCGGTACCAGTGCCCAGTTCAGGCTGTTGACAAATGCGGTGCCAAAGAATGCCATGCAGGAAAACAGCACAAAGCTTAACGAGCTGTTTCCCCAAAAGAAGTTAAGTATATCGCCGGTTGCCCACAGCAATAATCCTCCCAGGTATACCTGCTTTTTGCCGAAGCGTTTCACACAACCCGGTACCAGAAACACGCCAATCAATATGCAGCCCATGCTGAAAAAACCCATCCATGACAGCAGATGAATATCGTGGAGAACGTACTGCGTGTAATACACCTGGATCGCCAGTTTGATATTAAACGCCGCCAGCGTACACAGGTTGGCGAGGCACAGTACCAGTAACGGCGGATTACGGAATATGGCGCGAAATGACCGCAGAATACCGGATTTATGTTCCGCAGGCGTAATCCCGACGTAACGCTCCCTGACGCCGCGATAACACCAGCCCATACACAGAATACCGCAGGTGGCAAAAATCAGCGCGGCACAGAAATATCCCACCGAAGGGGAATTGCCCAGCAACGCCTGGACAGGCATAAACCCGACCGTACACAGCAGCAACCCGAGTGTGGCACCGCCCTGACGCCAGGCGGCAAGCTGCGCCCGCTCATGCGGATTTCTGGTGATAGCCGGCACCATCGCGCCGTAAGAACAATTCATCAGGCTGTAGAACAAGCCGAACAACATAAACAGGACAGTGGCGAGTGCCGTTTTTACCGGCAGACCGAAATCATTCGCCATAAACTGCGCCGTCGCAACCAGCCCGACCGGCACGGAAGCATATAAAATGAACGGTCTGAACTTACCCCGGGCTCCAATATGACGACGGGAATCAAGTAACACGCCGGTCAGCATATCGGTAAACGCGGTGAAAAACTTCGCCACCAGAAAGATGATGCCGCCATAAAACGCCGGCATGCCCAGCTCATCAGTATAAAATTTCAGGAGATACAGCGTCCCGATGCACAACATCAGGTTCGAGCCAAAATCGCCCATTCCATAGGCACACTTCTCCCGCAATGTCAGCGGATCAGGGTGATGGAAATCCTTCATGGCAATCCTCAAAGCGCCCCGCAGGGCGCTGTTACAGTGAATGCACTATGCCGTCTGCTTACGCTGTTCAATTTCCGCAACGATGCGCACGTACATTTTCTCGTTGAGGTTATAGAAACAGCCCATCGCCACGATGGTGATTGCCGCCAGCACACAGGGATAAATGAAGATCAACTGACGCAACCCTTCCTGCGTGTGCGCCGACTGCACAACATTGGGCACATAGCCGATTTGCGTCAGCATCAGGCCGGGGAAAAATCCTGCCAGTGCCTGCGAGACTTTGCGAAAGAAGGTGAAGCCGGTGTAAACCGTACCTTCCGAACGAACGCCGGTACGCCACTCGCCGTATTCCACCGTATCGGACACCAGTGCCCAGTTCAGGCTATTGACGAACGCCGAACCGAAGAACGCCAGACAGGAGAATGCGACGAAGCTGACGGAGCCGCTGCCATAGAAGTAGTTGAGGATGTCGCCGACGATCCACAGCGCCAGACCGCCGATATAGACTTTTTTCTTGCCGAATCGTCTGACGGCGGCAGGCATCAGGAATACGCCGATGAAAATGCATCCCATGCTGAAAAAGCCCATATAGGAGAGCAGAATAGGGTCGTTCAGCACGTACTGCGTGTAATACACCTGAATCGCCAGCTTGACGTTAAACGCCCCCAGCGTACAGAGATTGGCAATACACAGGATGAACAAAGGACGGTTACCGGCGATGGCGCGAAATGACGGCAAAAGCCCCGGTTTTTGCGTCTGACTTGCAGGCTGCGCCTCGCCATAACGCTCTTTCACTCCGGCATAACACAGCCACATAAACAGCAAACCCACCAGCGAGAACAGCGTCGCGGCAAAGATATAACTGCGCTGCGCATTACCTTCGAGCAGATTCATTACCGGCACAAAACCGACAGTGCACAGTAGCAGTCCCAGTGTGGCACCGCCCTGCCGCCAGGCCGCAAGCGACGCACGCTCGTCCGGATTTTTGGTGATGGCAGGCACCATCGCGCCATAGGAGCAGTTCATCATGCTGAAAAACAACCCGTACAACATAAACAGCAGTGTTGCCACGACGGTCTTACCGGTTATCTCAAACGGTGTGCCGACAAAGTTGGCGACCGCCAGCAGGGTGACCGGAAACGCGGCATACAATACGAAGGGACGGAATTTGCCTTTTGGGCCGATCTTACGCCGTGAATCCAGCATGATGCCGGTGCCCATATCGGTGAAGGCGGTAAAGAATTTGGCGATCAGAAAAATGATGCCACCGTAAGTGCCCGGCAAACCGAGCACGTCCGTGTAAAACTTCAGCAGGTACAGCGTGCCAATATCGAGCAGGATATTGGAGCCTAAATCCCCCATGCCGTAGGCCAGTTTTTCCCTGAAAGGCAGGCGCAGGGTCGCGGGATTTTCCGGTGTTGTCTGACTCATTATGATTCTCCTTCATACGCCGGGGCGTGGTCGCCAACCCCGGCTGCTGAGTCTTATCAGATATGACGTAATGCACCGAACAGCGCTGCCCACTCGCTGTCTGCACGATAAAAGACCGGTGGCTGACCCAACGGTGCGGCCACCGTTACATCGCCGCCGTGATGCGTTTCGCCGGTCCAGATGTTGATCCAGGTATCCTGCGGCAGATACAGAGACCCGTCGCTGCGCCCTTCCTCATACACCGGTGCCACCAGCAGATCACGACCGAACAGATACTGGTATTTCAGGGTATACGTGCGGTCATCCTCTTCGTAATGCAGAAACAGCGGACGCATCACCGGTAAACCGCTTTGGCTGTTTTGCTGTACGGCCTGCCGGATATAGGGTTTGAGATGAGTGAATACGCCGGTCATGCGGGCAAAATGCGCAATGGTTTCGGCGTCGCCGTCAAACTGCCAGTTATCGCCCGGACGGTTGCCTTCGTGGGTGCGCATCATCGGCGTGAAGGCGCTGAAATCGCACCAGCGCAGCAGCAATTCCTTGCTACGTTT
Organism: Rahnella perminowiae; assembly: GCF_019049695.1. Classification (NCBI taxonomy): domain Bacteria; kingdom Pseudomonadati; phylum Pseudomonadota; class Gammaproteobacteria; order Enterobacterales; family Yersiniaceae; genus Rahnella; species Rahnella perminowiae. The sequence goes on from NZ_JAFMOT010000185.1 coordinate 208,941, forward strand.
CATCCCGAACAGTGTGGTGTAACCGCCGATGTCGCTGTGATGTAAACCGTGACCGCTCATCGCCAGAGACAATGCCGCCGGAATAACCGAGGCCAGTCCGTCGTCCAGACTCCAGTCCACGTTCTGGTCGCCCGCCCACATCATCGTCGAATATTTCTGGCTGCCGGTGTAACCGGCACGCATAAAGAACAGCACCTCGCCGAGTTTGCCTGTTTCCTGCAGGGCTTCGTAGTTACATTTCGCCCACAGTGCAGGCCAGGCGTTATGCATGATTTCCGCGCTGATGCCGTTGTGCAGGAAAGTGTCGGTCGGCAGATATTCGCCAAAATCTGCCATCCATCCGCCGCAACCCAGTTCAATCAGGTTCTTTTTGATAACGTTTTTGAACCACTCATAGGCCGCCGGATGCGTCAGATCCACCACGCCTGCATAGAACTCGCCAAACTCGACGTGATAATCACCGCCGCTGGCATCCCGCGTCAGGTAGCCTTTTTTTGCGGCTTCGGCGCATAAATCCCGGTCGCTGGCAACGTAGGGATTGATGTAAGAAAGGAACTGCACGCCCTCTTCTTTCCACTGCGGAATACGTGCGTCAAGCTGCGGATACAGTTCACTGTTCCATTTCCAGTTCCACATCACACGTTTACCAAACGAGGTCATGCGAATGCCTGACCAGTCCTGTGCCCAGATGCCGTTAACCTTCACACCCGCTTCGCGCATCACGTCCAGTTTTTGCTGGCAGACTTCCGTACCGCCCTGAATGCCCAGCGTCACGCCGTCATACACCCAGTCCGGCAACTCAGGCTGGCGGCCTAACAGCGCGGTGAGTTTTTCCAGCAGGCTGATATAGTCACTGGCGCATTCAAAACGCAGGGCGGCGTTATCTTCCCAAAAGGCCAGTTCATGGTATTCCGGCGCGCTGAAATCGAAATTCATATAGCCGCTGTTTTCCACATGGCAGTAATACTTTTGTGTGCTGACAAAGGTCGGCTGTGGGAAAAATGTCCAGTAATAGTCACCGCCTGCGTTCTCTTTGCAGTCGGCCTGCCAGGTAACATAGGTTTGTTTGTTGCGCCCGACGCCCTGTTCGCTGGTCCACAGCGGGAAGGGTTTGCCGCGTAAATCGAAGTAAGAGAACTGTTCACCGCAGCCGTAAATATGATCTTCCGCCTGCGCCGACAGCCGCAACCAGATGCGGTTATGCCTGCTGTCGTCGTTTTGCAGGTTGAGCTGTAAACGCCCGGTATCATCGGTGGTGATAATCAGCGTTGCGCTGAGCGTACCACCACGGCTGAAACGCACTTGCCACCCCGCAGCCTGAGCGGTGATGGTGATATCCGTCAGCGCAACCTTTTCATTCAGGCGATCTTTAATACTGAAATTGCCACGAAACATAGCGATATCCGCTTCGCCGCCGCCAATCCATAAACAGGGTGCTTGCGCGGTATGACGTAAAATCAGGCGCTGCTGATAAATCAGCGAAAATTCATTATTACCGGCGGTAAATTCAATCTGAGTATTTTTATTTTGTAGGGTACTCATGATGGTCTCCGTGATTTTTATTTTGCATTGATGTCCAGCAGTCCGGCGGCCACGGCAGGTGCCAGCCCCGGCGCCAGCGGCAGACGCGGGATCACCAGACAATGCAGGAGATGATAAATATCCTGTTTGCCATCCCAGACTTTGGTAGTGACTTTATTGTCGGTATCGAGCTCCTGCCACCATGAACCATTTTCGTAATCCATCAGGTATTTCACGCAATAGTCCCACCAGGTCTGATACCAGGTTTCGTATTGCGCTTCGCCGGTAACACAATGCAGGGCATACGCGGTGCCCATCGCCTCAACAACCGGCCAGCGCACACGTTCACGCACAATGGGTTTCCCGTCCCAGCCGACGGAATAGACAAAACCGTCTGCGCCGTCCGGCGCCCAGGCGTCGCGGATTGTGGCGTGGAATAATCCTTTTGCATCCTCCAGCAGCCAGGCCGGAGGCGTTTCAAAACGGGCTTCCAGCGCAGCATGAAGATGCAACATCAGGCGGCCCCATTCGATCCAATGCCCTGGCGTGCCGCCGTAAGCACGGAAACGGTGCGCCGGATTATCTTTGTTGTAATCGCGGATCGGGTTCCACTGCGTATCAAAATGCTCATTGACCCGGTATTCGCCGCGACGGGCGACGTCATGAATAATCACCGAGGCAATTCTCAGTGCGCGATCCAGCCATTTCCGCTCGTGCGTAACGTCGTAGACAATCAGGAAAGCTTCGACGGCGTGCATATTTGCATTGCCGCCGCGATAAGCTTCGGTTTGGCTGAACGCTTCATCCCACGACTCGAGGCACATCTGTTCATCTTCACTCCAGAAGTATTTTTCGATCACACCGATAGCCTGATCGAGTAACGTTCTGGCTTCCGGATGGCCGGTGGTGACGGCGCTGGCTGCGCCCAGTAAAACGAAGAAATGCTGATAACCTTGCTTCGAGGCATCCACCACGCCCTCATCGTTTACACAGGCGTACCAGCCGCCGTACTGTTTATCCGCCAGTGCGCCGTTAAGGGCGCGGATCCCGTGATCCACCAGCGCATACGCTCCGGGACGCCCCATGCCTGCGGCAACCGAATACACGTGCAACATGCGGGCGGTGATCCACAAATGGGTCCCCATATCCGCCCTGACTTGTCCGTTATTACCCAGCCAGCCGAAGCCGGTGGCGACAGCGGCATTTTTGCCAAATTCGAAGATCCGGTCGGTTTCCTGTTCAAGCCAGCGGTGGTGGCTCATCGTGTTAAACCATTTCATTTTCCACTCCTTTCGTTAGCGGCGGCGGGCCATCATGTCGTCGACAATCTCGCCCAGACGCTGCAATTTCGGCGCGGAAATATCCCTGAGCATAAGTTCGGTATCCGGTAAACCGACCACGGATGACCAGACTGCACGGCCTGCGAGGAAACCGGAGGCGCCTGCCGTCATGGCGACGCTGACTGCGCGCGGAAAGAGTTTTTCATCAACACCTGAGGAGAGGATCACCCACGGCATATGAATGTGTTCATTGAGGTGTTGTGATGCGCGCAGCAGTTCGGCCTGTGTACCGCGCCCGCAAAGGGGCATTTCGACTTTATAAAGGTCAGCGCCGCTGTCACCGAGTTCTTTCGCGGCATCAATAATCGCCTGTTCGCGGTCAAATTTATCGCCACGGCGAGGCGGCCTGACCACCGGTTCGATAATGCTCAGCAGACCGTGCGCATGGCAGCGTTGATTAAATGTTTTCACCATCTCCAGACGTTGTTGCGGATCTTCATCGCTGCGCCACAACACCAGTAATTTCAGCGCCTTGCCGCCGTTTTCCCGGACCGCCTGCGGATCTACACTTTTGTCGATCACCACGCTGTCCACCGGCAAGCCGTTGCCCGGAATAAATTCGTCAGCCGCCACAATCATGGCGCAGTTTTGCGCGATGGCATTCTGCTCAACAATCTGGCGGTAACAGAACGGCTGATCGACCAAAATTGCAGAAGCGTACGGCGATAAAATCCGCGCGGCATTGACTTTAAAATCGGTCAGCACCTGATCGGTAACCGGAGCTTTCGCGCCGGCGGCCACGAACATTAAACGCATGGCTTCACGCTGGTCGACCGCCAGCATGGCGAATCCGCCGGACGGACGGGTGATATCGTTAAGGCTGTAGTGAGTCATTCAACTTTCCTTGGTTAAGGCGTTACGGATGTATTTTTTGTGTCAGACCGGCGCTGGTGCGCACCTGCTCAAGAATGGCCGTCCAGTCCTGACGTCCGCGTCCTGCGGCGCGTGCCTGGTTGTATACTTCACGGGAAGCCGCACCGAGCGGCATCGGCACATGCAGCTGATTAGCGACATCCAGCGCAATACCCAGATCTTTATGGGCGAGGTCAATCATGAAAGCGGGTGACACATCCCCTTTCAGCACTTTGTTCGGCCATGACGTGGTGAAGTGGCCTTTTCCGGCCGGTGTTCCGCTCATCACCTGCAGCGCCACATCGAAAGACAGATCCAGTGCCTCGCACAGCACGGCGGCTTCAGCGGAGAGCGCATTCAGGGCAATGCTCATGTAGTTGTTGATCAGCTTGACGCGGATCCCTTTGCCCGGCCCGCCCGCATTGATCAGTTCAGACCCCATCGCCATCAGCACCGGCGTTGCGCGTTCAACCTGTTCAGGCGTACCGCCCGCCAGCAGCAGTAAAGTCCCGGCCACTGCATGATCAGAGGTTCTGCCCACCGGCACATCCATCATGCTGAAGCCCTTTTCGTGCATCTGAGCAATCAGCTTGTCGGTCTGTAACGGGTGAATTGTCGACATATCGATAACCAGTGCCGACGGGTTCAGGGTTTCGCAGACACCCTCAGGGCCAAACAGAACCTCGCGCACCAGATCACCATTGGGCAGCATGGTGATAACAAAATCCGCACCCTGCGCCGCCTCTGCCGCACTCTTAACGCCCGATGCGCCCTGATGTACCAGCTTCTGTACTGCCTGCGGGCTGAGATCGAACACCGCTAACCGGTGCCCCTGTTTAACCAGATTGGCCGCCATCGGAGCGCCCATTTGCCCCAGACCAATAAATGCCACATTTGCCATGCGTCTCTCCTTTGTGCTGATCAGACATGTCACTTTTTGATAATCAGCGGTGTCTTTGTTTGTCGTTTTTTGATCGTATTTGTAATTTAAAGTCAAAAAATTGACAGCCATCACTTTTTTAACAATTGGCTAAATTAAAATAACCTCATCAAAATACGCTTAAGGAATAGCCATGATTCGCATTGCCTGTGTCGGGATTACCGTAATGGACCGGATCTATTACGTTGAAGAATTGCCTGCGGGAGGGGGAAAATATGTCGCTGAAAAATATCATGAAGTGGGCGGCGGTCCCGCCGCTACGGCAGCCGTTGCGGCAGCCCGGCTGGGGGCGCAGGTGGATTTTATTGGCCGTGTGGGTGATGACGATACCGGAAACCGGCTGCTCGCGGAGCTGGACTCCCTGGGGGTAAATACCCGGTACGTCCGCCGCGTGGAAGGCGCCAGCTCGTCTCAATCCGCCGTTCTGGTGGACAACAACGGTGAGCGGATCATTATCAATTATCCCGGCCCGGATTTGCCCGCTTGTGCCACATGGTTACAGGCTATCGATTTTTCACAGTGGGATGTGGTGCTGGCAGATGTGCGCTGGCATGAGGGGGCGAAACAGGCATTTACGCTGGCGCGTCAGGCGGGTGTAATGACGGTGCTGGATGCCGATGTGACGCCGCAGGATATCGCCGATTTAGTCGCTTTAAGCGATCACGCCGCGTTTTCCGCTCCGGGTTTACAACGGCTGACCGGAAAATCTGACGCCGGTTCTGCATTAGCCAAAGCCAAAACGCTCACAAAGGGTCATGTCTATGTCACACAGGGCGGGCAAGGTTGTCTGTGGCTGGAAAATGACAGGCTGCATCATCAGCCGGGCTTCGCCGTTAATGTCGTAGACACAACCGGCGCAGGCGATGTTTTTCATGGCGCACTGGCGGTCAGTCTGTCTCAGAACGCCTTGCCTGCCGAAGCGGTTCGCTTTGCCAGCGGGGTCGCGGCACTGAAATGTACACAGCCCGGTGGCCGCGCGGGGATACCTGACTGTGATCAGACCCGGTCTTTTTTGTCACTTTCTGTATAGAATACGACTCAGACGCTCATTTTGAAGGATGTATCCATGAGTCTTACTGAACTGACCGGCAATCCGCGCCACGATCAACTGCTCGCACTGATTGCCGAGCGCGGTTACATGAACATTGAAGAGCTGGCGGCGCTGCTGGATGTCTCGACCCAAACTGCCCGCCGCGATATCCGCAAACTCAGCGATCAGGGGCTGATCACGCGCCATCACGGCGGTGCGGGGCGTGCGTCAAGTGTGGTTAATACCGCCTTCGAACAGCGCGAGATTTCCTGGACGGAAGAGAAAAAAGCCATTGCGGAAGCCATCGCTGATTACATTCCTGACGGCTCGACAGTGTTTATCACCATCGGTACCACGGTCGAGCAGGTCGCCCATTCGCTGCTCAATCATAACCGCCTGCGGATTATCACCAACTGTCTGCGTGTCGCACATATCTTGTATAAGAATCCGCGCTTTGAAGTGATGGTGCCGGGCGGAACACTGCGTCCGCACAATGGCGGAATTATCGGCCCTGCCGCCACGGCTTTTGTCGCAGGATTCCGTGCCGACTATCTGGTGACCAGTGTCGGCGCTATTGAAAGCGACGGTGCCCTGCTGGAGTTCGACGTCAACGAAGCCAGCGTGGTGAAAACCATGATGGCGCATTCACGTCATATTCTGCTGGCCGCTGACCATACCAAATATCATGCCTCTGCAGCGGTCGAAATCGGCAATATCTCGCAAGCCACAGCGCTGTTCACTGACGAACTTCCGGCCGCCGGGTTGCTCAAGGTACTGAAAAACCATCAGGTAGAAGTCATCAAAGTCAGCACGGCGGAATAAAAAAGCCGACATTTCTGTCGGCCTTTAAGCGTACCCTGTGACCGGGGTGAATGAGCGCAACCAACGCATCCGCAGCCCGAAATATGACGGGGATTTACTGGACCGCGGCGAAAGCTTCAGCCACTTGCCTGACGTTATGGTGATTCAGACCGGCCATGCAGACGCGGCCGCTGAGGATCAGGTAAACGCCAAACTCTTCACGCAGACGGACAACCTGCGCTTCGCTGAAACCGGTGTAGCTGAACATACCGCGCTGTTGCAGCAGGTAGCCAAAATCACGCCCCGGTAAGGCCGTTTTCAGGCTGTCGACCAGGGTGTGGCGCATTTCCAGAATACGGATGCGCATTCTCTCGACTTCCGCTTTCCACTGGGCGTTCAGGGCGCTGTCGCTCAGAACTTCTGCAACGACTTTTGCACCGAAGCTTGGCGGGCTGGAGTAGTTACGGCGCACGGTTGCTTTCAGCTGACCCAGCACACGTCCCGCCGCATCGCTGTCTTCGCAGACCACAGACAGGCCGCCGACACGTTCACCGTACAGGGAGAAAATTTTCGAGAAGGAGTTACTGACAAAGCAGTTAACGCCAGCAGAGGCCATCGCGCGGATAGCGTAGGCGTCGTCGTCAATGCCCGCGCCAAAGCCCTGATAAGCGATGTCGAGGAACGGGATCAGCTCACGCTGTTTGGTGATTTCAATCACCTGATCCCACTGTGCTGGCGTCAGGTCAGAACCGGTCGGGTTGTGACAGCACGGATGCAGGAGAACGATGCTTTGCGCTGGTAAACTTTTCAGGCGGTCAATCATCGCCGGGAAATTCACTCCCAAGGTTTCAGGATCAAAGTAAGGATAAGTATGCACTTTGAAACCTGCGCCACTAAAGATGGCCACGTGGTTTTCCCAGGTCGGATCGCTCACATAAACTTCAGAATTCGGGAAATAAAACTTCAGGAAATCAGCGCCAACTTTCAGTGCACCGGAACCGCCGACGGTCTGAATAGTCGCGATACGCTGTTGTTTCAGCGCCGGATGTCCGGCACCAAACAGCAGCGCCTGGATACCTGCACGATACGCAGGTAACCCTTCCATTGGCAGATAGACTGACGCGGCCTGCGGCCCGGCATTCAGTTGTTGCTCGGCTTTTTCCACCGCCGCCAGTTGCGGAATAATACCCTGCCCGTCGTAATAAAGACCGATACTCAGGTTTACCTTATCTTGTCTCGGATCGGTCTTGAAGCTTTCCATCAGCGACAAAATCGGGTCACCGGCATAGGCATCGACATGTTGGAACACGGTATACATCTCCTGGGTTGGGTTGAGTGGCGCTGCGATCCACGTCCGGTAAGCCGGCGCATCACAACTGTTTCACAGACTATCAAAGTTCGTTAAAAAAGATGACAACTATGTTGGCAATTTTCGGGCACGTATTGCATATCAAACCGGCCGTTCACCTGAGATTCTGATTTGCTGCTATGAGCTACGATCAAACCATCACTTCATCCATCCGGAGTACCGTAATATGACGACTCAATACGCATTGCAAAGTAAAGCCGCATTTGTTCAGGGCGGTTCACGCGGCATCGGTGCCGCTATTGTTCAGCGTCTGGCCAGCGAAGGTGCCAGCGTGGCTTTCACGTATGTCTCATCTGAAGATAAAGCGCAGGCGCTGGTGAAAACTATCGAAGCCAGCGGTGGCAAAGCGCTGGCGATTAAAGCCGACAGCGCCGATGAAAGTAGCGTCCGCTCCGCCATCGACAGCGCGGCGAAAGCATTCGGTAAAATCGATATTCTGGTCAATAACGCCGGTGTGCTGGCGTTCGGCGAAATCGATGCGCTGACGATGGATGATTTCGACCGTACCATCGCCATCAATGTGCGCAGCGTTTTTGTCGCCAGCCAACAGGCTGCGCGCCATATGCCTGACGGCGGACGCATCATCACCATCGGCAGCGTCAATGCCGATCGCATGCCATTCCAGGGTGGTGCTGTTTATGCCATGAGCAAATCAGCTATCGTCGGCCTGACCAAAGGTCTGGCACGGGATTTAGGGCCGCGTGGCATTACCGTGAACAACGTCCAACCCGGCCCGGTCGATACCGATATGAACCCGGCTGACGGCGAAATGGCTGATGGCATGCGTTCTTATATGGCGCTCAACCGCTACGGCAAAGACAGTGAAATCGCCAGCTTTGTGGCTTATCTTTCCGGCTCTGAAGCGGGTTATATCACCGGTGCAAACCTGACGATTGACGGCGGCTTCGGCGCATAATTTATGCCGATGTACTGACAAAAATGGCGCAGGTCTCTGAACCCTGCGTCATTTTCATCCATGTCGTCAGACGCTGTAGCGCCCCGGACGGTGATTCATTGCAATGATCAGATTGACGATCACCGCGCCCAACACCGAAGCAATCAGCATTTCGTAACTGACGACGAACAGCGACGCCAGCACGATGCAGCAGTCCACACCCATTTGCAGTTTACCGGCACGGATACCGTATTTGTCCTGCAGAAACAGCGCCAGAATGTTCACGCCGCCCAGACTGGCTTTATGACGGAACAGCACAATAAAGCCGATGCCCATAATCACGTTAGCAAACAACGTCGCGTAGAATGGCTGAAGATGATCAAAGTGCACGAAAAGCGGATGCAGATCGGAGAAGACGGAAACCAGTGCAACAGCGGCAAACGTTTTCAGCGTGAACGGCAAACCCATACGGCGGAAAGAGAGATAATAGAAAGGTAAGTTGATGATAAAAAAGGCCGTACCGAACGAAACCTGCGTGACGTAATGTGCCAGAAATGCCATTCCTGCCGTGCCGCCGGTCAGTGCGCCGACCTGCCGCAACATCACCACGCCAAAAGAGACCATCAGTGTACCGATAATGATCGCCAGCGCATCTTCAATCAGCGTATGCCCGATGCGCGGCTGTTCAACCGGCTGTTTGATGTCATCAAGAGTTGCCATAATTCCCCATACCCCAAAATAATAATCCTAACGTCTGATTTTGAGATAATTATTGAGACAGAGAATTAAGGCAATATTCACGCGCGTAATTTGCATCAAAAATCGAAAATAAGATTTTATGACGCGTTAATTATTCTTTACATGCACAAAACACGCATATTAATTCAAAATAATGCACCATAAAAGTGACATTGCACCAAAACAAATCACCTTAATAGTGCACGCAAAATAAAGGGGGGATTTTTTTCAGGCAATCGTCAATAAGCCGTTTTCTTTTAGACGGTTAAGCACTACCGATGTTTTTACATGGGAGACACTTTTATGCGCTGACAGGATTTGGCTGATCAACGTACTTAAACCGGCTAAATCTTTCACCGCCACTTTCAGCAGATAATCCGCATCCCCGGTGGTTTTATAGGCATCAATAATCGCATCAACTTCACCCAGCATGCTGTGAAATGCATCGACCTGTGCAGGTAAATGGTTTATAAGCCTGACTTCAATCAGTCCAATCATCCCCAAGCCCAGTGCTTCCGGTGCCAGACGCGCGTGATAGCCGAGGATCATCTGAGCCTGTTCAAGACCTATCCGCCGACGTGAACACTGTGATGCTGACAGCCCCACCAGTTCGCTTAATTCCTGATTGGTCAGCCTTCCGTTCGTTTGTAATAAGGTCAGAATTTTAAGATCGTAATCATCAATGCTGTACATGGCAGTGTTCCTGTCGTTTTAATTTTTATGTGTCGGATTCTTATTGCAAAAAACATTCCCACTCTGGCCAGTTATAAATACTTCCCGGCGATTTTTTCTTATACTTGCGCATGATTTAAACGCAAGGAAAAAATAATGAAAAAAGTACTCTGCTCTCTCGCTTTGCTGTCTGCCTTGCCCGGTCTGGCAAAAGCTGACACCCCATCTTCACACCTTGAGCGCGTATTACAGAAAGGCTCGCTGAATGTCTGTACCACCGGTGACTATAAACCGTATACGTTTTTGAAAGAAAACGGAGAGTACGAAGGTATTGATATTGCGATGGCGGGATCACTGGCGGCAAGTCTGGATGTAAAAGTGAACTGGGTGCCGGTCACCTGGAAATCACTGCCGGACGAAATGAGCGCCGGGCATTGTGATATCGCGATGGGCGGAATTTCAGTGACGCTTAAACGCCAGCAAAAAGCCTGGTTCGCTAATGTATTGGATCAGGACGGGAAAATCCCGCTGGTGCGCTGTGAAAATGTGCGTCAGTACCAGACGATTGCGCAGTTAAATCGCCCGTCCGTGCGCCTGATTGAACCGGCGGGCGGTACCAATGAAGCCTTCGTGCACAGCCATCTGCCGCAAGGCACGCTGGCACTGAGCGATAACGTGACCATCTTCCAGAAGCTGGTGGATAAGAAAGCGGACGTGATGATCACTGATGCGTCGGAAGCGCTGTATCAGCAGAAACATTATCCGAAACTGTGTGCGGTGAACCCGAAGAAGCCGCTGCAGTATGGCGAAAAGGCCTACATGCTGCCGCGTGATGACATAAGCTGGAAGATGTATGTCGACCAGTGGCTGCACCTGAGTAAAGCCACCGGCGAATATCAGAAAATTGTCAGCCAGTGGCTGGCGGTGAAAAAGTAAGGTTTAGTCGCCAATATAAACGCGGGCGACCCGCTCGCTGAGTTGGGTAATCAGCTCATAAGCACTGATACCGGTTGCCTGCGCAATGCGCTCAACCGGTAATTTCTCGCCCCAGAAAATCACCTCATCCCCTACGTTGTCTGTGGCTTCCGGCCCCAGATCGACGGTGATCATATCCATCGACACGCGCCCGGCAACCGGTACCTCACGGCCATTAACCCACACAGGTGTACCATTTGGCGCACTGCGCGGATAACCGTCGCCGTATCCCATTGCCACCACACCAAGGCGGGTATGGCGGTCACTGACCCAGGTACTGCCGTAACCGACAGGTTCACCGGCGGCATGTTCACGTATGGCAATCAGGCTGGAAGTCAGGGTCATTGCCGGTTGAAGCCCAAAATCGCTGGCCGTTCCGGTTTCCATCGGCGACACACCATATAAAATAATGCCCGGGCGAACCAGATTCATATGCGATTCCGGCCACAGTAAAATACCGCCGGAAGCCGCAATGGATTTTTGCCCCGGCTTGCCTTTGGCAAATTCATTAAAGCAGCTCAGCTGTTTCGGTGTGGCATCGCTTTCCGGTTCATCCGCGCGGCAGAAATGGCTCATCATATTGACTGGCTGAACCACGTTTTTGCAGGCACTCAGACGCTGATAGAATGCATCGGCCTGTGCCGGATGGACACCTAAACGGTGCATACCGGTGTCGATTTTCAACCAGACATTCAGCGGACGCGCGAGATCAGCACTTTCCAGCGCCTCAAGTTGTTCGATGCTGTGAACAGCGGTATCCAGCTGATGGCCGACCAGCAGCGGTAATTCGCTGGCAGAGAAAAAACCTTCGAGCAGGAGGACGGGTTTTACCACTCCGGCTTTACGCAGCATCAGTGCCTCACTGAGCCGCGAAACACCGTAATAATCGGCATCCTGCAGGCTGTGCACCGTCTCCAGCAGACCGTGCCCATAAGCGTTTGCTTTCACCACCGCAACCAGACGACTTTGTGTCGCCAGATGACGAACCCGTTGCAGATTGTGTCGCAGAGCGCGGCGATCAATGACAGCCGTAGCCGCTTTCATTTTAAGTCCTTTGCATGAAATTATTGAGGTTTTAGCAGCCTAAAGGGGCGTTATTGGCGCAGCCAGTTTGCGTTCGGCCAGCGCGGAAAAACCGGAGTGTACACGTAGTACACGAGCCAATCTTTCCAAAAAAAGTGAGCACTGCCCGGCCACAAAATGGCAAGCAAAATAGCCCCACACTAATCTTCGTCGTATTGCGGGCCGCCATAGTTATCAAACCGCGACCACTGACCGTTGAAGGTCAGGCGGACGGTACCGATCGGGCCGTTACGCTGTTTGCCGAGAATAATTTGCGCGATGCCTTTTTCTTCACTGTTGTCGTGATAGACCTCGTCACGATAGATAAACATGATTAAGTCGGCATCCTGCTCGATTGAGCCGGACTCACGTAAGTCGGAGTTGACCGGGCGTTTATCCGCACGTTGTTCCAGGCTTCGGTTCAGCTGCGACAGCGCTACCACCGGCACCTGCAATTCTTTCGCCAGCGCTTTCAGCGAGCGGGAGATTTCGGCGATTTCCAGCGTACGATTGTCGGACAACGCCGGAACGCGCATCAGTTGCAAATAGTCGATCATGATCAGGCTCAGACCCCCGTGCTCACGGAAGATGCGTCGCGCACGCGAACGAACTTCGGTTGGCGTCAGGCCGGAGGAGTCATCGATATACATGTTACGTTTTTCGAGCAAAATCCCCATGGTGCTGGAAATACGCGCCCAGTCTTCATCATCAAGCTGACCGGTACGGATTTTGGTCTGATCGACGCGGGAAAGCGACGCCAGCATACGCATCATGAGCTGATCGCCGGGCATCTCAAGGCTGAAGATTAAGACCGGTTTATCCTGCATCATCGCGGCATTTTCGGCGAGGTTCATCGCAAAAGTGGTTTTACCCATCGACGGACGCGCCGCCACGATGATCAGATCAGATTTTTGCAGACCCGCCGTTTTCTTGTCGAGGTCAGCATAACCGGTTGAAACGCCGGTTACACCGTCGTGCGGACGCTGGAACAGCTCTTCGATACGGGAAACCGTGCTTTCCAGAATACGGTCGATGCTTTTCGGACCTTCGTCTTTACTGGCGCGGCTTTCGGCAATCTGGAATACCCGGGATTCGGCTAAGTCCAGCAGGTCTTCGCTGCTGCGGCCTTGCGGATCATAGCCTGCGTCGGCAATTTCATTAGCGACGGAGATCATTTCCCGGACCACAGCACGTTCACGCACAATGTCCGCGTAAGCGCCGATGTTCGCCGCACTTGGGGTGTTTTTAGAAAGTTCTGCCAGGTAAGCAAAACCGCCGACAGAATCCAGATCGCCTTTCTGTTCCAGAGATTCAGAAAGCGTGATCAGGTCGATCGGCTTGCTCATTTCCAGCAAACGCTGCATTTCGGTAAAAATCAGGCGGTGCGGGCGACTGAAGAAATCATTGCTGACCACCCGCTCGGCCACGTTATCCCAGCGTTCATTGTCCAGCATCAGCCCGCCCAGAACGGATTGTTCAGCTTCCAGCGAATGCGGCGGAAGTTTCAAGCCTTCCATCTGGCGATCGCGGTTTTCGTTCTGTTGATTGGTCGGTTTTTTTGCTGCCATCTGTGGATTATTTCCTGCTCTAAGCGCCTGTTTTATGAGCGTCAGGTTTCCAAAAATCGGAGCCTGACTCGCGCGACAGTATAAACCATTTCAAAAGGGTATTAACCCTTAGTGCCGAAAATCTGGATTGTCCGGGATATTTAGCCTAGGGTTGAAATCAGTCTCCATCACGAGGAAAAAACATGGCAAAGCGCATCCAGTTTTCTGAAACAGGTTCCCCGGACGTCCTGCAATACGTTGATTATCAGCCCCGGGATCCGCAGGCAGGTGAAGTCCAGGTCGAGAATAAAGCCATCGGCATCAACTATATTGATACTTACGTGCGCAGCGGTCTTTATGCACCAGCCAGTTTTCCGGCGGGTTTAGGCACGGAAGCGGCAGGCGTAGTCAGCAAAGTTGGCAGCGGTGTCACTGACATCAAACCGGGCGATCGTGTGGTATATGCACAATCCGCGCCTGGCGCTTACAGCGAATTCCATAACGTGCCGCAGGAAAAAATTGCTCTTTTGCCGGAGGCGATCAGCTTTGAACAGGCCGCAGCCTCTTTCCTTAAAGGGCTGACAGTTTATTATTTACTGCGCAAAACCCATGAAGTTCAGGCCGGTGAAACCATTCTCTTCCATGCCGCAGCAGGTGGCGTAGGCCTGATTGCCTGCCAGTGGGCGAAAGCACTGGGTGTAAAACTGATTGGCACCGTGGGCTCCGATGAAAAAGCTGAACGTGCCAGACAAGCCGGTGCGTGGGAAACCATTAATTACCGGACAGAAGATATCGCAACCCGCGTGGCAGAACTGACCAACGGCGAAAAAGTCGGTGTGGTTTATGACTCCGTCGGCAAAGATACCTTTGAAAAATCGTTAAACAGCCTGAAACGCCGCGGTTTGCTGGTCAGTTTCGGCAATGCGTCCGGCCCGGTAAAAGGCGTAGATCTGGCGATACTCAATCAGAAAGGTTCGCTGTTTGTGACGCGTCCTTCCCTGAATGGCTACGTGACTAACCGGGAAGAACTGCTGGAAGCAAGCAGTGAGTTGTTCTCACTGATCGCCAGTGGCGCGATAAAAGTGGAGGTCAGCGATGCCCAGAAATTCCCGCTTTCCGAGGCAAAACGCGCACATGAAACGCTGGAAAGCCGCGTGACGCAAGGCTCGAGTTTGCTCCTCCCATAACAGTTTCCTTAAGCCATTGACGTTACAGCAAGGCAGCAAACGAATGCGTTCCGATGAGCTTACTCAGGTAAGTGATTCGGGTGAGTGAGTGCAGCTAATACAGCTGTGGCGGCAAGGGCGACGGGGAAAAATGCAAAAAAGGCTTTCACGGATGTGAAAGCCTTTTTTACTGCCTGACTCAGACGACCTCTGATATCAGACGGGTACTGCTGTAGGGTACTGCCGGGTAAATCCGCAGGGCGATGTCACTTAAGCGACTATTGTGTGCCTCAGCGGACTTGATGAATTCGTTTTACAGCCTGCTGGCTGCCAATGAATTCCATCCTAACAGTCACCCATGTTAAAAAATATGATTTATGTATTTCGACCGCACATTCTGATTCAGCTTGTGATCGCTAGCACATAAGCAAAAGTTATCGCTGCAACGGTTACATTTTTTTGCGCTCAAAACACAGCCAGCAATCACCATGATTTCATGCGGTTACGTAAATCTATAAATTGAAGCTGTTATTACGGCAAGCGACGGCGGCGGTATTTCGGCTCATCAGGCCGGAAATATGTCCGATAAATCCAGACCGTAATCACGGCCAGAACCAGCCATGGTAACATTTTTATAACAATAGCCAGGAAGCCGCCCAACATCATCAGAGCAAATGCTACGATCAGGGCCGCAACCATACCCAGCAGAGAAATGCCGGTCAGCATCAGCATAAAGAAAAAACCAAGCACGAAGAGAATTTCCAGCATCGGGTGCTCCTTAATAAGCCATGTGCAATAAGACGTAGCGTCCAAACACGTATTAGCCATTACAAGAAACGTGCCAGTATGAGAGGGTAAATAATCTGTTGAATAATAACGGAAAAAATCTCCGCAGGCACGTACAGCCTGCGAAAATATAGTAAATTTGACTAATAAATAGTGATTTTACCCACCTGTTTTCAGGCCTGCGCTGTCACTTGCTGCTGAGCAACCATTTGCAGCGCCTGTTCGACCACATCGATGCCCGCACCCGCTTTATGTGCATTCTCGCTAAGATGGCGACGGAACTGACGCGCTCCCGGCACCCCCTGAAACAGGCCGAGAATATGACGGGTGATGTGGCCGAGGTAAGTGCCTTTGCTCAGTTCCGCTTCGATATACGGATACAGCGCGCGGATAATATCCGGCCCGGTTTTTAGCGGTGCATCAGAGCCGAATAATTCACGATCAACGTTCAGCAACATACCCGGATTCTGGTAAGCCTCGCGACCGACCATCACGCCATCCATATGTTGCAGATGCGTTTTAGCTTCTTCGAGGGTTTTGATGCCGCCGTTAATGGCCATGGTCAGGTGCGGGAAATCACGCTTGAGCTGATACACACGCGGATAATCCAGCGGCGGAATTTCACGGTTTTCTTTCGGACTGAGGCCGGAAAGCCAGGCTTTACGCGCATGAATAATGAAAGTATCGCAACCGCCGTTTTCAGAGACCTGACGGATAAAATCACACAAGAATTCGTAGCTGTCCTGATCGTCAATGCCGATACGGGTTTTGACCGTAACCGGAACCGAGACGACATCGCGCATCGCTTTAATGCAGTCGGCGACCAGCGATGCCTGCCCCATCAGACAGGCACCAAACATGCCGTTCTGCACACGATCAGACGGGCAGCCAACATTCAGGTTAATTTCATCATAACCACGCTCTTGCGCCAGATTCGCGCAATACGCCAGATCGGCCGGGTTGCTGCCGCCAAGCTGCAATGAAACCGGATGTTCTTCTTCACCAAACCCCAGATAATCCCCTTTGCCGTGAATAATGGCACCGGTGGTCACCATTTCGGTATACAGCAACGTCTGACCGGTCAACAGCCTGTGAAAATGGCGACAGTGGCGATCGGTCCAGTCGAGCATCGGCGCAACGGAAAAACGCTGGGCGGAAAAAGAGGTGGGCTGGGGCATTGCGTGTTGAGTTTCTGACATCGGCCTGACATTCGCTGAAGGGGTTCGTGGTGCTCCCTCCGGCGCAACGCCAGAGGGAAGTTAATCGCTGATTATACCACAGAACAAAGATTCGGCATCGTATGGGGTTTAGTGGCTTTCGGACATCGCCGCTTTTTCAGCTTTTCGCTCGGCGTCGGTACGGCTGAGACGCTGCTCCAGTGCTTCAAGCGTCACCCCGCGCGTTTCCGGCACGTTGCACTGGATGAAAATCCAACCCGCCAGACAGATAACAGCGTAGATGAAGAAACTGCCCGCCGCACCCAACGCTGCGTTCATCAGCGGGAAGGTGTAAGTCAGCAGGAAACAGGCGATCCACAATGCCAGCGTGCCCACCGCCATCGCGTTACCACGCACCCGGTTAGGGAAAATTTCAGACAGCAATACCCAGGTCACCGGTGCCAGCGTCATGGCATAAATGGCGATAGCCACCAGCACCAGCAGTAACACCGGTAACCCCGTGACACCAAACGAATAAGACAGTCCGATCAAAATATAAATGACGGTCAGCCCCGCAGACCCCAGTTGCATCAGGCGACGGCGGCCGATTCTGTCCACCAGCGGCAGTGCCAGTAAAGTGAAAATAAGGTTGATGAGGCCGGTGGCGACAATCGATTTCAGCGTATCGTTGATGTCAAATCCCGCCGAGGCAAAAATTTCCTGTGCATAGTTGAATATCACGTTGATGCCGCACCATTGCTGGAAAATTGCCAGCACAATCCCCATCAGAATGACCGGCCTGACGCGCGGTTCCCACAGCGTGGAAAACGGCACTTTCTGGTTTTCCGAGCCCAGTGACCGGCGGATATCCGCCAGCGTAACGCGGGCATATTCCACGGAACCGATCCGTTGCAGAACTTTTTCGGCCTGCGGATAACGGTTAGCTTTCGCCAGCCAGCGCGGGGATTCCGGTACCACAAACATCAGGATCAGGAAGATGGCGGCCGGGATAGCTTCAGCACCAAACATATAACGCCAGCCGGTCTGACCGTTCCAGCTCTGTAAAATGTCCGCCTGCACAGCGGCAGAGGCGACCGGTTCGGCTATCATCAGATTAATAAGCTGTGCGGCCAGCACCCCCAGCACAATTGTCAGCTGATTCACGGCCACAAAGCGCCCGCGCTTTTCTGCCGGACTGATTTCTGCGATGTAAACCGGGGCCAGCGCGGAAGCCAGGCCAATCCCAACACCGCCCACAATTCGCCAGAACACAAAGCTGTTAAAGCTGAATGCCAGTGCCGTACCGACACCTGATGCAGTGAACAGAACGGCAGCGATAATCAGAGGCAGGCGACGTCCGTACCGGTCCGAAAGTGAGCCCGAACCTGCCGCGCCCAGAACACAACCCAGCAGCGCGGAGCTCATGGCCCAGCCAGACATTGCCGCATCGGTGATGCCGAAATACGCCTCGTAGAAAGGTTTTGCGCCGCCGATCACCACCCAGTCATAGCCAAACAATAAGCCGCCGCAGGCAGCCACCAGACAAATCATCCACACGTAGGGCATATTCAAAGCTTTTGAGTCAGACATAAGCATTCCTCATTCCGGGATGTTAATCGTCGCACTGTGCAGCGACATTTGCTGTGTCAGAGATTCGCCGGGAGATAACACCCGCAGCGAGCCCCCGTGCGGCAAATGATGATCGTTTGCCGCATGGGTCATGGGTTCAAAACAGAAGAAATCATGCTGACAACCGGGGTCAAAACGGCTGTCGGATATAAACAGGAAGAACACCGGGCAGTCCGGAGACGTGGTCAGCCGCAGCGTATGGCCGGATTCTGGCCAGACAATCTCTGCCTTGCCATCCCAGCCGGAAAAACCGTTATTCACCCAGTGGCGGGGAAGGGGCTGAGGCGTGCAGAAATCCAGACCGGCAGGCAGCTTGTTATGGTGTTTGCCCGCCAGCCACTGCGCGTCTTCCTGCCAGTAACCGGACGCTTTTGCCTGAAGACGGGTGGTTTCGCTGAGCGGGAAAAACGGGTGCCACCCCAGCCCGAAAGGCAGGGGATCAGCCCCCTGATTGGTGATACATAAGCTGATATCCAGCCGGTTATCATGCAAAGAAAAATGCTGCTCCGCCCGATAGCAGTAACTGTCGCTGCGATGCGTAAACGCCAGCGTCAGCGCGACCTCACTCTGGAAAACGCATTGCCAGTTTCCCAGCCAGCCATCGCCATGCAGATAATGCGCGTCCCCGGTGTTGGGCGGCAGAGTGTAATGGCGGCCTTCAAAATCAAAAGCGTTGCCTTTCAGACGGTTACCAAAGGGAAGAAGAGGAAAACAGGCCGACTCTGCGGCTGGGGTATCCTCACTCAGTACTGACGGGCGCAGCAGAGGGATATTGTCATCCGCCCGCTTTGCCAGCAGTTGCAGGATAGTGCCGCCGCATGGCGACACAGTCAATGCAAGCCTATGATTTTCCAGAGAATACAGAGCCATTTTTCTCTTCTCCTTCACTCAGCAATCCGGTAATTGTGAAAAGAGATGTGCTTTGGCACAGGAAGGATCCAGCGCAAAGATTTGCTGTAACACATCAGCGTAAGCCTCGTTTTCCAGACCACGCAGGGCCAGCGCTTTCACCAGCAGACAATGAATACGATGCTCTTTCTGACGATCGCTGGTAAGCACGACTAAATCCGGCAATGACACCGCGAAGAAATCAGCCTGAACAGGCTGGTCCGCTGTGCTCTCCGCCCATTCCAGCATGTGCCTGAAGACCTGACGGCTTTGCTCTATATCATTAAGTTTGCGCAGTGCCATACCCTGATAGAACAAATAATCTACCGGCTGATCATTGTAATAGCGCCGCTCGCCAATCCCTTTGTCGCCCGCCGCCGCACGCTCAAACCAAGTCTGCGCCTGTTTATGCTGCTGAAGTTTTTGCGCACAAATACCCAGCCAGAAGCAGATATCGTTATCCGTTTGCCCGACCAGCCGTCCTTCGCTGAGGTTTTGCGGATATTCCAGCGCGGATAACAGCTGCGTCTGCGCGGCAACCACATCTCCTGCACTGAGATATTCAAACGCCAGCAACTGTTTATTCAGCAGATACTGACCGGTGATGCGCCCTTCACCGCCTTCCCATGGATGGAATTTCCGGTCAGCCAGCAGTGCCCGTGCTGCCTGTAACTGTCCGCACTGGTTATATAAACTGAGAAGTTCAGCGATCAGATCGTCACGCTGTGTGGCGACGGACAACACTTTTTCCAACCGCGCCAGACGGATTTGCGGCGCAACGCCGGTCAGGCGGTTAAGCAGATCAGATTCAAATAACAGCCGCGCATCCTGTGGCTGTAAACGGCACGCCTCTTCCAGACAGTGGTGCGCTTTTGCACTATCTTGCTGACGGTTCCACGCATCAATTCCCAGTCCGCGCCATGCATCCGCAAAGTCCGGTTCCAGCACCAGACAACGCTGCCAGCAGGCCACCGCCGTTTGTGTATTACCTTTGCTGTAATGGAAAGACGCCAGTAAATGCAAGGCAAATGCGTCATCAGGGAAAGCCTCAAGCATGCGAACTTCCGCCAGCCATTGCGGGAAACGAACATGCTGCGGGAAAGCATTTCGCGCTGCCAGACACAATGCCTCGCGCCCTTCTTTTTGCAGGGAAGCTTGCAAATACAGCGGTAACGTTTCCTGACTTTTCAGCACGTCCAGCGCTTCGAGTGCCAGCGCATCCAGTCCGCAACCGGTCAGCTGAATGGCGATATTCATGGCGTTTTCGCCACGCCGGCCGGTGACATCGCGCAATTGCGCTGCCGATTTCGCATCAGGCGAAAGGTGATAACGCAGAAAGTGCAGAAGGTAATGCAGCGGGTAACGTGTTAAATGTGCTTCGATATACGTCTCGGCGTCCTGACCTAGCAGACACAGCAGCGTGGCTTTCAGTCCTATCAGGCCGTAATGATTCGCCTGCGTCGCCAGCCCCTGCTCACAGAAACTCAGCGCCTGCGGATACTGCTCACGGCGGATGGCTATCCGTGTCAGCCCGAAGTAGCCCCCGGATTTAGCGTTGCCGCTCCAGACGGCGCGGTAATAGCTGTCAAAAGCCGCGTCAAAATCACCGGTCTCCTCAAGCGCGTTCGCACGAACGAGACTCGCCAGCCCGCATTGCGGATTCTTATTCAGCCTGTGTGCCCGGCTCAGCGCCACATCAGCAAAAGCCAGGGCCTGAGTAAAATTAGCCTGATTGTAGCTGAGTGTTGCCAGCGCCAGATTGCAGCGATAATCCAGCGCATCCAGTTCCACACCACGCCGGTAATAATTCACAGCCTCCTGACTGGCATGGTTGTATTGCTCAAGATGCTGACCGATAAACCAGGCCTCATCTGCCGAAGTGATGTCCTGCGCGGGCAAGGGCGCGCTGGCAGGCGACGGTAACGGCGTCTCACTGGCCTGATGCTCCAGATAGGACAACAGCTCTTGCCCCTGTTCATTCAGCAAGCGCAGCTGAAGGCGCGATGGGAATTCGCCACTCAGTTCGCCCTGAACCACGTCTCCAGGCTGCAAAGTCATGTCCTTTTCCAGCAGAATTTGCGTGCCATCTTCAGAACTGATCCTGATTTTCGCGCCTTGCAACGGACTGACCGCATAAATGCCCCACGCCAGTTTTGGCCCGTGACGCTCAAGTTTAATCACCGCCTGCCCGGAGGCATTCTGCACCGTACCCAGGGCACTGTAAGGCAGGAAGTTCTGAACGAAACACTTCTCCTCAAATGCATCCAGCCAGGTGAAATCCGGCTGATTATCGGTGAATACGCCGGTCATCAGCTCAATATAAGGCCCGTTGTTATCGGTCAGATTACGATCCCACGCACGACCGAAATCGCAGTTCCCCCACGTCCACTGCTTTTTACCCGGCGATACATGATGGTCAGCGATGTGCAGTAATCCGCCCTGCTGGTCGTGGTCATACGCGCCCACGAAGTCATAGTCAGATTTGTCGGCCATGTAGGACGTCGGAACGGGAATGTTTTTATAGCGCGAGATATCCACGCCCGCCGAGTAGTCCACCTTATAATAGGTGCCGGTGGCTATCGGGAAGGAAGAAACGTCCCGTTTACCGTGATCGAAAACGGCGGTGACATCCGGCGGAAATACGCTCTGATGGCCACCTCCGCCGGTAACTGCCGGATTAGCCCACCACAGGAAATGACGCGGCGTCGGATTGCCGTTGTAAATTTTGGCGCTGATTTCCAGCAGCGCTTTATCGGGATAAAGGGTGAAACCGGTCATTACCTGCAAGCCGCGCATCGGTTCCACTTCGCCCATCCACACGGTTTGAGCACCGTTATCGTGCGCCTGAAGAGTGAAATCCACCGGCATAAAAGTGGTCGGACGGTGATGCTGCGGCCAGTTAAATTCGATACCCCCGGAAATCCACGGCCCCAGTAAACCGACCAGCGCGGGTTTCACCACTTCGTTGTAATAGACAAAATCACGGTGTTTTATTTTGTCCCAGGCTCGGTGGACACGACCACCCAGCTCCGGTAGCAGCATGATTTTAAGAAAATCATTTTCCAGATACAGCGCCTGATAGGTTTTCATAACCTTCTCACCGGTCAGCGTATCCGTCACGCCGTACGGATATACCGCACCGGAAGACCCCTGATAAACCCGGTGTGCCAGAAACATCGGGTGCGTGTCCTGTTTTCCTGTCAGCCAGGTCGGGAGCTCGATCGCTTCCTGCCAGACTTTTACCGCTGTGCTCATGATTTCCCCTCAGTGCGCTGGATCGAAATATCAATTTCGAGATTCTACGCAGCGTACTGACAGGGAGGATTTGCTACGGTCACGCAATTCAGTAAACGGGGTTTAGTAAATGTCGGTAACCGGATTGAATAATCTGCGGCTGCGTCAGTTCAACAAGCAGGTGCTGATGACGTTGCTATATCGCGAGAAAAATGCCAGTAAATCCACGCTGGCCAGGCTTTCCCGTCTGTCGATCCCGGCCGTCAGTAAGATCCTCGACGATCTGCAAAATGATGGCTTAATCATCCACAGTCCGGTCAATTTACACTCGCGCGGGCTGGGCGGCGGAAGTTACCAGATAGCCACCGACGGCAGCGCCGTGCTGTGCCTGAATATCACGCCTTACCGCATCGAAAGTATTCTGGTCAGCAGACTCGTTTTACCGCTGAGTGACTATCAAATGACGGAGATTTCGGTCAGAACGCCGGATGCACTGCTGACGCAAATCGAAGCCTGCTTTCATCAGTACAAAAAAAGCTATCCCGGACTGAAAATCCGGCTGGCACTGGCGATCCACGGGCAGGTTAATCCGACTACCGGCGTATCACAGCGGATGCCGCAGGCACCCTGGACCGGTGAAATTGAGATTAAGTATCTTCTGGAAGAAAAGTTGCAAACTGACATCCTGATGGACAATGACTGCATCATGCTGGCGCTGGCGGAGAAATGGCAAGGCATTAATTATCATCAGGATTTTTGTGTAATTAATGTCGATTACGGCATCGGTTCTTCCTTCGTGATTAACCAGCAAATTTATCGCGGTAATCTGTTTGGCAGCGGACAAATCGGCCATACCATCATTGATCCCCAAGGCGACCGGTGCGCCTGCGGACGATATGGTTGCCTCGAAACGCTGGCCTCATTGTCAGCATTAAAGAAAAAGGCCCGTCAGCTTGAGCCTGCGGATCCGGCAAGGAGAACGCCTTCAACACAGGAACTGATCGACCGCTATCATCGGGGTGAAAGTGCCATTTGCGAGCAGGTTATGGAAGGTGCCCGCGCGCTGGGGCTGAGTCTGTATAACTTTCTCAACATTCTGAATATCAATCACATTTATCTTTATGGCCGCAGTTGTGGTTTTGGCGATGCCTGGCTGAAAACCGTCTGCGGACAAAGCGGCCTCAATCCCTTTGATCGTATCGATCACGTCAAAACTCAGGCGACGCATATTGCACCGGGAATACTGAGCCGGGAGCAGCAGATTATGGGTATCGGATATCTGTATGTGGAAAAGGCGCTGGACGCGATGGCAGGTTGAATGGCGCATAATTCGTCGTTTTGGTGCAAGCATGGTAAAATCATCACGGGTCGCATGATGTGGCCTATTTATTCCAATCTGCGCTCAGAGACCGTTGCCATGACCCTGAATAACCCGGAAAAATTACTTTCACAAGCTGAAGAGCTTTGCCAGCAGCGCAATGTTCGCCTGACCCCGCAGCGGCTGGAAGTACTGCGTCTGATGACGCAACAACCCGGTGCGATCAGCGCCTATGATTTGCTGGATCTGTTGCGTGTGAGCGAACCTCAGGCGAAACCGCCAACGGTTTACCGGGCGCTGGATTTTCTGCTGGAACAGGGGTTTATTCACCGCGTTGAATCTGCAAATAGTTATGTTCTCTGCCATCATTTTGAAGAGCCAAGCCATACTTCTGCGCTGTTTATCTGTGACCGCTGTGGGCTGGTCACCGAAAAAACCACCGATGGCATTGAAGAGCGCCTGGCAAAACTGGCAATGGAATCCGGCTTTGATCTTCGCCATTCTGTGGTGGAAGCGCATGGATTATGTGCAGAATGTAAAGTAGTGGAAACCTGTGACAGCCATGACCGGTGTGATCACGACCACAGTATAGTGGTGAAAAAACGCTGAGAGATGAAGGTGTTACGGCAGAGGAACTGAAAGACTGCGGGAAGATGAAATGCAAAGGTTGGGTACTTCCGTGTACCCGTATCCTGAATTGTTCCGGGTAGGAGCAGCATTTTTCAGGATACGTCACTGATATGCGAGGGGGAGTCGCATGTTACCAGTGATATTTATTTTTGGTTTCCCATTCATTGAGCTCTTTCTCGGCCTGATCTTTCTGATAGCCATAGCGCTCCTGAATTTTACCCACTAACTGATCACGTTTACCTTCAACCACTGTCAGGTCATCATCAGTCAATTTACCCCATTGTTCTTTCACTTTCCCTTTGAACTGTTTCCAATTACCGTCGGCTTGATCCTTATTCATAATAATATCTCCTGTTACCTTGGGTTTTGTGAACTGCATTTCTGGCTTGCAGTTCGTCCTTAACACTTTAAAGGTTAGTAGAGAATCTCGATTAATCCTCCTGAAACAGAGATAAAACCCGTTATTAGGATTAATCCAAAGCAGGAAATAACGCCAGGGCGGGGTTTATTCCTTTGAAAAGCATACAAATCAGTCCGCATGAAGCGAAAACCAGGTGTCGTGCCGCCAGTAACGGCGCCAAATCCAGCCAAGGGATAATCCCCGCATCCCCAGGAAAACCGTCAATGCCAGCCACAAGGCATGGTTGCCCAACAGCGGTAAGCTGAAAAGCGTCAGCCCGTATCCTATCGCCGCCACGACCATACTGTTACGCATATCCCGCCCGCGCGTGGCACCGATAAACATGCCATCCAGTAAATAACACCAGACAGCTACCAGCGGCAGGATGATTTGCCAGCCCAGATAATGGTCCGCCAGTTCGCGTAACTCAGGTAGTGACGTCAGCGCATCAATGATCGCCCCGCCTGCAAGCGCATAAATCAGGGCAAAAATCAGGGCAACCAGCCCGGCCTGACGGCACGCGGCATGCCAGACATCCAGCAATTTCTGGCGATTCCGGGCACCGAATGCTTCACCGGAATGCGCTTCGATAGCATAGGCAAAACCGTCCAGCGCAAAAGCGGTGAAGGTCAGCAGGTTCATCAGCACCGCATTCACCGCCACGATGTGGCTGCCAAGCCGTGCGCCGAGAACGGTCAGTGAGGCAAAGCAAAGCTGAAGCAGAAGTGAACGCAACATAATGTCGCGGTTAAGCCCCAGCAGACGGCGCAGGTTACCACGCCAGGCCGAGGTGATTTGTGCGCCGGTTATACCCCGTTGCTTCATCACCCGCCAGACAAAGTACAGCCCGATAAATAGCGTGAAATACTCGGAACTTGCCGTCGCCATGGCAGCACCACGCACATTCCAGCCCAGCCCCATCACCAGCCACAGATCCAGAATGATATTCAGCAGATTCCCGGCAATCAGCAAAATCACCGGCCCGCGAACATACTGAATGCCCAACAGCCAGCCAAGGATCACCAGATTCGCCAGTGAAGCCGGGGCACTGAACCAGCGAATTTCGATAAACAGCCTCGCCTGTTCAAGCACCGGTTGGCTGCCCCCGACGATATGAAACGCCTGTTCCATCAGGGGGTGCCGGAACAACACTATGGTGAGACCAGACAATACGGCCAGCAGAAAGGGTTGTACGAAAGCGCGCGCCAGCAACCGGTTATCATTCGCGCCCAGCGCCTGAGCGGTCATGCCGGTGGTACTCATCCGTAAAAAAAGTAAGAGCATAAAGAGGAAAGTCGTGATCATCGAACCCACAGCCACTCCGCCGAGATAATCCGGGCTGTCGAGATGACCGATCACCGCCGTATCCACAAGCCCGAGAAGAGGCACCGTGATATTTGAAAAAATCATCGGCAATGCCAGCCTCCAGAGCGCCTTATCGGCGGGGCTTAAAAAGGTGTTTTTGAGTGTTTGTCGCAGGGAATGATGTTGCATAGAGAATCTCATGCCGGAGGTTCAGGTTATGCCTGTAAGTGACATCGCCCCGGAAGGGGCGACGAGATGAAACGTTAAAGCTTAGCGGTATGTCAGAGGCGGCTAACGAACCCGCAAATCAACAATATGACCATTGGGATCAAGAATTTGACCCAGTAATATCTGACCGAGTCATTCGAGTTGCAGGAAGGCGGCAAGTAAAAAAATCCCGATGAGCTGACAGGAGTCAGTGATTCGGGTGAACGCACGCAGCCAACGCATCTGCAGCCCGAAGTACGAAGGTCAGATCCAGTCACCGTTGCGGATGACGCCTACGGCCAACCCTTCAATGCTGAAATTCTGCTCACGTAAATCAACCACGATCGGCTGGAAATCGCTGTTTTCAGGCAATAACTGCACCACACTGCCCTGTTTTTTCAGACGTTTCACGGTGACTTCATCGTCTATACGGGCCACGACAACCTGTCCATTACGCACGTCTTGCGTTTTATGTACAGCCAACAGATCGCCATCAAGAATACCGATATCACGCATCGACATACCGCTGACACGCAGCAGGAAATCGGCACTCGGCTTAAACATGGCCGGATCGACCTGATAGTGTCCTTCAATATGTTGCTGGGCCAGCAACGGCTCACCGGCAGCAACCCGGCCGATCAGCGGTAAACCCTCTTCTTCTTCCATCAGCAAACGAATGCCGCGTGATGCGCCGGAAACAATCTCAATAACACCCTTACGCGCCAGCGCTTTGAGATGCTCTTCCGCCGCATTGGGGGAACGGAACCCCAGACGTGATGCAATCTCTGCGCGGGTGGGTGGCATACCGGTGGTGGAGATATGATCGCGAATAAGGTCGTAGACCTCTTGTTGTCTGGTCGTTAAAGCTTTCATTCCGCCCCCTGGTTGTTTATACAGTCTTGCTGTGAGTATATACAGCTAAACGATCAATGAAAACCTAAGATTGAATAAAAACAGGGCATAACGTTGATTCCTGGAATGCAGATTCCAAATCAGAACCATCGTGGCCAAAAGATGCTGACCCAGACAAAAAACGCCAATATGATGGTCAGAAGTACGGCAGCCGAGCCGATATCTTTTGCACGGCCTGAAAGTACGTGAAACTCAGATCCGATACGGTCTATCGCGCATTCCACCGCGCTGTTGAGCAGTTCAGTGACACAGACCAAAACAACGGATCCCACCAGCAGAATGCGTTCTACGGGGCTGACATCAAACCAAAAAGATAACAAAATTAACGGAATAGCGACGCTGGCTTCCTGGCGAAAGGCCGCTTCATTTTGCCATGCCGCTTTCAGCCCTTTCCAGGAATAGCCAGCTGCTTTATAAATTCGGGTAAATCCAGTGACTTGGTTAGCCATTTCTTTTACTGATCCTTAGAGAATTTGCCGCACTTTATACCCCAAATAGTCGGGGTGCAGAAAGGCGGTAAAGAAGTGAATCCTGATGAGCTTACATGAGTAAGTGATTCGGGTGAACGTCTTAAGCCAACACCCCTGCGGCTTGAAATAAGAAGGGTATTGCATCACCACAGATCTCATCTGAGCTTTCTGGTATCCTTGCGGCGAAATGGCTAACAAGAGGCTTCACGTTTTTATGTCAGGTTGGCGTAGACTTTATTACACATTATTGAATTTACCGCTCTCATTGCTGGTAAAGAGCAAGGTCATACCTTCAGATCCGGTTACCGAGTTGCATTTAGACCCGACGCGGCCGATTTTGTATGTATTGCCCTATAATTCCAAAGCCGATTTGCTGACGTTGCGTGCGCAATGTCTGGCACAGAATCTGCCTGATCCCCTTATTCCGCTGGAAATTGACGGAACCCTGCTGCCAAGCCATGTCTTTATTGCTGAAGGTCCGCGCGTATTCTCTTATTACACGCCGAAGCAGGAATCCGTAAAGCTGTTCCACGACTACCTTGATTTGCACCGCAATAACCCGGATTTAGACATTCAGATGTTGCCGGTGTCGGTGATGTTTGGTCGGGCACCGGGCCGTGAAGGTCAGGATGACACGCCACATCTGCGCGTACTGAACGGCATCCAGAAATTCTTCGCTGTGCTTTGGCTGGGGCGGGACAGTTTTGTCCGCTTCTCCAATACTGTTTCCCTGCGTTATATGGCGACGGAACACGGCACAGATAAAACCATTGCTCAAAAGCTGGCACGTGTGGCGCGGATGCACTTCTCCCGTCAACGTCTGGCCGCCGTTGGCCCACGTCTTCCGGCACGTCAGGACTTGTTCAACAAATTGCTGTCCTCAAAAGCCATTGAAAAAGCGATTGAAGACGAAGCCCGCAGCAAGAAAATTTCCCACGAAAAAGCCCAGCAAAATGCCATCGCCCTGATGGAAGAGATTGCCGCTGACTTCTCTTATGAAGCCGTGCGCCTCTCTGATCGCGTACTGAGCTGGACGTGGAACCGTTTGTACAAAGGCATCAATGTTAATAATGCTGAGCGTGTACGCCAGCTGGCGCTGGACGGTCAGGAAATTGTGTATGTGCCCTGCCACCGCAGCCACATGGACTATCTGCTTCTGTCTTACGTGCTCTATCATCAGGGGCTGGTACCGCCGCATATTGCCGCTGGCATCAACCTGAATTTCTGGCCAGCTGGCCCGATTTTCCGCCGTCTGGGTGCGTTCTTTATTCGTCGAACCTTCAAAGGCAACAAGCTCTATTCAACGGTGTTCCGTGAATATCTGGGCGAACTATTCAGCCGTGGTTATTCGGTGGAATACTTTGTGGAAGGGGGGCGTTCGCGAACCGGACGCCTGCTGGAGCCGAAAACCGGTACGCTGGCCATGACTATTCAGGCCATGTTGCGCGGTGGTTCACGCCCGATCACGCTGGTGCCAATTTACATCGGTTATGAGCACGTCATGGAAGTGGGCACCTATGCCAAAGAATTGCGCGGTGCGACTAAAGAGAAAGAAAGCCTGACGCAAATGCTTAACGGCTTGCGCAAGCTGCGCAATCTCGGCCAGGGTTATGTGAACTTTGGTGAACCGCTGCATCTGACCACTTACCTGAACCAGAATGTGCCGACCTGGCGTGAAGCCATCGACCCGATCGAAGCACAACGTCCTAGCTGGCTGACGCCAACGGTACAGGACTTAGCAGAACAGATCATGGTGCGTATCAACAATTCAGCGGCTGCCAATGCTATGAACTTGTGTTGTACCGCGCTGCTGGCGTCCCGTCAGCGTTCACTGACTCGTGAACAACTGACCGAGCAAATAGACTGCTACCTGCAATTACTGCGTAACGTACCTTACAACGCGGATTCAACGGTGCCGGATCTGACTGCCGATCAGTTGCTCGATCACGCGCTGAACATGAACAAGTTCCAGGTTGAGAAAGACAACATTGGCGACATCATCGTACTGCCTCGCGAACAGGCCGTTCTGATGACGTACTACCGCAACAACATCCATCATATGCTGGTGTTGCCGTCGCTGATTTCAAGCATTGTGATGCATCACCGTCAGGTCAGCCGCGCGGAATTACTGCGTCAGGTCGAACTGATTTATCCGATGCTCAAAGCCGAATTGTTTATGCATTTCGAGACGTCTGAGCTGCCACAGGTACTGGATGTTTTGACGCTGGAACTGGCACGTCAGCAAATCATTCATCTTGAAGATGATGAACTGACCCTTAATCCGGCGCGGATCCGTACCCTGCAACTGCTGGCGGCCGGTGTACGTGAAACGCTGCAACGCTACGCGATTACCTTCTCCCTGCTCACCAATAACCCAAGTATCAACCGTGGTGCGCTGGAAAAAGAGAGCCGGATTATGGCGCAGCGTTTGTCCGTACTGCACGGTATCAATGCCCCTGAATTCTTCGATAAAGCCGTTTTCTCGACGCTGGTCGGTACACTTCGCGCTGAAGGCTATATCAGTGACAGCGGTGATGCCATTCAGGAACAAACACGTGAAATTTATCTCATGCTCAGTGATCTGATGACATCAGACATCAAGCTGACCATTGAGAGTGCGGGTATGCCGTCTGATTTGCCGCAACCGACTGCGCCTCCGGCGGAGCCGAAGCTGGATGTGCGCGATACCAATCATTAACCGCCATTAGCGCCAGCCAGTGCTGGCTGCATAAAAACGCCCGGACTCTTTACGGAGGCCGGGCGTTTTTTTATGGGCGTTGAATCAGTTCAGGAATATTTACAACGTGAACCCTGACAGGCTCATCAGAATGCCGAGGAACAGCACCAGCCCGACATAATTGTTCTGGCGGAAAGCCAGGAAACAGGCATCACGTTCACGTTGGGCAATCAGCTTCTGCTGATGTACAAACAGCGCAGCAGCCAGCAGCAGCGACCAGTAAAACGGTGCACCGAGCTGGGAAAGATGACCGACAATGCCCATCAGCACCAGCGTTGCCAGTTGCAGCAGGCCGATGATCAGCGTGTCAAAACGACCAAACAGAATCGCTGTCGATTTCACGCCGATTTTCACATCATCGTCACGATCGACCATCGCGTATTGCGTATCGTAAGCCACCGTCCAGCAGATATTTGCCACGAACATTAACCAGCAACTGAGCGGCACACTTTCGCTCACCGCCGCATAAGCCATCGGGATAGCCCAGCCAAACGCTGCGCCTAAAACGACCTGAGGCAGATGACTGACGCGCTTCATGAATGGGTAAATCCATGCCAGCGCCAGTCCGGCCAGAGACAGTAAAATGGTCATGCGGTTAAGCAGCAGAACCAGCAGGAATGACACCAGCACCAGTCCGACGAATAATATTTTCGCCTGCTTGCCAGTGATCGCCCCGCTCGGCAATGGCCGTTGAGCGGTACGTTTTACATGACCATCAAATTTGCGATCGGCGTAGTCATTCACTACGCAACCGGCGGCACGCATGAAAAACACGCCCAGCACGAAGACCAGCAAAATCTTCGCAGAGGGCATTCCGCCACCGGCTACCCACAGTGCCCATAACGTTGGCCACAACAGCAACAATGAGCCGATCGGCTTATCAATACGCATCAGGCGGCAGTAATCACGCCATGTGCCCTGAGTCATACTTCCTGACACTCTTTGTTCTCCTGCTTGGTTAGTCTGACTCATTCCTGCTCCGCCTGACTTTGCGGACGATGAACCGGTGAGTCCGGTAGGAAAATTTCGGTCAACAACAGCGGCTTGTCAGACAAGCGCAGGCGGGAACGGCGTGCCCATAACTCGCCCTGCTCACTGTGTAATTGACCCAGATGGATATAATCACGGGACAGATTATTGCCACTGAACAGGTAGCGGCCCAGCGGCACAGTCCCTAAATCGACCAGCGCCAGATCTGGCCCGGTCAGTGTTTCTTCAGGAATGACCGTGCGCCCCAGCAGCCACGGTTGTGCGTCACCAAACAATACGATTTCCCGGATCCAGTAACGGGCGCTTTCCGGCAACTGCTGCGCCTCGCTTTCACCCAGTTCTTCGCGGCTGACAAAACATTCGTTTTGCGGTTTCACGGTGACGGTCACACCCTGTTTTTCAAACCGGCGGGTCATGGATCCCATTTCCATCAGCCAGTCAGCCACATCCGCAGGCACCTGCGAAGGATCGTCAAACCAGTGGATCGGGGATTTTTCGGTGGAATGGGAATCAGACATCAATGGCTCCGTAATGAAGGTGTTCATACCTCCAATGAATTATCTGCCTCACATTCTAGCGTATGAATGCGAGGCAGTAATTGCCTCATTTATTCGCGACGCAGACGTTCGCCATTGGCCAGGAACAGCGTCACAACCAGCACCAGGATGGCGCAGGCGTAAACCAATGTGTCGTAAGGACTTTTGTGATCAACGATGATCAAACGGATGATCGCGGTGATACCGATGTAAATAAAATAGCGTAAAGGGAAATGATAGCCCGATGAAAAATATTTAATTATCAGGGCAATAAACTCAAAATAGAGGAAGTAAATCACAATCCCCTCGATGAGCAGATACGAGGACGACTGATCGTTATTCACGAACAGCACCATTGCTAAGTGGTAGGTTTCACGCCCGATAAAAATCATCAGGATTGCGGCCAGTCCTAATAAGAATATGTTCAAAATTCGCTGCATAATGACGGATATCATTAATGCCCGCTTTGATCCTGCCATGTGATCTACATCCCACTTTTGTTATTAATACCCGCAGAATACCACAGAGTCAGCACAGGAAAAGCGCCATTAAAAAAGGGCCAGCCGGTGAAGGCTAACCCTTTTATTTTGACGTATAAAAACCTTAATGCCCTAAATCATTCGTGTTGCATCCAGGCGGCAACTGAATGAATCCCCGGGAGCATACACAAGTATGTGAGCGGGGTTCATGAAGGCAGCCAACGCCGGGGCAGCGCGAAGGATAACGGGTATTAGCGCCAGTTTTTGAAGCGGTTGATCAGGCCGTTAGTCGAACTGTCATGCCCGGTCACGTCTTTGTCATCTTCCAGTTCTGGCAGGATACGGTTTGCCAGTTGTTTACCCAGTTCTACACCCCATTGGTCGAAGGTGTAGATGTTGAGGATCACGCCCTGAGTAAAGATTTTGTGTTCGTACATCGCGATCAACGCACCCAGGCTGTAAGGCGTGATTTCACGCAGCAGGATGGAGTTGGTCGGACGGTTCCCTTCGAACACTTTGAACGGCGCAACGTGTTTCACGTCTTCCGGTTTTTTGCCCTGATCGGCGAATTCTTTCTCGACAACGTCCAGAGATTTACCGAATGCCAGCGCTTCCGTCTGGGCGAAGAAGTTAGACAGCAGTTTCGCGTGGTGATCGCTCAGCGGGTTATGGCTGATGGCTGGCGCAATGAAGTCACAAGGGATGATTTTAGTCCCCTGGTGAATCAGCTGATAAAACGCATGCTGGCCGTTAGTGCCCGGCTCACCCCAGATGATCGGGCCCGTCTGGTAATCCACCGGATTACCGTTACGGTCAACGAACTTACCGTTAGATTCCATGTTGCCTTGCTGGAAGTAAGCGGCAAAACGGTGCATGTACTGGTCGTATGGCAGGATAGCTTCGGTTTCAGTGCCGTAGAAATCGTTATACCAGATGCCGATCAGTGCCAGCAGCACCGGCAGGTTTTTCTCAGCCGGCGTATTCGCGAAGTGTTTGTCCATTGCATGAGCACCGCTCAGCAATTGTTCGAAGTTATCGAACCCAACAGACAACGCGATAGACAGACCGATTGCTGACCACAGAGAGTAACGACCGCCGACCCAGTCCCAGAATTCGAACATGTTGTCGGTATCGATACCAAACTCGCTCACTGCTTTACCGTTGGTAGACAGCGCAGCGAAGTGTTTCGCCACGTGTTTGTTGTCGCCGGCAGTTTCCAGGAACCAGTCACGCGCGCTGTGGGCGTTGGTCATGGTTTCCTGTGTGGTGAAGGTTTTTGATGCCACCAGGAACAGCGTGGTTTCCGGAGACAAATCTTTCAACGTTTCAGCGATATGCGTGCCATCTACGTTGGAGACGAAATGCATATTCAGATGATTTTTGTACGGACGCAGTGCTTCAGTCACCATGAACGGACCGAGGTCTGAACCGCCGATCCCGATGTTCACCACATCAGTGATGGCTTTGCCGGTATACCCTTTCCACTCGCCACCGATAACGCGCCCGGTGAAACCTTTAATTTTCGCCAGAACTGCGTTCACTTCCGGCATAACATCTTTGCCGTCCACGATGATTGGTGTGTTGCTGCGGTTACGCAGGGCTACGTGCAGAACAGCACGGTCTTCGGTGCGGTTGATCTTCTCGCCAGAGAACATCGATTTGATTGCGCCCTGAAGGTCAGTCTCTTTCGCCAGCGCCTGCAGTTTATCGAGCGTCTCTGCAGTGATACGGTTTTTAGAGAAATCGACCAGCATCTGGTCTTCAAACGTGGCAGAGAATTTGGAGAAACGATCACCATCTTCAGCAAACAGATGGCTAATCTGCACATCTTTCATCTTGTCGAAATGCTGCTGCAGGGCTTGCCAGGCAGCGGTCTGAGTTGGATTGATATTTTTCATAGCAATGCTCTTAGGCTGAGAATAAATATGAGGTAACTGTCCCGATTGTAGCCTGAAGTTCCCGGGAAGAGATGCCTTTTCTTGCGATAGGTCAGATCTGCTTAATCACAATGACAGAGAACAATATTAGATGAGAATCGCTCAAAATGTAGCGCATGCGCTGCCTGACCGTTGACAGACGGGCGATAAACGGCTATTCCTAAGCGCCTAACTCGCGCGCTCGGTGCGCGAGCCAGAAGAGGCGCGTCGCCCAGGCAGTGTATCGGAGGAGCCGAAATCCTACGAAGATACATCAGGGGGAGCGGCGCCGAGATCATAAGCCCGCGGCAGGCGAACGATCGACTACAGGGGCTGAATCCCCTGGGTTGTCACCGGAACACCCCGAAAGGGTGTCGGCTAGGTGGGGCGCTTCTGGGTGTATCGTAGTATCTCTACGCCTGCTCCCGTTTCCCGCTCTTCCCTTTGTGCCAATTCTTATGGAATCGATGGCCGTCATGGTATGACGACCCGGACACGAGGTTTTACATGAATCACGCAGTATCCCGCAACGCCAGTCAGCAGCCTTTGGGTAATGTCATCGTCGCCAAATTCGGCGGTACCAGCGTGGCGGATTTCGACGCAATGAACCGCAGCGCGGATATCGTGCTGTCGCGTCCTGAAGTGCGTCTGGTTGTCCTCTCCGCCTCTGCGGGCGTCACCAATTTATTAGTCGAGCTGGCCGAAGGTAAAGAAACCGAACGACGGGTGTTCCTGCTTGATGAAATTCGGCGCATCCAGAGCGCTATCATCGACCGCCTCGATAATCCGACAGTGATCCGCGAAGAAATCGGCCGCATGCTGGAAAATATCGCTATGTTGTCAGAAGCGGCGAGCCTGGCGACATCTACCGCGCTGACTGACGAACTGGTGAGCCATGGCGAACTGATGTCTACTCTGCTGTTTGTTGAAATCATTCGCCAGCGTAACGTGCCGGTGGAATGGTTCGACGTGCGTAAAATTATGCGCACCAATGATCGCTTTGGCCGGGCGGAGCCAGATACTCAGGCATTAAACGAGTTAACCGTTCAGCAGTTGCAACCGCGCTTGCAGGACGCTCTGGTGATCACACAAGGTTTTATCGGTTCTGAAGGCAAAGGGCGTACCACGACACTTGGCCGTGGTGGCAGCGATTATACCGCCGCATTGTTAGGCGAAGCGCTGAGCGTTTCCCGGGTGGATATCTGGACGGACGTACCGGGGATTTATACTACCGATCCACGTCTGGTGCCGGCGGCAAAACGTATTGACCGTATAGCATTTGAAGAAGCGGCTGAAATGGCGACTTTTGGTGCGAAAGTTCTGCATCCTGCAACGCTGCTGCCAGCGGTGCGCCGCGGTATTCCGGTGTTTGTAGGCTCGAGCAAGGACCCGTCAGGCGGTGGCACCCTGGTGTGTGATACCAGCGATAATCCGCCGCTGTTCCGCGCGATAGCCCTGCGCCGCAGACAAACGCTGGTCACGCTGCACAGCCTGAGTATGCTCCATTCACGCGGTTTCCTCGCCGAAGTGTTTGGCATTCTGGCTCGTCACAGCATCTCTGTTGATCTGATCACAACGTCCGAAGTCAGCGTCGCACTGACGCTGGATACCACCGGTTCCACATCCTCGGGTGACAGCCTGCTGACCACCTCGCTGCTGACAGAATTATCCTCACTGTGCCGCGTGGAAGTCGAAGAAAATCTGGCACTGATCGCGATTATCGGTAACAAACTGTCACAGGCCTGTGGCGTCGGCAAAGAAGTCTTCGGCGTACTGGATCCGTTCAATATCCGCATGATTTGCTACGGCGCAAGTAGCTACAATTTATGCTTCCTGGTGCCGGGCAACGATGCCGATCAGGTTGTTAAAACTCTACACCGCAACCTATTCGAATAAAGACGGGCGCGGTATCTGAGAAGACCGGGCCACGTGCCCGGTCTTTTTTTTGTCTGTACTTTTGCAAAACAACAAAGACAAGGATCATCCTCAATGTTAGCCATAATAACCCGCCTGTTCCCGTTGTGGGCCGCGCTGTTATCCGTTGCGGCCTACTATTCGCCCGGCACGTTTACGCCGATCGGCCCGCACGTTTCTACCCTGCTGATGCTGATCATGTTCGCGATGGGCGTCACTCTCGAATTCGGTGATTTCAAACGCGTGCTTTCCCGGCCCGGCCCGGTTGCTGCCGCTACTTTCCTGCATTATCTGGTCATGCCGCTGGCGGCATGGGTACTGGCAAAGCTGTTCCATATGCCCGCAGATTTATCGGCAGGGATGATTCTGGTTGGCAGCGTGGCCAGCGGAACCGCTTCTAATGTTATGATTTATCTGGCGAAAGGTGACGTCGCGCTTTCCGTGACGATTTCTGCGGTTTCCACGCTGGTTGGTGTTTTCGCCACGCCATTGCTAACACGTCTGTATGTTGATACACACATCAAGGTCGATGTGGAAGGCATGCTGTTGAGCATTTTGCAAATCGTCGTCATCCCGATTTTAGCCGGTCTGATTATTCATCATCTGTTCACGAAAACCGTAAAACGCATCGAACCGCTGCTGCCGCTTTTCTCAATGGTGTGCATTATCGCCATTATCAGCGCCGTCGTGGCGGGCAGTCAGGGCTTTATCGGTTCTGTGGGACTGATCGTGATTGTGGCGGTTATTCTGCACAACGGCATTGGTTTACTGAGCGGTTACTGGGGTGGAAAACTGTTTGGCTTTGACGAAACCACCTGTCGCACGCTGGCGATGGAAGTCGGGATGCAGAACTCAGGCTTAGCCGCGACGCTGGGGAAAATCTACTTCACCCCGCTGGCCGCACTGCCGGGTGCATTGTTCTCGGTCTGGCATAATCTTTCAGGTTCTTTACTGGCCGGTTACTGGTCCGGCAAACCGGTCAAAAAAGACTGATGTCCAGACCGTAAAAAAACAGGAAAAAGAAACGGGCGCCTTCCTCAGCGCCCGTTTTTATTCGGACTACACCCGTTGCGCATCATCATTCGGTTCGCGCTGCTCGTCTTCCTGCTCATCCTGATCCAGCACGTTATACGCCACCGCACAGAACAGTGAGTTCAGACGTTTCATATCTCCCAGTAACCCGAGGTGGAGCGAACTGGTTTCAATACTCTGCACATTATGCTGATGCAAGCGATCAACATGGGCATGCGCGTAACGGCGGTCAAGAATGCGGAAGCGGTGTTTGGAACGTCGCAGACGGCGTGCGCTGGTGAGATCGTTTGACAGGAATACCCCCAAACTCAGACGCAGATTATCTTGTAATTTTTCATGTAAGGCATCCAGTTCCACCAAGCCTTCAGGCGAGAACGCGCGGCGCGTAGCGTGGGATTTGGCGGTGATATCGCCGGTCATACGTTCGATAATGTCACCGGCCTGTTCGAGGTTGAGCGCCATTTCGATAATTTCTGCCCAGCGGCGGGAATCATCTTCGCCCAACCCTTCTTTATTGATTTGCGCCAGATACAGTTTGATGGCGGTGTACAACACATCAACGTCATCGTCGAGACGCCGCACTTCGCGATCCTGCGCCAGTTTACCGTGCATCACTTCCCGGTTGAGGATCAGCATATGTTCGACCACGTCGCCCATGCGCAAAGTCTCGCGGGCGGCATTGGCCAGCGCCAGCGTCGGTGTATCTATCGCGCTGACGTCAAGATGACGCGGGCGCAGACGCGGATCATCTTCCGGCACATCGGCAATCATCATCTGGCAAATCTTCGCCATCGGCGCAGTCAGCGGCACCATTGCCAGACAACGGATCAGGTTGTAGAACATGTGAAAATAAATCACCAGTTCCTCATCCGGGATCCCAAGCCGCGCCAGTTGGGTCGACAACGGTCCGACAAACGGCAGCACAATCACTAAACCAATCAGTTTAAACAACGTGCTGCCGAGCGCGACCCGGCGACCGGCAGCGTTCATTTTACTGGCGTTAATCATCGCCAGCAGCCCGCTGCCAAGATTGGCACCGATGACCAGACACAGCGATACTTTAAGCGAAATCACGCCGGTTGCGGCAAGGGTTGCGGTCAGCAACACAGCAGCCAGACTGGAATAACTGATGATGGCAAACACTGCGCCGGTCAGAGCATCGAGCAGTACATCACCCGTCAGTGAGGAGAATAAAACTTTCACGCCGGAGGCCTGCATGATCGGTGTTGCTGCGCCCACAATCAGTTCCAGCGCCAGTAAAATCAGACCCAGTCCGATACCGACGCGGCCCATTTGCCCCGCGCGGGTTTGTTTACGGCTGAGGAAGAATGCAACACCGACGAAAATCAGCAGCGGAGAAAGCCAGGAGAGATCGAAAGTCAGGATACGCGCCATCACGGCGGTCCCGACATCTGCACCGAGAATAATCACCAGTGCCGGCGCCAGTGCCACCAGCCCCTGCGATACAAACGACGTGACCAGCAGCGCGGTAGCATTACTGCTTTGCACCAGCGCAGTTACGCCAATCCCCGCCACAAACGCCAGCGGTTTTTTCTCGACACTGTTACTCAGAACACGGCGCAGATTGGCGCCAAAGACGCGCATGATGCCGGTACGCACGATGTGCGTACCCCATACGAGCAGAGAAATAGCAGACAACAGATGCAAAAGGGTTAACACGAAAAAACAGCTCCATTAACGCCAGGCATAGACCGGCCATCCTGCCTGCCGGGCGTGCTGGAGCAGGATGGCGTCCGGATTCACCACCACAGGCTGCCCAACGCGTGTCAGCAACGGCAGATCATTATGGGAATCCGAATAAAAACTGGCTGATTGCAACAGGGATTCGTCCTGATTGATGAGTTCAAGTAACCGCGAAACTTTGCCTTCGCGGTAGGTCATCGTCCCCTGTGTGGCGCCGGTAAAGCGCCCTTCTTTGATTTCAACACCAATCGCCAGCGTTTCATCAACACCGAGGAAACGGGCAATTGGCTGCACCAGATGTTCACCGGATGCGGAAATAATCACCGTCCGGTCGCCCTGTGCGCGGTGAGCAGCCAGACACTCACGCGCCTGCGCGTAAACACGCGGGGCAATCACATCCTGAATATAATTCGCGACCATTGCCGCGACATCACGTTGACGGCGGCCGGACAGCGGCACCAAAGTACAACGCATGTACTCCTGCATATCCATCTGGCCGGCAGCGTATTGCTGCATCAGTGCGGCATCTTGTTGCAGGAAAGCCTGTTCATCGGCCACCCAGCCATTGGCCACCATATAGGCTGACCACAAACTCGAACAGTCGCCGCTAATCAGGGTTTCATCGAGATCAAACAGCGCCAGTTTCATGCAACTTCCCGTAACGTAACAAGATCTAACTGTAGACCAATATCGCTGCCATCGGCACGAAGTGAGGCCACAGAGCGGTTTAAGACATCCACAGAAAGCTCAACGCCGTGCGCTAAAACGCGATAACGCACGACGTTACCGAGCAGGCTGTGGCTGATAATTTTAGCCGGAATGCCCTCAGTCAGTTCACACATCGTGACCGACTCCGGCCGGATGGCGACGCGACCGGTATAACGTATGCCGGTCAGCGCCATCGCCTGTTCAGGGCTTAACAGATTGTAACTGCCGATAAAGCCTGCGGCGAACGCATCCACCGGTTCAGTATACAGGGTTTCGGCGTCAGCATTTTGGACGATTTGTCCTTTGTTCATCAGCACAATCCGATCGGACATGGT
Source organism: Rahnella perminowiae (assembly GCF_019049695.1). Taxonomy (NCBI): domain Bacteria; kingdom Pseudomonadati; phylum Pseudomonadota; class Gammaproteobacteria; order Enterobacterales; family Yersiniaceae; genus Rahnella; species Rahnella perminowiae. The sequence goes on from NZ_JAFMOT010000185.1 coordinate 249,136, forward strand.
CAGCGCTTCTTCCTGATCGTGTGTCACGAAAATCGCCGTCAGGTTCATTTCACGCTGAATACGGCGGATTTGCTCACGCAAATGCTTACGGATACGGGCATCGAGCGCGGAAAGCGGTTCATCAAGCAACAACAGACGCGGCTGTGTGACCAGTGAACGCGCCAGCGCCACACGCTGACATTGGCCACCGGAAAGCTGATGCGGATAACGTTTGGCATAGTCGTTCATTTCCACCAGTTCCAGCACTTCACCGACGCGGCGATGCAACTCGGAAGCCGGTATCTTTTGCATTTTCAGGCCGAATGCGACATTAGCTTCCACGGTCATATTCGGAAACAACGCATAACTCTGGAAGACCATACCTATACCGCGCTGCTGCGGCGGAAACGGCACAATATCCTGCCCCTGTATCAGAATTTTTCCGCTGTCCACCGACGTCAGCCCTGCGAGACAGCGAAGCAGTGTGGATTTCCCACAACCGCTGGGTCCCAGTAGCGTGACGAATTCACCCTCTTGTGCTGAAAAATCGATGTTGTTGAAAATTTGCGTCGGGCCGTAAGACTTATTGAGTTGAGTAACCTGTAAATACGACATAATCAGCGCTTTCCTTTGTTCAGGATGTTCGCCACCCAGGTGAAAATCAGGACGACCATGAAATAGGAGATGACCAGTGCGCTGGTAAAATGGCCGCTGCCATTGCGCATGTTATAGAGGTAAACCTGAACCGTTTCATAACGGCTGCCTGCCAGCAGGTTAGCGAATACAAATTCCCCGATCAGGAAGGAAAACGACAGCAGGACGGCAATCATTCCGCCTTTACGTAAGTTCGGTAAAACCACCAGCAGTGCCGCTTTCCAGGTGCTGGCCCCGAGCAGGTGCGCCGCATCCATCAGGTCACGCAGGTTGATCGCCTGCATGTTGTTGGAGATGGCGCGATAGATAAACGGCAGCGCGATGGTGAAGTAACAACCGATCAGGATCCACGGCGTGCCGGTCAGCGCCAGCGGTTCAGCGGAATAGAGTTGCATCAGACCGACCGACGACACCACGGGTGGCACGGCGAACGGCAGTAAGATCAGGATATTCATCAGCGCATCAAGCTTTGGAAAATAGTAAGCAATCACAAACATGAGTGGCAGGATCAGCACCAGCGACAGGAAAAGTGTGCCAAAACACACCAGCAGCGAGTGCCAGAGCGCAATCAGGAAACGCGGATCACTCCACAATTCCACCAGCCATTTGAGCGTAAAGCCGCTAGGCAATATAGTGGCACCCCATTCCAGCACCAGCGCATAGACCAGCGTCGCCAGCAGCGGCAACATCAGGACAATCAGTAAAATCCAGATCACCACACGGTGGTAAATCGCTTCAGAGCGCGACATTTTACGTTCCTTTTTCTGCCCGTCAGCTGCGCTGACTGAGATAACTTTTACGCAATAACCACTGATGGATCAGCGTGATAAAGGCCATCAGCACCACCAGCAACATCGCCAGCGCACTGCCCATGTTCGGATCGAGAGAAATATCCCCCGAGACCAACGCCGCGATACGCACCGGCACCACGTTAAAGTTACCGGTGGTCAGCGCATACACCGTGGCATACGCGCCAAGGGCATTGGCCAGCAAAATCACGAAGGTACCGAGCAAGGCCGGGAACAGCACCGGAATACCAATATGACGCCAGTAACGCCAGCGTCCCGCGCCCAGCAAGGCTGCTGACTCACGCCAGTCCTCCCGCAGCGCATCAAATGCCGGATACATCAGCAACACGCCGAGCGGGATCTGAAAATAGGTATAGAGAACAATCAGGCCGTCTTTCGAATAGAGGTCAAAGTGTTCCATCAGGCCATATTTTTTCAACAGCAGCGTCAGGCAACCATTCAGGCCAAGCAGGATCACGAAGGCGAAGGCCAGCGGCACCCCGGCAAAGTTGCTGGTCATGTTAGTGAACGACATGACAAAATCGTGCAGCTTTGTCGGGCCTAACTGGCGAAGTGAGTAACTGCCCACCAACGCGATAAGCAAGCCGTATAAACTCGACCAGATGGAAATATCCAGCGAGAAACGCATAGCCTGTAAATAGAACGGTGATGTCAGAATATCGGTGTAATTGCCCAGTCCCCAGGCTTCATACGTCTCACTGTAAAAACTGCTCACCGCAATCCATGCCAGCGGCGCCAGCTGAAAAGCGATGAAAAACACCAGAAATGGCAGCATAAACAACGCCGCAATCCACTTAGCTTTCATCGGGTATCCTCTAAAAGTGACGGGATTCAGGCCAGTAATGCCGCGCAATGTGGCTTATCGTGGGCAATATTAAGGATCTGACAAACGGTTCCGCACAACTCGGTCTGCAACGGTGCGGCCTCTTTGAAGCTGAACGCACTGCCAAAAACGAACAGCGGCACCTGACGCTCCTCCGGCAAAATCCCGCCGTGACTGCGGTCATCATTCATGCCGTGATCCGCGGTCACGATCACCTGATAACCGGCATCCAGCCAGTCACCCAGATAGCGTGACAGGATGCCGTCTGCGATCCGTGCTTTGTTACGATATTGCGGTGTCGACAGGCCGAATTTATGCCCGGCATCATCAATGTTCATCGGATGGATCAGCAGGAAGTCGGGATCATGACGACGTCGCAGGCTTTCGGCATCATCGAACAAATGCGAATCAGGATAACTGTCGTCGTAATAGAAATGACCGTGCTGGATAGCCAGCGATTCATCACTGGTGTGACGATCACGCGGCGGGTCAAATGGTGTGCGGTTGTACAGCTCGCTGACCCAGTGATAAGCCGCCGCAGCCGTCGTCAGACCGGCGTCGCGGGCATAGTGAAAAATACTGCGTTGTGTCGATAACCGGTCAACATGGTTATGAACGATGCCACTCTCCACCGGCGTGATGCCGGTGAGAATGCATTCATAAAGCGGTCGGGACAGCGAAGGCAATTCGCATTCCAGTTGATACAAGCGGCCACGTCCTGCGGCACACTGCGCCTGTAAATAACCCATTGTGTCGTTGCCGACCTGATAATTCAGGCCGTCGAGAACTACCAGAATGCTTTTCATTACATGTATGCCTTTCATTTCTTACAGGTGTTGTCATTAACCAATGCTTTCGCTGCCCGGTTCTTCTTATTTTTAGGAATTTATTGCTGCATGTTGATCATGACGTTTTCCTGCCACAGGCGCGGCAAGGTTTTCGCGCTCTTGTCCCAGGCAGCCGGATCGGCAATCGGATGTGCATTTTTGTATTCACTGGATGGCAGCAGTTTGGCTTTTACATCGTCTGGCAGAGTGATGTGGTCAGCACGGATCGGGCGGGCATAACCTTGTGCTAAGTTGATCTGGCCAGCATCAGAGAAGATGTATTCACGTGCCAGTTTTGCCGCATTTGGGTGTTTGGCGAATTTGTTGATGATGGTGGTGTAGCCGGACGTGATAGTGCCATCCGATGGGATCACCACATCGAAGCGGGTTCTGTCGATTTTGTCGCGATAGCTCAGCCCGTTGAAGTCCCAGACGACGCCAACCTGCACCTCACCTTTCTCCAGAGAAGCGATCACCGGGTTCGTCAGACTCAGACGTCCTGCTTTCGCCAGTTTGCCGAAATATTCCAGACCTGGTTTTAGATCCTTTTCATTCCCACCCATCGCGTAAGTTGCCGCCAGCACGCCGTTTGCCGCCTGCGCTGCGGTGCTCACATCACCAATAGTCACTTTGTATTTGCTGTTGAGCAGATCAGCCCAGCTGTGTGGCTCATCTTTAACCTGCGATTTATCAATGATGAAGGCGATAGTACCGGTGTAAGCGAGCGCCCACATACCGTCTTTATCTTTTGCCCAGTCGGGTACCTGATCCCAGGTTGTCGGTTTATAAGGCTGGGTCACGCCTTTTTGCACAGCAACCGGTCCGAAAGCAGCGCCCACGTCACCAATATCAGCACTGGCATTGTCCTTCTCTGCCAGGAATTTGGCGATTTCCTGGGCGGAACTCATATCGGTATCACTGTGTTTCAGACCATATTTAGTGCTCAGATCACTCCATGTTCCTTTCCAGTTCGCCCAGTCATCAGGCATACCGACACTGTTTACCGTTCCTTCGGCTTGTGCCGCTTTGAGGAGTGCAGCAGGAGGCTCAGCGGCAAATGCCGGTGAAGCGGAGAGGACAAGCGCGCTGGTTAACACAGAAGCGAACAACTGTTTCATAACGGATGCTCCAGATGATAGTGTGTGAAGTGCTGGTCTAGTCCAGCAAGAACCAAGCCAATCTAACGCTCAATTGTGATAATTATATGTCAGCGCGAAAAAGCAGCAGTTTTAAGCTGATCGCTGTTAACGGGCGCACATTATTGACACGATGCAGAGTCAGATTGGTGCAAAAACGCACTGAAATGAGGCTTGCTAACCGATGAGTGAATCGCAGACCACCCTTGCCGTTATCTGCAAGGCATTGAGCGAAAGTATTGCAGCCGGGGCATTTTCTGCAGAGGGAAGGCTGCCTTCTGAGCGCGCGTTGAGTGAACAGTTTTCCACTACCCGTATCACATTACGGGAAGCATTGAGCCAGCTTGAGGCACAGGGTCTGATTTACCGGGAAGTGCGCCGGGGCTGGTTTGTGTCCCCACCGCGCATTATTTATAACCCGCTGCAAAGAAGTCATTTTCACGCGATGGCGAAAGATCAGGGACGCAGCGCAAAAACCGAAGTGATCGATGCGAAGTACTGTCTTGCCAGTGATACGGTGTGTCAGAAGTTATTAGTGCCGGCAGAGAGTGAGGTGATTTGCATAAGACGGTTACGTTATATCGATAACCGTCCGGTACTGTATGTCGAGCACTACCTTAATCCGCTGTATTTTCAGGATATTCTCAGCGCTGATCTCACATCATCGCTGACCGATCTGTATGCGCTGCGCTACGGCATTCATTACGGACGCGTACGATTTGATATGGTGCCTACGTTGCTGAGTGAAGAAGCCTCGCATGCGTTGAGAGTGGCACCCGGCAGCCCTGCACTGTTTATCACGCGAACCAACCGTGACCAGCATGACCGGGTCATCGACTGCGATTTAGAATACTGGCGCTATGACGCACTGCACATTGATGTGGAAGTGAGCTGAATCCGTAAGGAAATCAAGGGGAAAAAAATGCCCGTTAACGGGCATTTATATTATTAGTCGGCATCGTAACCCAGATTAGGGGCTAACCATCTTTCCACTTCTGCGACCGGCATGTTTTTACGCGCTGCATAATCTTCAACCTGATCACGCTGGATCTGCGCCACAGCGAAGTATTTACTGTCAGGATGGCTGAAATACCAGCCGGATACAGCTGCCCCCGGCCACATGGCAAAGGACTCGGTCAGTTGCATACCGGTATTGGCTTCGACATCCAGCAGCTTCCAGATTTGCCCTTTTTCAGTATGTTCAGGACAGGCCGGGTAACCGGGTGCCGGGCGTATTCCCTGATAATTTTCGCGGATCAGTTCTTCATTGCTCAGGTTTTCTGTCGGCGCAAAACCCCAGTACACTTTACGTACCTTCTCGTGCAGGTACTCTGCGAACGCTTCTGCCAGACGGTCTGCCAGAGCCTTGATCATGATTTTATTGTAATCATCATGCTGCTTGTCATACGCCTCGGCCAGCGCATCTTCCTCAAGCCCGCCGGTTACGGCAAATGCCCCCATGTAATCTTTTTTGCCACTGGATTTCGGCGCAACAAAGTCAGCCAGACAGTAGTTGGCGAAATCGGTTTTTTCCGTTTGCTGACGCAGATGATGGCTGACCACCAGCACATCCTGACGGCGTTCGTCGCTGTAGATTTCGATATCATCGCCCGTGCGGTTTGCCGGGAACAGTCCCACTACACCACGCGGATTCAGTAATTTTTCAGCGGAGAGTTTATCCAGCAAATCGTTGGCATCCTTGAACAGGCGCTTCGCTTCCTCGCCGACAACTTCATCTTCAAGAATGCGCGGATATTTGCCCGCCAGCGACCAGGTCATAAAGAACGGTGTCCAGTCGATGTAATTACGCAATGTTTCAATGCTGGCTTCCACTTTCTGGATGCCCAGACGGTGAGCCACCGGCGGCGTGTAAGTTTCCCAATCGATAAAAGTCGCGTTGTCGCGGGCCACTGCCAGACTCACCGGCGGCGTGCGCGGTTTTTTACGACTATGCTGGATACGTACGGTTTCATACTCTTTACGCGTTCGTCCGATAAACGCATCGCGCTGATCATTGGACAACAACGCAGAGACGACGCCCACAGAGCGTGAAGCGTTTTGCACATAGCAGGTCGCACCACTGTAATTTTGTTCTATTTTCACCGCTGTGTGCGCTTTCGATGTGGTTGCGCCGCCAATCAGCAACGGCATGGTGAAACCACGGCGTTCCATTTCTTTTGCCACGTTGACCATTTCATCCAGCGACGGGGTGATAAGCCCGGAAAGCCCGATAATATCGACGTTTTCTTCAATGGCAGTTTTCAGAATTTTGTCAGTCGGCACCATCACACCGAGATCAATAATCTCGTAGTTATTACATTGCAGCACAACACCGACGATGTTTTTGCCAATGTCATGCACATCGCCTTTTACCGTCGCGAGAAGAATTTTGCCGTTGGTCTGGCCCTTTTCCTTGCTGGCTTCAATGTACGGCTCCAGATAGGCCACCGCTTGTTTCATCACACGCGCGGATTTCACCACCTGCGGCAGGAACATTTTGCCAGCACCAAACAGGTCACCGACCACATTCATACCATCCATCAGCGGGCCTTCGATCACTTCGATAGGACGCGCGGCCAGCTGACGGCACTCTTCAGTATCCAGTTCGATAAATTCGGTAATGCCTTTCACCAGCGAGTATTCGAGGCGTTTTTTTACTTCCCAGCTGCGCCATTCCGCCTGCTGCTTATTCGCTTCGCCATCGTCCTTGCTGCCACGGTATTTTTCGGCCAGTTCGAGCAGACGCTCAGTACCATCATGACGACGGTTGAGGATGACATCTTCCACGGCGTCGCGCAGTTCAGCCGGTAAATCATCATAAATCGCCAACTGGCCGGCGTTGACGATACCCATATCCATACCGTTGCGGATGGCGTGATACAGAAAGACAGCGTGAATGGCTTCACGCACCGGTTCGTTACCGCGGAACGAGAAGGACACATTGGAAACACCGCCGGAAATCAACGCATGCGGCAGTTGTGCTTTAATATCAGCACAGGCTTCGATGAAATCAACGGCGTAGTTATTGTGCTCTTCAATACCGGTCGCTACGGCAAAGATGTTCGGGTCGAAAATAATATCTTCCGGCGGGAAACCGACCTTTTCAGTCAGCAATTTATAGGCACGGCGGCAGATTTGAATTTTGCGGGCACGGGTGTCCGCTTGCCCGGTTTCATCAAATGCCATGACCACCACGGCTGCGCCGTAGCGGCGAACCATACGGGCATGGTGCAGGAAGGCTTCTTCGCCTTCCTTCATGGAAATGGAGTTAACAATCCCCTTGCCCTGGATGCATTTCAGGCCTTTCTCGATGACGTCCCATTTGGAGGAGTCGATCATGATCGGCACACGGGCGATATCCGGTTCACCGGCAATCAGGCTGAGGAAACGCACCATCGCCGCTTCGGCGTCGAGCATTCCTTCATCCATGTTGATGTCAATAATTTGCGCGCCACTTTCTACCTGCTGACGGGCTACAGCCAGTGCTTCCGCATACTTTTCTTCTTTAATCAGTCGTTTGAAACGCGCGGAGCCGGTCACATTGGTACGTTCACCGACATTCACAAACAGCGTCTGTGGATCGATGGTCAGCGGTTCCAGCCCTGCCAGACGGCAGGCAACAGGAATGGTCGGCAAAGCACGGGGCGGCACGCCTTCCACGGCTTTCACCATCGCCGCAATATGCGCAGGCGTGGTACCACAGCAACCACCGACGATGTTCAGAAAGCCTGAGCGTGCCCATTCGGCAATATGCTCAGCCATTTCTTTAGCTTCGAGATCGTATTCACCAAAGGCGTTAGGTAAACCGGCGTTCGGGTGTGCGGTGACATAACATTCTGCAATACGGGATAACTCAGCCACATACTGACGTAATTCATCAGGCCCCAGGGCGCAGTTAAGGCCAAAGGTGAGCGGTTTCACATGGCGTAATGAGTTATAAAATGCTTCGGTTGTCTGGCCGGACAAAGTACGGCCGGAGGCATCGGTAATCGTGCCGGAAACCATGACCGGCAAGACAATACCCATCGCTTCGAATTCGCTTTCAACTGCGAACGTGGCGGCTTTAGCATTAAGTGTGTCGAATACGGTTTCGATCATGATCAGATCGACCCCTCCTTCGATCAGCGCACGGGTAGATTCCCGGTAAGCGTCAACCAGCTGATCGAAAGTTACGTTACGGAATGCGGGATCGTTAACATCAGGGGAAATCGATGCCGTCCGGTTGGTCGGGCCTAACACCCCGGCGACATAACGCGGTTTATCCGGCGTACGGGCAGTCCACTCATCGGCGCACTGTCGCGCCAGCCGCGCGGCCTCATAGTTAATTTCAGCCGACAAGGATTCCATATGGTAGTCAGCCATTGCAATCGTGGTGGAGTTGAACGTGTTGGTTTCGAGGATATCTGCACCGGCAGCAAGATAACCGTTGTGGATCTCGATGATCACTTCAGGTCTGGAGAGCACCAGCAGATCATTATTGCCTTTAAGATCGCTTTCCCAGTCAGCAAAACGCTCACCGCGGTAATCTTCTTCTTCCAGACGATAGCTTTGGATCATAGTGCCCATGCCGCCATCCAGAACCAAAATGCGCTGTGCCAGCTGCTTATGTAGCGCCTCAACTCGATTAGTCACTTTCACCTCATCACCCATCACGCACACCCGGCAAATTATTCATTCATGCGCCGGAAATTATGGTCAACATCCTAGCATATCTTCCTCAGCCAAAAGGCCGCGCTGACGTGAGACTTTTTCAATTCGGGAAGACATCCCGCAAACGCCATGCAACACACATGCAACACATCGGATGAGCGTAAAGGCACGTTGCGATCCATACTGTAAAAACGAAAACCCATTCCAAAAATGATTTTTCTTCGCCAGCTTTTGGCGCATCTTACAAGGAACAGGCTCATGGCAACGTCCGTATCGGCTCCGGCCAAACGTGCTAAGAAAACTAAAGCTGCTGCCGCCAACAGCAGTGCTGCAACCGGACAAGTTCAGTCCCTGACGCGTGGCCTTAAATTGCTGGAATATATTGCCGAAGCTCAGGGCAGCGTGGCGCTGACCGATCTCGCCCAGCAAGCGGGTTTACCCAACTCCACCACCCACCGCCTTCTGACCACCATGCAACAGCAGGGGTTTGTTCGTCAGGTCGGAGATTTGGGCTTGTGGACCATAGGCTCGCACGCTTTTATCGTGGGCAGTAGTTTCCTGCAAAGCCGTAATTTACTGGCCATGGTACACCCGATGCTACGCCGCCTGATGGAGGAGTCCGGCGAAACGGTCAATCTGGCCGTGCTGGATCATAGTGATTATCAGGCGATCATTATCGATCAGGTGCAATGTAATGCCCTGATGAGAATGTCCGCGCCTATTGGCGGAAAATTACCCATGCATGCGTCAGGTGCCGGCAAAGCGTTTCTTTCAACCCTGCCGGAAGAACGTCTGGCAAAACTGCTGCACAAAATCGGTCTGCACAGTTATACGCCGTTAACAAAAACGTCTCCGGCGAACCTGAAACAGGAGCTGGCAGATACCCGTAAACGCGGTTATGCCTTTGATGATGAAGAGCATGCGCTCGGTTTGCGTTGTGTGGCGACCTGTATCTATGACGAGCATAACGATGCCTATGCGGCCATTTCCATTTCGGGTCCGGTTTCGCGCATCACCGATGACCGAGTGACGGAACTGGGGGCTCTGGTGATTCACGCGGCGAAAGAAATCACGCAGGCCTACGGCGGCGGAAAACACTGAGAGAGATGCTGAAATCCCACCATTATGCGGCAGGATTTCAGTTTATTAACGATGGCTAAAACGCCGCGAACGGCGATAAGCAAAGACATCTTCGACATGCCCCTCACGGATCCTCTGCTGCAAACCGCGCCAGTAACTGGCGCTGAAAAGGTCGTTGTGTAGCGTTTCAAACATCTGACCAAGGCGTTTGTCGCTGCAAAGAAAATGCCGGAATTCCTCGGGAAAAACATCACCTGGCGCAATGCTGTACCAGGGTTCACTGGCCAGTTCATCCTCCGGATAACGTGGCGCGGGAATATCGCGAAAATTCACTTCGGTCATGTAGCAGATTTCATCATAATCATAAAATACTACCCGGCCATGACGAGTCACACCAAAATTCTTAAACAACATGTCTCCGGGAAAGATATTAGCCGCAGCCAGTTGTTTAATTGCATTGCCATATTCTTCAATCACATCATGAAGCTGCTTAGTGCTGGCCTGTTCCAGATATAAATTCAGCGGCGTCATACGCCGTTCAATATACAGGTGCCTGAGCGCAATGCTGTCTCCCAAATCTTCAATCTTGGCAGGTACTTCACGCTGTAGTTCAGCCATCAGTTCAGGACTGATATTTTTCTTCGGCAGAACAAAGTGCTCAAACTCCTGCGTATCGGCCATCCGCCCGACACGATCATGTTCTTTCACCAACTGATAGCAGGCTTTGACCTGTGCTTCGGTCACTTCTTTCTGCGGCGCAAAATTATCTTTTATCACTTTGAACACCCGGTCACTGCCAGGCAGGGTAAATACCAGCATGACCATTCCTTTAACACCGGGTGCGATAATAAAAGACTTATCGGTTTGCGCCATAAAGCGCAGATGTTCACGGTAACATTCGGTTTTTGCATGCTTCTGGCAACCGATAGCGCTGTACAGCTCAGCCGTGGTTTTGGCCGGTAGAATCTCGCGTAACCACTCAACCAGCGCGCCAGGCTGCGGTGCATACACCATAAAATACGAGCGGGCAAAGCCAAAGACTATACTGGCATCGTTGCTTTCGGTAAGACAGGCATCAACAAACAACTGCTTCTGATGACTGCTGAGATGCACCGGCAATAACATAGGGAATACCTGCGTGCCGGTCCTGATTTTACCGATTATCCATGCGGCTTTATTGCGATAAAAAATCTCGGTGGCAATCTCAATATCAGCCTCTGCAAGCCACTCTGCGGGGAAACGTTGTTGTAATGCCGTAGCAATATAATCTACGTCACGGTGCGTATTCTCCCAGGGTAAGCGCACCGGCAGGTCATGAAGAACTCTTGCGAGTGTGCCGGCAAGCTGGCCCTGAACCGGGTAAAGACGTGACAAAGGACGGCCGCAATGTTGCGGCCACCGGAAAGGCTGCTCACTGAAAATAAAAAGTTTGTCTGCGGTCAGATCACGATGTTTGAAAATGCGGCAATAGACTGAATTAAAGAAACTTTCGGCTATTTCAGCCCGCGGATAATCAGGCAGTAATCCGGAGTAACACGCCTTTACGCGGATCAGAAACGCGGCATCATAAAAATGCGGGCCGGTAATGCATCTGAGCTGGGCAACCACCAGCCCGACATGGTGGTCATACAAATGGATACGTTGCTTCATTGCTGCCTGTACCGCCGGCCAGTCGGCATTTTCAAAGCGCTGCTGTGCCCCCGATGTCACCTCGAGAAAGCGGCCGTACTGTGCGTCGAACCCCTGCAAAATAGTCTGCGCAATCAACAACTCTATACGCATAGTGGCGACTCCCGGAGGAAAAAGACCCGGCTTTTACCGGGCCTGATAAATATCAGTGTGCCGCAGAGGAAAACTGCTGTTCTTCGGTAGAACCGGTGAGGGCGGTGACCGAGGAACGGCCGCCCTGAATGATGGTGGTGACTTTATCAAAATAACCGGTTCCGACTTCCTGCTGGTGCGAGGCGAAAGTGTAGCCGCGACTTATGGCTGCAAATTCCGGTTCCTGTACTTTGTCGACGTAGTGCTTCATCCCCTCTCCCTGCGCATAGGCATGAGCAAGGTCGAACATGTTGAACCACATGCTATGGATACCTGCTAACGTAATGAACTGATACTGATAGCCCATCGCGGCCAGTTGGTCCTGGAAACTGGCGATGGTTTTATCATCGAGATTTTTCTTCCAGTTAAACGATGGTGAACAGTTATAGGCCAGCAATTTTCCCGGGAACTCTGCATGAATGGCCTCGGCAAAACGCTGAGCCAGTGCCAGATCAGGCGTTGATGTTTCGCACCATACCACGTCGGCATAAGGTGCGTACGCCAGCCCGCGACTGATGGCCTGCTCAATACCGGCGTGTGTCCGGTAGAAGCCTTCATGCGTTCTTTCGCCGGTAATAAACTGGCTATCATAAGGGTCGCAGTCTGACGTCAGTAAATCTGCCGCATCAGCGTCAGTACGCGCCACCAACAGCGTCGGGACGCCAAGAACATCAGCGGCAAGGCGCGCGGAGACCAGTTTCTGCACCGCTTCCTGAGTCGGCACCAGAACTTTGCCGCCCATATGCCCGCACTTCTTCACTGCGGCAAGCTGGTCTTCAAAATGAACAGCGGCAGCACCCGCTTCAATCATGGATTTCATCAACTCAAAGGCATTGAGTACACCGCCAAAACCGGCTTCAGCATCGGCCACAATCGGCAGGAAATAGTCGGTATAGCCCGGCAGCCCAGGTTCAATGTTATTGGCCCACTGAATCTGGTCCGCACGGCGAAAAGTGTTGTTAATGCGCGCCACCACTTCAGGTACCGAATTTACCGGATACAAAGACTGATCGGGATACATACTGGAAGCTGTATTGGCATCTGCGGCAACCTGCCACCCGGAAAGATAAATGGCTTCGATACCCGCTTTTGCCTGTTGCAATGCCTGTCCGCCGGTCAGTGCGCCAAGACAATTCACATACCCTTTACGCGATCCACCGTGGAGTAAATCCCACAGGCGCGCCGCACCGTGCTGTGCCAGCGTACATTCAGGATTGACTGAACCACGCAGGCTAATCACGTCTGCCGCCGTGTAAGGTCGGGTAATATTTTTCCAGCGCGGCTGGTTCCAGGTTTCTTCAAGCTGCTGAATCTGCTGAGTACGTGTCGTTTTCATGGCAAATGCTCCGGTCTTTTTATGTGTAGGGTAAGAAGAATCAGGCCAGCAGCTGATAGCCGGGCAGGGTCAGGAAATCGATTAATTCGTCCTGTGTGGTGATTTTTTCCATCAGCGCAGCTGCCTGTGTGAACCGTCCTGCGCTGAAGCGTTGGTCGCCCAACTCCTGCTGAATGACCAGCATTTCTTCGTTCAGCATGTGGCGGAATAACGGCTTCGTCACGGGTTGTCCGTCATTAAGCGTTTTGCCGTGGTGGATCCATTGCCAGATTGATGTACGGGAGATTTCCGCCGTGGCGGCATCTTCCATCAGCCCGTAAATCGGGACACAGCCGTTGCCAGAAATCCAGGCTTCGATGTATTGCACCGCGACGCGGATATTGGCGCGCATACCCTCTTCAGTACGATCGCCTGAACATGGTTCGAGCAACTGCCCGGCAGTAATTTCGGCGTCTTCTTCGCGTAATACGTCCAGTTGATTTACGCGGTCACCCAGCGCTTTATCAAACACTTCGAGTACCGTGTCGGCCAACCCGGGGTGTGCTATCCAGGTACCATCATGTCCGTTATTCGCTTCAAACTCTTTGTCCGTCCGGACTTTGTTCAGTACCCATTCGTTACGCTTAACGTCTTTGCTTGGGATAAATGCCGCCATGCCACCCATCGCAAATGCGCCACGGCGATGACAGGTTTTGATCAGCAGACGCGAGTACGCACTGAGGAAAGGTTGCGTCATGGTCACAGACTGGCGGTCAGGTAATACACGATCAGCATGATTCTTCAACGTTTTGATATAGCTGAAGATGTAATCCCAGCGACCACAGTTCAGTCCGACGATGTGATCACGCAGGTGGTAAAGGATTTCATCCATCTGGAAAACCGCAGGCAGGGTTTCAATCAGCACCGTGGCTTTAATCGTGCCGCGCGATAATCCTGCATAATCCTCGGCAAAACTGAAGACCTGGCTCCACCAGTCAGCCTCATGATAAGACTGCATTTTTGGCAGATAGAAGTAGGGGCCACTGCCTTTTGCCAGTAAGGCGCGATAGTTATGGAAAAAATACAAAGCGAAGTCGAACAAAGAACCGGGAATAGCCTCACCCTGCCAGTTCACATGCTTTTCGGGTAAATGCAGACCACGTACACGACAAACCAAAACGGCCGGATCGGGCTTGAGTTGATAAATCTTGCCGGATTCATTGGTGTAGCTGATCGTCCCCTTCACCGCATCGCGTAAGTTTATCTGCCCTTCGATAACTTTCTGCCAGTCCGGAGCAAGGGAATCCTCAAAGTCCGCCATAAAAACTTTTACATTAGCGTTAAGCGCGTTGATCACCATCTTGCGTTCAACAGGACCGGTGATTTCTACCCGGCGATCCAGTAGGTCTGCCGGGATACCTCGAATCTTCCAGTTTGATTTTTTTATGGAAACTGTTTCCGAAACAAAATCAGGCAACGTTCCCTGATCTATCTTCTGCTGTACGGCAATTCGATCGGCGAGTAAGCGGTTACGCAGCGGGGTAAAACGGATAACCAGTTCAGATAAAAAATCAACGGCTTCTTCGGTCAGAATCTGTGCTTCATTTTCACCAAACCGGCGCGTAAAACCAAGCTGACTGCGGGTAATTTGCTCAGACATCATTTATCTCCTGATTTATCTGTTTAATCTGCCAGAGCACTTCACTGAACAGACGCTGTTACGGTCGAAAACACACCGGAGATGCCCCCATGCTCCTGAGGCGATCTTTCTCTGGTCATTTATTGCCCGATAGATTTAAGCGTAATCAGTAATTTCATAAAATCAAAAATGATTTCCATTTTATTTTTTATTGTAAAAATAATTAATTTTAATCAATGAGATAGAAATGAATTATTTTTTCGTAAAATGGTAATGAATTTCGGATGAGGGGGGACAGGCACAGAAGGAAAGGATCTGACCTGCTCCCCGTTGATTAATACACCACGATGTTAGTAATGTCTTCATAAGCCACATGAGGACATCCCCATGAAGAAGCGTTTTTCCGACGAACAGATCATCAGTATCCTCCGCGAGGCTGAAGC